>JABEUV010000253.1 GCA_013044195.1 Elusimicrobiota bacterium | reverse complement strand
GCGCGCCGGCGCGCTCGTACTGCTCGTCTTTCTGGCCGGGATCCTGATCGGCGTCGTGATCGCGTTCGCGCGCATCGGGCTGGCGGGGCTGCCCCAGTTTCTCGACCGCGTCCTGCCCGGCCTGGAGAGCGCCGCCACCCGCTTCGGCGTCGACCTGCCCATCGACAACGCCGGCGAGCTCAAGACCTACATTCTCAACGCGGCGCGCGCCAACGCGCGACTGCTGACCGCCGAGGGCGGCCTGCTCACGCGCGGTTTTTTCCAATTCCTGCTCGTGGCGGTCGCCGCCGTGCTCGCCTTCCTGGCTCCGTCGCGCGCCGCCGCGGGCGCGCCGGGCAACCTCGACGCCGCCGTGCGGCGGGAGTGCGCCGCGCGCGCCGCGACTTTCCGCATCTGCTTCGAGCGCGTGATGGGCGCGCAGTTCGTCATCGCCGCGATCAACGCCGCCGCGACCGCCGTTTTTCTGTTCGCGCTGAGGATTCCTTTCCGCACCATGCTGCTGCTGGCGACGTTCTTCCTGGGCGTCATCCCGATCGCGGGCAACATCGCCAGCAACGTCCTCATCGTCGCCACCGCGCTGACCGTCTCCGGCTCGACGGCCGTCGCGGCGCTGGCCTTTCTGCTCGTCTCGCACAAGGCCCAGTATTTCCTGAACGGCCGCCTCGTCGGCGACCGCATCGACACGCCGACCTGGGCGATCCTGGTCAGCCTCGTGCTCGGCGAGGCGCTGATGGGACTGCCCGGAGCCATCTTGGCGCCCACCTTGCTCCACTACGCGCGCGAGGAACTGCGCGCGCGGCCCGCGCGCTGAAGCGCTACGCCGCCAGGCCCAGCGCCGCGGCCGCGGCCTGAGCGAGCTCAGACTCCGGGCGGGACTTCAGCAGGCGGAAGAAGCGCGTCTGCGCGGCCGGGCGCCAGTCGGTCAGGCCCGCGACCTCGGCCAGTTCGGCGGCCTCGCGCAGGGCGCGCAGGCCCGCCTCCGACGCCTCACGCTCAAGCCCATCGAGCAGGCGCGAGACGCCGCGCTCCCACGGTCCCTCGACGACCGCGCGCATCACGGGCACCGCCGCCGCGCGGCCGCGCGTCAGCGAGGCGCGAAACTCCGCCAGCGCTTCCGGCGCGCCCGCGGCGAAGTTCTCGGCCAGGCGGCCGAGTTCGTGCGTGAGCGCCAGCCGCGCCTCCTCGTCGAGCCCGGCCGGAGGCTCGATGCCCAAGCCGCGAAACTGCTCGACGAGCGGCAAGGTCTCCTCAAAGGCGTCGCGCGCGATCGTCGCCCAACGCGACAGGCGCCGATCAAGCACCAGGCCCAGCACGCGCTCGCGCTCGTCCGGGCGCAGGTCGCGCAGGCGGAACTGGCGGCCGGGCGGCAGGGGGCAGGTGTCGCCGCCTTGCGCGGCATCGGACAGCAGGGCCTCGAAGCGGTCCTCGGGCAGTTCGCCGCAGATGAAGGCCTGCACGCGGCCGCGCGGCAGGATGGCGGCAAAGAAGCTGCGCGACCAGCGCTCGGACGTGGCGGCCTCGACGAACTCGGCGCGGCCGGCGGCGACCGACACGCCGTTTTCGGCGCGCCGCGCCAGGCGCGTGCAGGTCGCGCGCCGTCCGTGGACCGTTTTCGGCGCGTGGTCTTCGAACAGCAGCGAAACGGCATAGTGCGCGGCGACGTGGTCGTGCGTCAGCGCGTGCGGCAAGACGAGCTCCGTCCAGACGCGCGCGCCGTCGCCCCAGCGCTCGTTGCTGGGCGCTTCTTTTAGACCCGCGACCAATTCCGGCTCGAAGTCCGCGCCGAACGCGCGTGCCAGCTCCAGCGCGCGCGCCGCGTACAGGAGCACCTGCACCGGCTCCAGCCGGGAGATTTCGTCGAAAAACCAGCCGCAGCTGGTGAACATCATCAGCGCGTGGCGCTGCATCTCAAGAAGGCGCAGGGCCTTGACGCGCAAGGCCTCGTCGGTCGCCGCGGCGGGCGCGTGCGCGGCCAGGAAGCGCGCGACCGATTCCTCCGAACGGTCGAGCACGACGGAGATATAGGCGTCGCGCGCGCCCCAGGGGTCCAAGATCAAGCCGCGCGCCTCATGTTCATAAAGCTCGGCCAGGCGCGCGCGCAGGCGCTCCAAGGACTCGCGCAGGGGCTTGCGCCAGCGCTGCTGGCGGCCGGGCGCGCCGCCGCAGCCGCAGTCGTCGCGCCAGCGTTCGACGCCGTGAGAGCAGCTCCACGAGGTGCCGCCGGCCTTGAGTCGGACTTCCGAGCGCGGCGGATGCGTCTCCAAATACCAGCCCGGGTTGACCGGTTCCACGCCCTTCTCGGGAAGGGCGTAGCGCAAAAGGTGGGCCAGGCCCATCTCCGCGAACGCCTCGTGGTGGCCGTAGCTCTCGCCGTCGGTGGCCACCAAGGTCAGGCCCTCGCCGGCCAGGCGCGCGGCGTAGGCGCGGCTGTCGGTCATCGCGCGCTCGAAGGCGACCGCGCGGGAGAGTCCACCGTCGTAGAAGAACAGCGCCAGCCGCGCGCCCGCGGCCCCGCGCCAGAGGTAGGGCTCGCCCGGAATCAAGGCGCCGTCGGCCGGCGCCCAGGAACCGCCGGCCAAAGGCCGAATCGCGTCGGCCTGGTGCGGCTCCAGCAAAACAAACTTGACGCCCGCGTCGGCCAGATCCGCGAGCGTGGCCTCGTCGACGGCGCACTCCGGCAGCCACAGCCCCTCGGACTTGCGCCCGAAGCGTTTCTCAAAATCGGCCAAGCCCCAAATAATCTCGGTCTTGCGATCACGCGGGTGGGCGAGAGGGAGGATCGCGTGATGAAAAGCCTGCGCGATCGCGTTGCCGTGTCCGCCCAGACGGGCCGCGCTCAGCGCGTCGGCTTCCTTCAGCCGCGCGTAGGCGTGCGGGTGGGCCGACTCGAACCAGGCCAGCAAGGTAGGCCCGAAGTTGAACGACATCCACTCGTAGTTGTCGACCAGGTCGACGATGCGGCCCGCGCCGTCCAGAACGCGCGCCTCGCCGTTGGGCACGTAGCACTCACGCGCCACGCGCGCGTTCCAGTCGTGGTCGCGGCCGGCCGACGGCTGGCGCTCGACCGCCCCTGTCCACGGGTTGTCGCGCGGGGGCTGGTAAAAGTGCCCGTGCACGCACGCATAACGCTTCACACGGCTATGAAAGCACATCGACCGGCGGGGGGCCAAGCACGCGCCTTGACGCGGGGCGCCGCGTGGGACACAATACTACGGCCACCCGCGCAACGCGTTTTGGGACCTGGTGGGCACGGCGCTGGGCGAAGACCTGCGCGCGTTGTCCTACGCGCGGCGGCTGTCGCGACTGAAAGCGCGCGGCGTCGCGCTGTGGGACGTAGTCGCCTCCGCGCGCCGCCGCGGCAGCCTGGACTCCGCAATCCGACACGAGCGGCACAACCCCGTGCTCGAACTGATCCGGCGCACGCGCGTGCGC
>JABEUV010000252.1 GCA_013044195.1 Elusimicrobiota bacterium | reverse complement strand
GTCAACATCATGCGCGACTACCGCTATATCGAGCATCGCGGCATGGGCATTCGCGACAAGGTGATTCCCGGCATGCGCGAATTGAACGGAACCGAGCCGGATTTTATCGCGACCGAGCACAGCTTCACCGTTCGTCTCTGGAAGGAACGGCGGGCATGATGACCATCGCTGCGAAGGATTACGCGGGCCTGCTTGAGACAATCCAGATTCTCTCGGACAAGACCGCCGCCAAAAGAATCCGCAAGTCTTGGCGCGAAGCGCGCGCCGGCAAGACCGTTACTCTCGAAGCCCTGCGGCGCCGATTAGAAGGTATATAGCGTCAAAATCAGCCGGAGCGACGCCGGAGTTTCGAGTTCGGCTGATTAACAATGCAATTCATCGAATCGAACGAGATCGCCGCCTGGTGCAAGGAACACGGCATAGCTTTGTCAAAAGATTATCAGCCGTTACCTGACGCCGCCCTCATACATCAATCACGCGTCGTCTATGCGAATGGGAAACGGTCCGGCCAAGAATCCAAGATTGCATTGAGATGCGTCCGCGCGCTAGGAGACTGGCAAGAGTGCCTGCTTCTCGTCACGGGATGGGGTATATGGGGCTCAGGTGAAGATTGGCCGACATATTATGCCGCTCGTGGAAAGCGCGGCGAACGAAGGTCCATCGAACAGGCTCCCGGACATTTGTTTGGTGAAAACGACGGAGAAGAGTTGTCTGAATTTTTGACCCTGGTTCTCGAGAATGGTTGGGACGCGTATCTCCTCGAAGTTCCGAAAGAAAAGGCCAAAATGGTTCGTCTGCAAGTATCTCATGACGAGTGGGTCGAGGCCCGTAGTTCAGAGGCAATATCACTTTGACGGAAGGTTAACAAACATGACCCGGGTTAAAAGGACGTCTGCGCTAACAATCGGAGTGATGTGAAATGCAGGCACATCTAATTTTTTACGTCGCGGACCAGAAGTCCAGCGCGGTGTTCTACGAGCGGGTACTTGGTCTGAAGCCGCAGCTGGACGTTCCGGGCATGACCGAGTTCCGGCTTGGAGAAGGCGCGATTCTTGGACTCATGCCCTCCGCGGGCATCAAGCGACTGCTCGGCGCGAAGCTTCCGGATCCGGAGACCGCCGCCGGCATACCGCGGGCGGAACTCTATTTTGTCGTCGACGATCCGGCGGCTTATCACCGGAAGGCTCTGGCAAACGGCGCCCGGGAGTTAAGCGCGCTCGGCCCGCGGGATTGGGGGCATGACGCGGCTTACTGCCTTGATCCGAATGGGCACGTGTTGGCGTTTGCCCGAAGGAGCGCGGTCGGCCAATGAATAACCCTCCATTCGATCCCCGCTCCTTTCGCAAGAAGCTCGCCGGCGTGCTGGGCCTGGGGCGCTCGGGCCAGGCCGTCGCGCGTCTGCTGGCCAAGAAGGGATTTCGCGTGCTGGGCAGCGACGCGCGGCCGCGCGCGGAGCTTAAGAAGGCGCTGAAGGGATTTCCGGCGGGCGCGAAGTGGGAGGGGGGCGGTCATTCCGACCGACTGCTGAAATGCGCATTCGTGGTCAAGAGCCCGGGTCTGAAGCCGGACCTGCCGATTCTTCAAAAGCTCCGGGAGCAAGGCGTGCCGGTGTACAGCGAGTTGGAGATCGCGCTGGCGTTTTCGAAGGCGAAGGGCGTGGTCGCCGTCACCGGCACGAACGGCAAGTCGACGACCACCCAGCTCACCTGGGAGATCTTCAAGGCCGGTCTGCCGCGCGGGCGCAAGGCCATTCTGGGCGGCAACATCGGCGTGCCGATCTCCGCCTCAGCGCCGGCGGCGCATGCGTCCGACGCCCTGATTATCGAGGCGTCCAGCTACCAACTGGAAGACAGCGCGCATTTCGAGCCGCGCGCGGCCGCCATCCTCAACATCACCGCCGACCACCTGGACCACCACGGCTCCATGGCCACCTACGTGGCGGCCAAGGCGAAAATATTCCGCGAGCAGGGCCCGGGCGACGCCTGCGTCTTCAACGCCGACGATCCGATCGTCTACAAGCTTTCCCGCGAGTGCCCGTCGCAGCGCCTCTATTTCGGCGCGCCGGGATCCCATGTCCACGCCTGGGAGGCGGACGGCAAACTGCATTTCCGCCTTCCGGGTTGGAAGAAGGAGCGCGCGCTGACGCCGCCGAAACTTCCCGGCCGTCACAATATCGAAAACGCGCTGGCCGCCGGGCTGCTGGCCTTCGCGCGCGGCCTTAAGGCCGCGGCGGTGCAAAAAGTGTTCACGGCCTTCAAAGGTGTCGAGCACCGCCTGGAAGATTGCGGGGCCGTGCGCGGCGTACGCTGCGTCAACGATTCCAAGGCCACGAACGTGGACTCCACCTTCGTCGCGCTCAAAGCGTTCGAGCCGCAGGGCAAGCGCCTTCTTCTCATCCTGGGCGGCCTGCACAAAGGCTCGCCGTACACGCCGCTCAAACCCTGGATCGAGAAGACCGTCAAAGGCATCTTCACCATCGGCACGGCGGCGCGGCGCATTGAGGAGGACCTGGGCGGACTGGCGCCGATATTTCCCTGCGGCGACCTGGCCACGGCGGTGGACGCCGCCCTGCGCGTGGCAGAGAAAGGCGACGTGCTCCTGCTGTCGCCCGCCTGCGCGTCGTTCGACCAATTCAAGGACTTTGAGGACCGCGGCCGGCAATTCAAGGCGCTGGTGCGCGCCGCGGCGGGCCGGCGTTGAGCGCACAGGCGCGCCGCCGCGAGCCGTTCGACTACGTCCTGCTGGCGCTGGCGCTGTCGCTGACCGCGCTGGGCGTGGTGATGGTCTATTCCGCCAGCGCCATCTCCGCCGAGCAGACCATGGGTCGGCCGCTGTACTTCGTCGAACGCCAACTGGCCTGGGCCGTGGTGTCCTTGGCCGCGATGGCCTGGGTCGCCAAGCTTGACTACAACCGCCTGCGCGAGTGGCTGGTCCCCATCTACGGCGCCACCGCCGCGCTTCTGCTGGCCGCGCTGTTCTTTCATCCCATCGCCGGCGCGCGCCGCTGGATCCGCCTGGGGCCCATCGGCCTTCAGCCCGCTGAATTCGCCAAGCTGACCTCGGTCTTGTTTTTAGCCTCCTATCTGGACAAGCGCCACAGCAAGCTGAATTCGCCCGTGGGCGGCTTGCTGGTGCCGCTGGGCGTGGTCGGCGTACTGCTCCTGCTCATCGGAAAAGAACCGGACCTGGGCACGCCCGCGCTGATGTTCGGCGTGGCGGTGCTGGTACTGTTCGTGGCCGGCGCGCGGGTACGCTGGATCTTCGCCGCGGTCGGCGCCGCGGTGCCCGTTGTCGCCGAGGAATTATGGCGCAAGCCCTACCGCCGCGCGCGGCTGATGACGTTCCTGTCCCCGTTCAAGAACATCAGGGGCACCGGCTATCAACTGGCGCAGGCCATACTGGCGGTGGGCTCCGGCGGCTGGTTCGGCAAAGGACTGGGCGCCTCCCAGCTCAAGCTGATGTACTTGCCCAAGCCTTACACGGACTTTATTTTTCCGGTGATCTGCGAGGAGTTGGGCCTGGTCGGAGCGCTGGTGGTGCTGGGCCTGTTTGCCGCACTCCTTCTGCGCGGCATGCGCATCGCGCGCCGCGCGCCGAACCTGTTCGGAACCTTGCTGGCCTGCGGGATCACTTTCACCATCACGCTCCAAGCCTTCTTCAACGTGGCCATGGCCATCGGCCTTCTGCCGACCAAAGGCATTCCTCTGCCGTTTCTGTCCTTCGGCGGCTCGTCGTTGCTCTCGACCTTGACCGGTGTGGGCGTCCTGCTGAGCATCTCGCGCCAACAGCGCCCGGAGGGGACGTGAAGCGCGTGATGATCGCCGCCGGCGGCACCGGCGGACATTTTTATCCAGGGCTGGTCGCGGCACAGACGCTTAAGGCGCGCGGCTGGCAGCCGCTGATGGTGGTGCGCGCCGGAGACCCCGCCCTGCCGGCGCTGGAACGCGCGGGCCTGCCGGCCTTGCCCGTGGACCTGCGCGGCCTGCCGCGCCGTCTGGGGCCGGAACTGCTGGGCTTCGCCGGAAAATTAGCCGGAAGCCTGGGCTTGCTGTCGCGCGCGCTGCGCTCCTTCGAACCGGACCTGGCGATCGGCATGGGCGGCTACCTGAGCTTTCCGCTGATCTTCGCGGCCTGGCGGCGCGGAGTGCCGCGCGCGGTACACGAGTCCAACGCGGTTCTGGGCCTGGCCAACTCCGCGTGCGTGCGCCTGGGCGCGCGTTTGTTCTGGGGCTTGCCGCCGCCCAACACCGGGGCGGGCGGAACGGTGATCGGCACGCCGATCCGGCCCGAGTTGCGCGCGCGTCGCGGGCGCGAGGAATCCCGACGCGCGCTGGGCCTGGACGCCGACGCGCCCACCTTGCTGGCCTTCGGCGGCAGTCAGGGCGCGCAAGGCCTCAACGCGGCTCTGCCCGCGGCGCTCAAAGCCCTGCCCGGCGTGC
This sequence comes from Elusimicrobiota bacterium, assembly GCA_013044195.1. Taxonomy (GTDB): domain Bacteria; phylum Elusimicrobiota; class Elusimicrobia; order UBA1565; family UBA9628; genus GWA2-66-18. Next base: position 6,769 of record JABEUV010000252.1, on the reverse strand, counting down.
GGGTCCTGCACCTGGCCGGACGCGGCAAATCCGAGGCCGTGGCGGCCGCCTACCGGGACGCGGGCGTGCGCGCCGACGTGCGCGAGTACTTGGAGGACATGGCCGCCGCCTACGGGGCGGCCGACTTGGTCCTGTGCCGCTCCGGCGCCAGCACCTTGGCCGAACTCGCCGCCCAGCGCGCACCGGCCGTGCTGGTGCCATATCCGCACGCCGCCGCGGACCATCAGGACGCCAACGCCCGCGTGTTTCAACTCATCGGCGCGTGCGCGCGCCTGCCTGAGAGCGAACTCAGCGAGCGTCTGGGGTCTTTACTGGCCGATTTGCTACAGTCGCCGCAGGCCGACGCGCGACGCGCCTCTATGTCGCGGGCCTACGACGCGCTCGGCCTGCCCGCGGCCGACGCCGCCGCGAACACTTTCGCGGACGCGCTGGAGCGGGCGGCGACATCATGAAACGACCCCAGATACTGGTCTGCAACGACGACGGCGTGCACGGCCCCGGCCTGCCCGCGCTGGTGGCCGCCATGCGCCGCCTGGGCCGCGTGACCGTCTGCGTGCCCGATCAAGAGCGCTCCGCCGACAGCCACTCGCTGACCTTGCACAAGCCTCTGCGCGCGCGCCTGCTCAGCGAGCGCTTCTACGGCCTCAACGGCAGCCCCGCCGACTGCGCACGCTTCGGTCTGCTACAAGTTCTGGAGGGCCGCGCGGACCTGGTGGTCAGCGGCATCAACCGCGGCTACAACCTGGGCGAGGACGTGATCTACTCCGGCACCGTCGCCGCCGCGATGGAGGCCACCTTGCTGCGCGCGCCCGCGATCGCGTTCTCTTTGGACCCCGACGCGCGCGACTATCGCCCCGCAGCCGCCTACGCGCGCAAGCTGGCCGCGCAGGTCCTGCGCCGCGGCCTGCCCGAAGGCGTCTGTCTCAACGTCAATTTTCCCGTGCCGCCGCGCGGCGGCTACCTGGCGGGGCAAGCCGCGCGCCTGGGCCGGCGCATCTACGGCACGGCGATCTCGCGCCGCGTAGACACCCGCGGCCACGAATATTTCTGGCTGGCCGGCCGTCAGGTGCGCGGCGTCGACGAGCCGGGCACCGATGTGGCCGTCGTCGCGCGCGGGCGCGTCTCGGTCACTCCGCTCAAGATCGACCGCACCGATCACGTAGCCCTGCGCGCCCTCGCCGAGTGGACGCTGTAGCCCTGCTGGCTCTGCTGGCGTCTTCGGCGCCGGCCGCGCCCGCTGCCGTCTCCTCCTCCACGAGCGCGGCTCGCGCCGAGGTCACGCTCAGCGCCGCGGGCGACATCCGCCTGGACGGGCCCATCGCCGCGATCGCGCGCAAGGGGGGGCCGGGCGCGCCGTCGCGCGCGATCAAGAGAGCGCTTGCCGCCGACATCGTCTTCGCCAATTTGGAGACGCCCGTGACGACGCGCGGCGACAAGACGCCCAAAACCTGGAACTTCCGCGCCCGCCCCGCCGACCTCAAGATCCCGCGCGCCGCGGGCGTGACCGCACTGAACATCGCCAACAATCACGTCTGGGACTACGGCGAGAGGGGGTTTCTCGACACCTTGCACGCGCTTGACCGGGGCCATTGGCGCTACGTCGGCGGCGGCCTGGACCGCGCGCGCGCCGAGCGCGTGCGCGTCTTCAAGGTGCGCGGCCTCTCCGTCGGCATCGTCGGCCTGACCAGCACGCACCCGCGCGCCGCCTGGGCCGGCCCGCGCAAGCCCGGCGTGGCCTACAGCGATTACGCGCGCATCCCGGACATCGTGCGCCGCGCCAAGAAGAAGTGCGACGTGCTGATCGTCAGCTTCCACGGCGGCACGGAGCTGGCCGAATATCCCAACGACATTCAAAAAGCCGTGGCCCACGCCGCCATCCGCTCCGGCGCCGATCTGTTTCTCGGCCACCACCCGCACGTTCTACAACCCGTCGAGATATACCAGGGCAAGCCTATCGTCTACAGCCTGGGCAACTTTTTATTCGTCTCGCCCAGCACCGCCACGCGCTCCGAGGCCATCGTGCGCGTCGAAATGAACCGCGACGGCGTCCAGCAGCTGACCTTTGTCCCGCTCGACGGCAACTGGGGCCGGCCGAAGCCCGCCTCTGCCGAGGTCGCCGCGCAAGCGCGCGCCGCCCTCGACCGTCTGGGCGCCTTCGAACAGCGCCCGGACCTGCTTATCTTCGAGTCCCCGGAGTCGACGCCCAAAGATATTCCTGGGCCGTCAGTCGGCCGCACGGCGCATCCTTGAAGGGCTTCCCTCGGGAGAGGTAGAATACCGTCCCATGACGCGCGACAAGGCTCTCAAGAAGATCGGACTGCTCTCCTCTCTGTCCGGCCCGCAGTTGAAGGAGGTCGCGCGGCTGGCCCGGGAGATGAACGTGCCCGCGCGTCAGGCGCTGTTCGGCAAGCGCGAATACGCCGACGCGATGTTCGTGGTGCTGTCGGGGCGCGTGAAGATCTACGCGGACTCCGCCGGGCGCAAGAGGAAGACGTTCGCCTACCTGACGGCGGGGGACTTCTTCGGCGAGATGTCTTTGATCGACGATGCGCCGCGCAGCGCGTCGGCGCAGGCGGTCGAGGACTCGCGCCTGCTGGTGATCCGCAAAAAGGATTTCCGGCGTCTGCTGGCGCGCGACGCAGCAATGACCTTCTATCTTCTACAGGCGGTCTGCGCGCGACTGCGCCGGGCCAACGAAGAGATCGAAGGCCTTTTGTTCTACAACGTGCTGGGCCGCGTGGCCAAGGCCATGATGGCTTTGGCGCGCCGCGGCGGCGAACCCTGGAAAGGGGGGATCGCGCTCACGCAGCGCTACACCCAGCAGGAGCTCGCCGAGTACGTGGGCACCACGCGCGAGCCGCTGGCCCGCGCGCTCTCATCTCTGCGCCGGGCGGGACTGATTGCCGTCACGGCCGACGGCCGCTACGCGGTCCCCGACGCCGTCAAGCTGGCCGCTCTCGGCTCCCACGACTGATTTTCGCCAAGGACCCCATCCCATGAACAACTCCATGCGTACGCATTCCGCCGGCGCGTTGAACGCCGCTCACGTCGGCCAGGAGGCGCGCGTCGCGGGCTGGGTGCACTCCCGGCGCGACCATGGCGGTGTTTACTTCTTCGATCTGCGCGATCGCTCCGGCCTGCTTCAGGTCGTGGTTCATCCGGAAGTCGTCGACGCCTTCCTCACCGCCGGCAAGCTGGGCTCGGAGTGGGTCGTGTCCGTGCGCGGGAAAATCCAGCGCCGCCCGACAGGCACCGAGAATCCGAAGATGCCCACCGGCGAAGTGGAGCTGACCGCCGACGAGGTGCAGGTACTCAACACCTGCAAGGTTCTGCCCTTCGAAGTCGACGAGCACTCCACGGCCAGCGAGGAGTCGCGCCTAAAGTTCCGCTTCCTGGACCTGCGCCGCCGCCGCATGCTCAACAACCTGACCATGCGCCACACCGTGGCCATGGCCGCGCGCAACGCGCTGGCCGCGGACGGTTTCCTGGAAATCGAGACGCCGATGCTGACCAAGGCCACGCCGGAAGGCGCGCGCGATTTTCTGGTGCCCTCGCGCCTGAACCCGGGCACGTTCTACGCCCTGCCGCAGTCGCCGCAAATTTTCAAGCAGATCCTGATGGCGTCGGGCGTGGAGAAGTACATGCAGCTGGCGCGCGCGTTTCGCGACGAGGACCTGCGCGCCGACCGCCAGCCCGAGCACACCCAGATCGACGTGGAGATGAGCTTCGTGACCGAGGCCGAAGTCCATGCCGCCTGCGAGCGCATGATGAAGGCGATCTTCAAGGCCGCGCTGGGAGTCGACCTGGCCGCGCCCTTTCCGCGCCTGGACTACTTCGACGCGATGCGCCGCTTCGGCTCCGACAAACCCGACCAGCGTTATGGTTTTGAGATCGTCGACCTGACTTCAGATTTCAAGGACTCCGCCTTCAAGGTCTTCAGCGGCGCCGTGGCCGCGGGCGGCGTGGTGCGCGCCATCCAGTCTCCGGTGGAATACAGCCGCTCGGAAATCGACAAGCTGACCGACGGCGCCAAAGCGCTGGGCGCCAAGGGCCTGGCCTACATCAAGTGGACGGCCGCGGGAGCCGAGGGCCCCATCACCAAGCCGCTGACGCCCGCCGAGATTGAACTGATCAAGGCCAAGACCGGCGCCCAGACCGGCGGCACCACGTTCTTCGCGGTCGACAAGGAGATGACCGCCGCAGGCGTTTTGGGCATGATCCGTAAGGAAATTATTTCCAAGACGAAGCCTCAGCCTTCGACGCCGTGGCATTTTTCCTGGATCACGCACTTCCCGCTGTTGGAATGGGAGGCGGAGGAGAAGCGCTGGACGTTCGCGCACAATCCATTCACGCGCCCGCTGGACGCGGACGTTCCCAAGCTGGACACGGACCCGGGTGCCGTGCGCAGCCACCAATACGACCTGGTGCTCAACGGCGTGGAACTTGCCTCCGGCTCCATACGCAACCACTCCGGGGAGATGCAGCGCAAGATCCTGGGCCTCATGGGTTTCGACGCCACCGAGCAGCAGCGCCAATTCGGCCTTCTGCTGTCCGCGCTGGACTTTGGAGCACCCCCGCACGGCGGCTTCGGCTTGGGCCTGGACCGCTTGTGCGCGCTTCTGTGCGGCGAGGACTCCATCCGCGAGGTCATCGCCTTCCCGAAGACGCAGAAAGGCACCGACCCGCTGTCCGAGGCGCCGGGTCCTGTCAAAGAAAAGCAGCTCAAGGAACTGCACATCAAGCTGGACCTGCCGGCCTCGGCCGTCCCCGCGAAAGCGTAGCTCGCCGTCAGGCGCGGGCCAGCTTCGATTTCAGGGCCGCGACGTCCACGCCCGCGGCCGGATGGGCGTCGAGCCACTGCTCCAGCGAGGCCAATCCCAGCGCCTTCTCGCGGCTGAGGTCCCAGCTTTCGATGAGAGCCTGCTCGCGTTGGGAAATCGCGCGCCAGGTGCCAACGGGCATGCGCGCGTCGACGAACGGTTCCGGCAGTCGCGGGGCAGGAGCCGGGGAGTCTGCAACAAACGAAGGCGCCGCCGGCGCCGGGGCGGCGAGCGCGCAAACCATGGGATCGCCGGTCGCGGCCGTCGCGGCTGGCACTTCGTCCGTCGCCGGCAAAGCGCGCCAAAGACCGGCCGCGACCAGCGCGAGAACCAGGCCGCCTTCCAATGCCGTCGCGGCCAGTGCCGAGTCGCGCACGGGCCAAGCGGCCCGCGGCGGCGCCGCGCGCGGAACGAAGACGGCCGGAGGCTCCGCCGCGAAATCGCGCCGTGCGACGCGCGTAGAAATCAGGCCCGCGCTCGCGCCGGCGTCGACGGAGACGGCGGGCTCGGCCGCGGCCAAAGACGCCCGTTCGATCGCGCCGTCCGCGGCTTGGGAAAAAACGTCCGCGTCGGCGGCGCTGCGCTTCAGCGCCGTGACTCCCGTGCCCGCCGGGACGGCCCGCGCGACCGAGGCCAGAAGTCCCAGCACGAACGTCGCGGCGGCTAGGCGTTGAACCGCGTTCATGGTATTCAGGATGCGTCCGTGACCTTGGCGTTGGATGAGCATTAATGCCTATGGACATCTAGGCCTAACGACCTATGGCGCCAAGCGCCCCAGCGCACTACCCTCCAAGGGACGCAAGAAGACCCCTCCATGAAGAACGCGCGTCCCGCTCTCGCCGTCCTGGTCCTGGCCCTCGCGGTCCGGGCGGCGCTTGCCCAGCCGGCCGCGACGACGCTTTCTGCCTCCGACCAGAAGACGGCTTCGGCAATGGATCCGGCGACGGAGCAGGCTCTCGGCGACGTCGGCAACCAGCAGATGATGGACTCGGTCAAGAAAGACGAGGACCAAATGCTCAAAAGCGGCGTCTACAAAAGCATCGACCGCACTCCGGACGGCAAGGGGGCGATCATCACCATGCCCGACGGCGCGGTGATGTGGTCGGACTATGTGCGCGGCTTCGACACGATGCCCAAGAAAACGCCCGCCGATTTGCTTGCGATGATGCAGAAGGACCCGAATGCGGATCCCGGAGCGATCGCGGCCTTGAAGAAGGCGGTCGCCGCGGCCGCCCAGAAAGACAGCCCGGATCAGAAACAACTGGCCAAGAGCGAGGCCGCGATGTTCGGCGGCAGCGACGCGGCCCGCGCCGCGGCCGCCGCGGCGCCCGCGCCGGAGGCGGCGCCGGGGGCGGCGCCGCAAGCGGATGCGCCCGCGCCCGCATCGGATTCTTCGGGAGCCTCGGCCGCGCCCGAGGGCGCCGCCGAGGCGAGCCAGTCCGCCTACAACCTGGGCCGTTGCCTCGCGCAGAGCGGCCTTCTCGGCGGCGCGCCGTCAGGCGCGGCCGATCCGGGCGCCTCGGTCGGAGCCGGTACGGCGCCTCCGGCCCCGGGCGCTCTCGACGCCGGCCGGTTCGAGTTCCTGGGAGTGCGCCGGGCCGCCGGCGGCGCCGCCCTGCACGAACTCCAGCGGCAGGCCGCCTCGCCGACGACACCGCCCGACCCCGATCTGCCCGCAGGGCAACGGCGCCGAGGCTTCGGCGCGACGACCAACCAGCCATAGCCCTGGGCGCGGCGTCATCCCAGATAAAGAAGCCGCGGCGGTCAACAGAGACCCGCCGCGGCTACTTTCAAAAAAATGCCCGACCACCGGCCAAACTGGTGGACGTGACAGGGATCGAACCTGCGACCTCATCCTTGCGAAGGATGCGCTCTCCCAGCTGAGCTACACGCCCGACAGAGGAATTATGCCAAATCGGCGCGGCCTCGTCCAGAGCCGCGCGCCCGTC
>JABEUV010000251.1 GCA_013044195.1 Elusimicrobiota bacterium | reverse complement strand
GGCGCCGCGCGGCGCCGTCCGGCTTGATGAGGATCAGGGTCTGTTCAATAGCCATGGTTGCGGGGCCATTCTAGCGCATCCGCAAGCGCCAAAGAAAGCCGCTCCGCGCCGGTCGTGCGCTCAGCGGACCGGACGGAAGCCCAGGCCGTCGTAGCGAGCACTCGGATCGAAGCCGGTTCGGTCGGCCGACCGCGTGATCGCGGCATCGACGCTCCAGGACCCGCCCCGGCCAATCCGGCTGTCGCCCGCATCTTCCCACGCGCTCCCGTCCGTCGGCGCTCCGGTGTATGAGTCGTGCCACCAATCTTCCACCCATTCCCACGCATTGCCCGCCATGTCGCACAACCCCTGCTTCGTGTTGCCCGCCGTCTTCGAGCACACCGCCGCCGTCGCGTGATAACCGCAGCCTCCGATCACCGCGTCGGCGCACGTCGCCGTCGCGTTGCCCCAAGGATACTTCCGGTTTTTTCCCCCGCTTCGCGCCGCATATTCCCATTGCGCCTCGCTGGGCAGTCGTCCGCCCGCCCACGCGCAAAAAGCTTTCGCCTGATTCCAGTCCACGCATACGACCGGATGATCGTCGCCTTGCGCGGAATCCGGAAGGTCGCCCGGAGCCCAAGAACTCCCGTTATAGACGGCGCAACTCTTGCCGGACACATGAGCCGCCGTGCACGCCCCCGCCGCCACGCACGCCTTGTACTGCTTGTTCGTCACCAAGGTCTTCGCCATCTGGAAGGATTTCACCGTCACATGATGGGGCGGCCCGAAACTGCTCGAACCCATCGTAAACGTCCCGCCCGGGATCGGCACCCACCGAATGCCCGCCTTGCCGGCGCCCGCCGAGGCTTTACTCGATGCGTCCTCCTGGACCGCTTCCTTCGCCCGCGCCGGCCGCGGCAGCGACGCCGCCAGCGATACGATCAACCCCGCAGCCAATGCCGTTCGCTTCATCGTGATCTCCTCAAGTCTCAGGCGATGAACGGATTATGCGTCCGCAGGACAAAAATGACAAGGGGTTCATGAGCCGATTGCGCGCCGCGACGGCCCGGATCGCCGGAAACTGTTTCCCCATCGTTTCGTAGCGTGCGCGCGGCGCGCCCGCTATAATGAGGCATCGGACCGGCGCGAAACCGATGAAGGCCTCGGACGAATGTCCGGGGCCTTCTTGCGTCCGGCTAGGGCCCGAAGACCGCCGCGCCGGGCGTCGCCGGGAAGAATTGCTGCTCCCAGTTCGGCTGGGGCGGCGGACGGCCCACGCCGGCGCCCAGGCGCAGGCTGGCCGACACCGAGTATTCGCCCACGCCGCCGGGGCGCACGCCGACGATGGCTTTCGTCACGAAATCGTGCCAGGTCTTGATGATGGCGATGTCTTTTTCATACACGCGCAGGCCGTGCAGGCGCGCGGGCCCGCCTAAGGATTCGAACACCGTGCCCAGGTCGGCGATCACGCGCCACGTGGAGCTTGCCGGCGAGACGGCGAAGTTGAAGGTCTCGTAGTAGTTCTCCGGGTCGGCCTGGTTGTGCTCGAAGTTGCCGCCGAGCGTGGGCCCCGAGCCGTCGCCGTAGGAGAAGTAGGCGATCAGGGCCTGCAGGCCGGAGAAGGGAAGGTAATCCGTACGGAAGGCCGAGACCAGATTATCGGTCGGCGTCCACGTGGCCTCCGCCTGGACCGGCTCGAAACGCTCCTTGGTGCTGAGCGTGTGGTCGTTGTAGTTTTGAAGCGTGTAGCCGCCGGTCAAGCGCGTCCAGAGCGTGGGGGTCATCAGCCACAGGTCGGAGAGCTGGAAGTCGTTCTGCTCGATGCCTTGGTCGTTGGCCGTGACGTCGCGGCCCAACCCGTTGGGCGCCGCTCGCTCGGTGTAGGTCTGGCGCGCGTCGATGTTGCCGAAGCGCGAGTTCCAGCGCACGTCGCCGGTGGTCGTCCAGCGCGTGACGGCGGCGTCGGCGTAGGAGATGGTCGACGCGGAGTTCGCGTATTCGTCCAAGCGGTTGTAGGCGGTCTCGCTGAGGTCGGTGCGCGGCGTAAAGGTAAAGCCGCGGCCCAGGTTGAAGGCGCGGGTCGCCTCCCATTGCCCGCCGGCGGACTGTTGGGTGTAGCCGCGGATCAAGTCGTAGTTGTTGTCGAGGGCGCCGCTGAAGGAGTTCAGCCAGGGCAGGCCGAGCACGTCCAGCGATTCCGTCTGGTACTGGACGCTGGGTAGGTCCTCCGTGTTGCGAATGTAGCGCACGCCGCCTTGGTCCAGCACGGCGCCCGTCGAGTTGAGGATGTCGTCGCGCGAATAGGCCACGCGCACGGCGGAATGGGCGAAGCGATGGTCGATCGCGGCGCTGTTGACCAGCTCCTGCGGCACCGCGAACGCGCTCGAACGCACGTAGTCGTTGTTGACGTTCGGGTCCGACTGAAGCTGAAGTCGGCCCTGGAACGAGGTCGACGAGCCCAGGTTTTGATAGTCGGAACCGACCAAGGTCCAGCGGTCCAGGCCGCCGCCCGCCACCTCGTCGACGTTGTAGCCGTAGATGCCGCCCGCGGAGGCCTTGTCGTGCGGGTCCTGGTAATTAAGCTCTCCACCGACGCCGGGCCCTTGCTTGGAGTAATCGTCGACGTAGAGCTTGTCGGAAAATCCCTTGCCCAGGGGCGTGGCCAGCGTGCTTTTGACGAACACGCCGTTGCGCGCGTCGTCGCCGGGCTGAAACTTCCAGCGCACCAGATGCTCCGGGGAAATGTCGTAGTAGAAATAAGGGAAATAGAAAAGAGGATAGTCGCCCAAATAGAACAGCACGTTCCACGCCGACAGCGCGCTATGCGGCACGACCGTCACCGAGGCGCCGTGGAAGTGGTAATGCGGGGGCTTAAGATCGCAGGAGGTGAAGTCCGCGTGGCTGAAAGCGGCGCCGCCGTCGGCATGCAGGGCGGCGCTCGGACCGTGGATGCGCCACTCCCCGTAGCCGCCGGACGCGTCGAACATGGTCCCGGTGTGATCGCCCAGATTAAATTCGCCGGCGTTGCCGTACAGCGCGCCGCCCTTGCCCTCCAGGATCACCGGCCCGTCGGACGTGACCAACCGCCGGTTGACGTCCAGCCGCACGTCGTCGCCCTTGACCGTCCACGTCGACTCGCGCACCACCACCCCGGTCGACAGATGGATCATCCCGGAGTCCGTGTCGTAGTCGACGCGCTCCGCCGAGTAGTCCACGCGCCGCCCCGGCGGCGGCGCGGGCAGAGCGTAGTCGGCGGCGGCGGCGGGCGCGCACAGCAACAGCGCCAGCAGGGCCGCCGTCAACGCGCCTCCCGCGAGAGCAGGGCCGCCCCCACGCACCCCCAGTCGCGCTCGGCCGGGGCCGACAGCGTCAGGCGCGAAAACGGTTCGCGGAAGGTCTGCGCGGAAAACACGCGGCGCACGGGATCCAGCAGGAGGCGTCCCGCGCGCGCCACGCCGCCGACGATCAGCACCGCGTCGGGGTTGAACATCAGAACCATGTTGGCCAGGCCCTCGCCCAGTGCCGTGCCCACCTCGTCCCAGACCCGGCGCGCGCCCGCGTCGCCCGCCGCGGCCGCGTCGGCCACGGACTTCGGCGTCGTCGGAACCGGCGGCCGACGCATCAGGCGCTTGGCGGCGCGCAATATCGCGGCGGTGCCCGCGTAGGCTTCCAGACAGCCGCGCCGGCCGCAGCCGCAGCGCGTGCCGCCCGCGCGGATGACCTGATGGCCGAGTTCGCCCGCCGCACCCGTCGCCCCCCGGTAGAGTCGGCCGTCAAGAATCAGTCCCCCGCCCACCCCGGTGCCCAAGGTGACGCCGACCACGCGCCGCGGCTTCTTTTTGAGGCCGATCACGTAGCCGCCCCACACGGCGACGTTCGCGTCGTTTTCGGCGACGACGGGCACGCGCAGGCGCCGCTCAAACGCGCTTCGGAAGGAAAATCCTTTCCAGCCGGGGAGGTTCGGCGCGAACAGCAAGGTGCCCGTCGCGGCGTCCACGCCGCCGGCCAGCCCCAGGCCCAGCCCGTCAAAGCGCCAATCCGCAAGCGCCGCGCAGACGCGCGCGACGAAGGCCTGCGGACCCGCCGAAACCTGCGTGTCCAGGCGCGCTGAACGCAGGATCCTCCCGCGCGCGTCCACCAGGCCTATTTTGGCGAACGTCCCGCCCAGGTCCACGCCCACCGAAAGCCCGGTCACGCGCCCCTCCCGCACGCCGCCAACGCCGCGCCCGCCAGATACAGCGAGCCCGCGCACACCGCCGCCGTGGGCGAATTCCGGTCCGCGCGCCAGGCCGACAGCGCGGCGGCGACCGACGGCTCTACCGTCACGCGCGCCCGGGGTGCGGCGCGGCGCACGGCCGCGGCAAGCGCGAGCGGTTCCAGCGCCCGTGGGCTGTCCGGGCGCACGACCACGACGTCGCGCAGGTAACGCGCCAGCGGCGCCAGCACGCCCGCGGCGTCCTTGTCGCGCAGAAGGCCCAGGATCCAGCGCGCGGGACGCCGCGACCACGGCGCGGCGCGCCAGGTCGCGGCCAGCGCGCGCGCGGCCTCGGGATTGTGCGCGCCGTCGACGATCAAAGTGCGCCGTCCCAGACGCACCGGCTCGAAGCGGCCCGGCCAGCGCACGGACGCCAGGCCGCGGCGCCAGGCGCGCTCGGTCACGGCCAGGCCGGAGGCGTCGAGTGCCGCGCGCGCCAGCGCCGCGTTGCGCCCTTGGCGCGCGCCGAGCAGGCTCAAGAGGTAGAAGCGCCCGCCGGGCGCGCGCAAGGTTTGACGCCCGCGCGCCCAATCCACGGACGTGGTTTTCCACGCGCGCCGCACCGGCGTGGGCACGCCGCGTCGCGCCGCGCGGGCCACAACGGCCGCCGCCGCGGCGGGCAGGTCCGGGTAGACGGCCGGCCGGCCGGCTTTGAAGATCGCGGCTTTCTCCCCCGCGATTTTCGAAAGCGTATTTCCAAGATAGGACATGTGGTCGAAGTCGATGGAGGTCACGACCGCGGCCAGCGGCGAGCTCACCACGTTCGTGGCGTCCAGCCTCCCGCCCAAGCCGGTTTCCAGCACCGCGACGTCGCAGGCGCTCGCGGCGAAATGCTGGAAAGCGATCGAGGTCGTCAGCTCGAAGTAGGTGAGCGTCCCATCCGGGTCCGCGGCTAGTGCGCGCGCCGTGGCGTCCGCGAAGGCGCGCTCGGAGATAGGCCGGCCGTTGACGCGCGCGCGCTCGCGCGGGGACAGCAGGTGCGGCGAGATGTAGAGCCCGACCTTCAGCCCCGCGGCGCGCAGTACCGCGTCCAGCATGGCGCACGTGGAGCCCTTGCCGTTGGTGCCCGCGACGTGGAAGCAAGGCACGCGCTCCTGCGGATCGCCCAGGCGCGCCAGGTGCGCGCGCATACGCGCCAAGCCCAGTTCGACGCGCGCCTCCTGGCGGGCCGCCAGCGCCGCGAGGGCCTGCGCGTAGGTCATCGCGCGCGCTCGACGCGCGCGCCCAGGCCGGCGAGCTTGCGCTCGACGGCCTCGTAGCCGCGGTCGACGTGATAGACGCGCTGGAGCACGGTGCGGCCTTTGGCCGCCAGGCCCGCGATCAGCAGGGCCGCGCCGGCGCGCAGGTCGGAGGCCATGATCGGCGCGCCGGACAGCTGTTCCACGCCGGCCACCACGGCGGCCCCGCCCGACACGGCGATCTGCGCGCCCATGCGGCCCAACTCGGCGGCGTGCATGAAGCGGTTTTCAAAGACGGCCTCGCGCACTTTCGAAAATCCCGGCGCCAAGGTCATCAGCGCCGTCCACGGCGCCTGCAGATCCGTGGGAAACCCCGGGTGCGGCGCGGTCTTGATGGCGGTGGGCTTCGGCCGCGCGCGCATCTCGATTTCGATCCAGCCGCGGCCGACGCGGACTTTCGCGCCCGCGCGGCGCAGGGCGACCAGGACCGCCTCCAGATGTTCGGCGTGAGCCCCGGCCACGCGCACCTTGCCGCGCGTCGCCGCCGTCGCGATCAGGAAAGTGCCCGCCTCGATGCGGTCGTCCATCACGCGGTGGCGCGCGCCGGACAGCTTGGCCTTGCCCTCGATGGTCACGTTCGCCGTGCCCGCGCCGGACACCTTCGCGCCCAGCTTCGTCAGGAACGCGCCCAGGTCCGTGATCTCCGGCTCCCGCGCCGCGTTGCGGATGACGGTGCGCCCCGGCACGGCGGCGGCGGCCATCATCAGGTTTTCGGTCGCGCCGACGCTGGGAAAGCGCAGTTTCAGAGGTCCGGCCTTCAGCCGCGCCGCGCTCATGATGATGTCGCCCTGGTCGGCGATGCGGCGCGCGCCCATGGCCTCAAAGCCCTTCAGGTGGATATCGATCGGCCGCAGGCCGATGGCGCAGCCCCCAGGAATGGGCACGCGCACCAGGCCGAAGCGCGCCAGCAGAGGTCCCGCGGCCAGCACCGAGGCGCGCATCTGCTTGACGATATCGTAGGGCGCCTGCGTCTTCAGCGAACCGGTCGACTCCACGCGCACCGAGGCACCCTCGACGGTGACCTTCTTGCCCAGGCTTTCCAGCAGGCGCACGGTCGTGCGGATGTCGCGCAGGCCCGTGGGGCAATTTTCGACCACGCACGGGTCGTCGGTCAGCAGCGTGGCGATCAGGATGGGCAGGGCGGCGTTTTTCGAGCCGCTGACGCGTACGGTGCCGCAGAGAGGAACGCCGCCGTCGATGATGAATCGATCCACGCTCGTTGCGCGCGGCGAGGGCCGCGCCGCCGGCGTCCGGCGGCCCCAACCGCGGAGCCGGACTTTATCATTTTTGCGGCGGCTGGACGATGAAGGCCGCGTCAACGCCGTTCCGGGTCCGGCCTGCACCTCCTACTGGGCCGACGGCGAAGGCAGACTTGTCTGCTGCACGGTTCGAAAATACGCTGCCAGCAAGGAGCGGATCGGAGCAGAGTGGACGCGGGTTCCGAGAGACCTATCCCCGTTCCGCCGCGTCGTGGAAAGCGATATGAGAGAACCACTCGGACGTCTTCTGCGCCAGCAGTTCGGCCGCCGCTTCGAGCAGTGTTTCGATCTCGGCGGAGGCGGCGATCAGATGGGGCTCCTCTCCCGGCGGGAAAATCCGCAGACGCCACCGCGCGGGAAAGTCCAGCGTAGGCCCCATGCCCAGCGAGAACTCGAAGAAGGTCTTCGAGCCGGCATCACCGCAGTCGAGCTTCACGCTGACCGGGAGCTTCTCGTTTCTTCCCCCCGGCGCGCCCCGGGAGCGTTCAATGGCCTGCTCGACCATAGCCATCACTCCGCGGCAGAAGTCCGCCAATTGCCGCCTCTGCGGCCGGCTTGGAGACTCGTCGAGCAGAAGAATGGAGACGCGCTCTCGACACTCCATCATCCGTTCCGGCAGGGTCGGCACCGCCGCAAGGGAAACCACGACCGCCGTGATCTCCAATGAGTCGAGATTCAATTTCGGGCCCGCGTCGACAGGCGCCGCAATCGCGGCCGTCGCGGGTTCGGAGTCTTCGCTGAAAGACAGATGGGTCAGCCAGCGGGCGACCTCCGCCGACAGCGCCTTCTGGAAGGCGTCGATCATCTGCTGAGGATTGCCCTCGACGCGGATATCCGCGTTCTCATCCGATTCGGTGGGAGCCGCCAGCGAACTGCGCCATTCGAACTGGAGCTTGTCGCTTTCGACGCGCTGCTCGAAGGCTAGGCTCACGCGGCCGACGATCTTGGGATGCCGCGCGCGCGCCAACAGTTCCACGCGCAGGGAGTAGACGGGCCGCTCGGTGTCGGAGACGATGGCGTTGATCATCGCGTCCTGGGCCAGTCTCCAGACCTCGTTGGCGAAGGCGTGCATCACCGTGATGGCGTCCTCGCGGGAACGCCTGGGGTCGACGCTCGCTTCGACTTTTCGCCTCCAGGGAGCGTCGCCCCGCTTGAGCCCCAGAGGAAGCTCGATGCTCGCCGTGACGTTGAGAGTCGGCGGATGCATGACGCGCCCTTATCCCTCCATCCTCGGCTATTTCGACGCGGGGGCCGCCGCGGGCGCAGTGGCGGGCGCGGGCGCGTTCGTGGACTCCGCAGGAACGGTCGCGGCGGGCGTCGGCGCAGGAGCCGGCACGACGATCGCGGCCGCTCCGGGCGTCGCGGCGACGGGCGCGCGTCGCTTCTGCTTGTTGACGGCCTTGCCGAACTTGCGCACGGTCGCCTTGTTGACCAAGGTCGAGGCGGCGGCGGGCTGAACTGCGCCGCCCGGGGCGGTCACGGCGACCGGCGCGGCGGCGGGAGCGGCGGCCGGCAGCGGCGCGGGCGGCACGGCCGCCGGCGCAGGCTGAGTCGCAGTCGGCGTCGCCGGTTGCGCGGGCGCGGCCGCGGCAGGCGCGGCGGCCGGAGCGGGCGTGGTGGCCGCGTGGGCCGAGACGGCAAGCGCGGCGGCGGCAAGAAGCGTCTTCATGATTTTTCTCCTGTTCGTTTCATTCTACCACCGATACGCGGCGGAAAATCTCTGCGTGGTGCCCAGTTCGCCCATGGGTGCGGCGGCGTAGTCCAGCGACCAGCGCGTCTGTCTCAGTCCGAAGCCGAAGGTGACGCCGTTGACGGCGTCAAGGCCCGCTCCGGCGGCGACCTGGGGC
>JABEUV010000034.1 GCA_013044195.1 Elusimicrobiota bacterium | reverse complement strand
CGTCGGCGGCGGCCGCCCCCGCCCCTGCGGCGCCCGCCGCCGACGTCACCGAGGCCAGCCTGCGCGTTAATTCCGCGACCGGCGACTTCGCCCTGCGCGACGACTTGAAAGTCGTGCCCTTCGACTACGACAGCGCCGCGCTCTCCTCCGACGCGCGCGCGATCCTGAAGGCCAACGCGGACGTGATCAAGGCCGACGCGAACTTGGAAGTCCGCATCGCCGGCAACTGCGACGCGCGCGGCACCGTGGCCTACAACCTGGCGCTCGGCCAGAAGCGCGCCAATCAGGTCCGCGACTTCTACGTCCAGCTCGGCATCGAGAAGAGCCGCCTGGCGACGATCTCCTACGGAAAGGAGAAGCCGCTGTGCACCGACTCCAACGAGGCGTGCTGGGCCCGTAACCGCCGCGCCGATACCGCGGCGCGCGAGAAGGCCGGGACGCCCGTCGTTCCCGCGGCGGCCCCGACCGCTCAGTGATCCGCCTCCCGAGCGCTGCGGCCTTGGCCGCAGCGCTCGGCGCGGCGTTGGGCGTTGCCGCCCTGTCGGGCTGTCTGGCGACCCAGCAGGACGTTGTGGGCCTCTCCCAGCAGTCCGACGACCTTAAGTCTCAAATCGACGGTCTCAACAAGACCGTCGCGTCGATGCAGGCCAACCAGGCCGACCTCTCGGCCCAGATCCAGCAGTTGCGCGAGGACCTGTCGGCCTACTCCGAGACGGTCAAGGCCTCGCAGGGCGACATGGGCCAGTTGGCCAGCAAGCTGGACCAACTCGGCGCGCAGATTTCCGGGAAGATGACCCAACTGGGCGACAGCCTTTCAGCGGCCCAACTGGCCCAGCAGAAAGGCCTGGCCGAGCAACACGCCGAGATCGACGCGCAGGGACGCGAAACCGCCGCCACCGAGCTCTTCGTGACCTCGCAGAACCGCCTTCAGGCCAAGGACTACGCGCAGGCCGCCGCGGGCTTCGAGGACTATCTGAAGCGCTTTCCCAACGGAGCGCTGGGCGACGTAACGCTCTACGACCTGGGGCTTTCGTACTACGGCCTCAAGCGCTGGGAGCAGGCCGGCCGAGAGTTCGCGCTGATCCTGGAAAAATACCCAAAAAGCGGCCAGACCCCGGGGGCCCGCCTGCACTACGCGCGCTGCCTGCTGAAGCTGGGCAAAGGCCGCAGCGAGGCGGTCGCCTACCTGAAGTCGCTCAAGACCGATTTTCCGAAGACACCCGAAGCCGCCGAAGCCACCGCTGAACTGCGCGAGCTGAAACCCGTCGCGGCCAAGCACGTTCATAAGAAAGCCGCCGCGCCGGGCAACGCCCCGCGATGACGTCGCGCCTCGCGCTGGCACTTCTGTTTGCCGCCGCCGCCCGCGCGCAGACCGACGTGAGCATCCGCGTGGGCGCCGGCGGCAACGCCCCTCTGCCCGTGCTCGCTCTGCCCGCCTTCACCGCCGCCGACCCGACGCACGGCGAAGACGCCCTGCTGGCGCGCGCCCTGCGCGACGTCGTGCGCGGCGATCTTCTGCTCTCACGCCGCTTCGATGTCGCCGATGAATCCGCGGGCGCGCCGCTCGCCGCGGGCGCCACCTGGCGCCTGCGCGGCAGCGTCGGACGCGTCGAAGACCGGATCGCCGCCCAGATGCGCCTGGAAAACGGAGCCGACGGCGCGCCCGTATTCGAGCGCTTCTATCGCCAGGACGCCCGCTGGCTGCGCGCTCTCGCGCACCGGATATCCAACGACGTGATCAAGGCCGCGACCGGCCGCGACGGCATCGCCGACTCCCGCATCGCCTTCGTCAACGACCGCACCGGTCATCAGGAAATCTACGTGATGGACTACGACGGCGCCGACGTGCGCCGCCTGACCGACGACAACTCCATCGACCTTCTGCCGCGCTTCTCGCCCGACGGCCGCCGCCTCGCCTACACGAGTTATAAAAACGGAAATCCGGACCTATTCCTGCTCGACCTCGACACCGGCCGGTCCACCGCATTGTCCGCGCGCCAGGGCCTCAACGTCGCGGGCGGCTTCTCGCCGGACGGCAAGAAGCTGCTGGTGACGTTGTCGCGCGAGAAAAGTCCGAACATCTACCTGCTGGATATTAAGACCGGTGCTGCGACGCGCCTGACCTCCCACTTCGGCGCCGACAGCACGCCGACTTTTTCGCCCGACGCCCGCCAGGCGGCGTTCGTTTCGGACCGCGCCGGCAATCCCCAAATTTTTACGCTGGATATCGCCGGAAAGCGGACGCGGCGCCTGACCGACTTCAACTGGTGCGACTCCCCCGCCTGGTCGCCGACCGGAGAGTGGATCGCCTTCGCGGGACGCGCCAACCGCCACGACCGCATGGACATCTTTCTTGTCGACCCGACCGGCACCCAGATCCGGCGCCTGACGCACGGCGAGGGCTCCAACGAGGACCCCGCCTGGTCGCCCGACGGCCGCCTGATCGCGTTCTCCTCGACCCGAGGCGGACGCTCGCAGATTTACGTGATGGACGCCGACGGATCCGCGCCGCGTCTGGCCGCCGACGTTCCCGGCGACAGCACGACGCCGTACTGGAGCGTCGTGCATTGACTCCGGCCGGCAAACGAACGCTGGCCGCAGGACTGCTGGCCGCCGGCGCGCTGCATGCCGCGATCGCGCGCGACACGGTGGTCGGCGGCATGAACGACGACGCGGTCTACCTCCTCCTCGCGCGCGCGCTGCGCTCCGGACGCTACGTCTTGCCCGACGGCATAGCCCGCCCCATAACGAGCTACTGGCCCGGCGCGCCCGCGCTGTGGGCGCTTCCGGCGTGGCTGTGCGCCCCGCGCTGGGGTCTATGCCGCCTCGCCGCGCTCGCGGCCGCATGGGCCGGTCTTTGGCAGGTTTGGCGGCTCGCCCGGCGGCAACTGCGGACCGAATCCGCCGCGGCCGTCGTCACGCTCGCCGCCTTCAGCCCCGTGTTCGCCGCGAACGTGGGCGTTTGCGGCGCCGACATCGCGTTTCTCGCTTTGTCGACCGCCGCCTTCGCCGCACTCCCGGACGGCCGCGCCGCGCGGCGATCCGAAAGGCTCGCCCTGACGGCGTGCGCCGCCGCGGCCGCGCTGTTCCGGCCCGAAGGCCTCCTGCTCGTAGCGGCCCTCGCGCTGTCCGTCTACTGGAGCGAAGGAAGCCGCCGCGCCGCGCGTTTTTCCGCCGTCGCCCTGCTCCCCGCTTTAGCATGGATCGCGCGCAACCGCCTGGTCGCGGGCACCGCAAGCTCCTACATTCGCCAGTTCGCGTCCCAGGTCGTTCCTCTCGCCAACCCGCTGATGATGCTTGAACAATGCGCGCGCTTGATCGCATTGTTGTTCGGCGGCGGAATGCTCGGACTCACTCGCGGCCCGCTCGCCGTCGCGGCCGGGCTGCTCATCCTGGCGGCCGCGGGCGTCGGGACCGTCGTTTCATTGCGCCGTCATCGGGACCCGCGCGCCCTCGCGCTCGCGGTGTTCGTCTTCGCCGCACTCATCCTTCACGTTCTGTGGCGTCAAGTACTCGATCGCTACCTGCTGATCGTGCTAGTTCCCGTCCTGGTCCTTTGCGCCCGCGCCGCCGAAGAAATCCCCGCCCGGGCGGCCGCGGCGGCGGCATCGCTTATTTTTCTCCTCGGCGCGGCGGGCGACGCGCGCACCCTCGCGCAGGGGCGGCCCGGCGCCGAGCCATGGCCCCAGACCATGTCCTACGTGCGCGCGCGGCTGCCGCCCGACGTTCTAATCCAGAGCCCCATCGCTCCCGTACTGATGCTGTGGACCGGCCGCCGAGCGATCGCGCTTATCAGCACAGTCTATCGTCGCGATCAATGGCTGGCGATATGCCTGGAAAATCATGTCGACTACCTCGTCCTCGACGATAATCCCGAGCATTGGGACCGCATGCCCGGCCCGTGGCTGGCGATGATCGTCCGGCTTAATCGCTGGGCGGACTCGAGCCCCTACGTCGTCGTCCAGTTTCGCAACGCGGCCGAAAAGACCGCCGTGTACCGCATCGCGCATCCCGATCCCGCGCGCTATCTGCGCGCCTGGAACGCGTTCCGCATCGCGATGACCGAGTCGCCGACCCCCGCTGTCGCGCGCGCGCGGCTGAGAGAGGCCGTCAAGCTGGAGCCGGAACTCGCCTCCGCGCGGCTGGCGCTCTCGTCCCTTGAGTCCGGGCCCGCGGCCGCTGAAGATCGGCGCAGAGCCATCGCGTCCGACCCGACGCTTGCAAGCGCCGACTGAACGCGATCAGGCCGCGGGCAGGATCAGCGTGACGCACGCCCCTCGGCCCGGACCGTCGCTTTCGGCCTCGACGCTGCCGCCGTGCTTGGCGGCGATGCGCAAAGCGGCGGACAGGCCCAGACCGCTGCCCTCGATTTTCTTCTTCGTGAAGAACGGCTCGAAGATGCGCCCAAGATCTTCGAGAGAAATGCCGACGCCGTCGTCGATGACGCGAACGCGGCGCCGTCCCGCCGCCGAGGAGACCTCGACGCGCACGCTTCCGCCGTTGCCGACCGCCTCCAGCGCGTTCTGCAGCAGCGCCGCCACGGCCTCCTGAAGAAGCGGCTCATCGCCGCGAACGGGAAGCGGTTCGGACAGGCCCGACGACGCGACTTTGACGCGGCGACGGCGAGCCTGGGTCTGCAGGGACTTCAGCGCGGCGCGCACCGGACGGCGCAGGTCGAGGGGCGCGACGGCCATCTCCTCGATGCGGCCGAGGTCGAGAAGATCCTTCAGGATGCTTTTGCAGCGCTCCACCTCGTCGCGTATCTCGCGCAATTCCTTGAGCGCGGCCGCGTCGCCGGACAGGCGCTGCGCGAGCACCTCGGCGTCGACGGAGATCGTCGTCAGCGGACCCTTGATGCGGTGCGCGACCTCGCCCGCGACGCGGCCGAGCGTCGCCAGCCGGCCGACCGCGCTCAAGCGGTCCTCGTAACGGCGCTTCTGCTCGTCTTCGGCCTGACGCGAGTCGCGCGCAAGCAAGGTCATCAGCGCCGAAGACACCGCCAAAAAAAGCGCGCGCAGCCAGAACTCCGATTGCACGGGCCACCCGGCCGACGCGTTCCAGCCCGAAATCAGGTACAGCGCGATCGTCACGGCCGCGACGGCCAGGCGCTGGCGCGGACCCCGCGTGAGCGCCGAGCCGAACACGATCAAAAGGTAGATCAGGTACAGGTCGGTCCGCGTACGCGTCAAATTGAGGGTCAACGTCGCGGCCAAGGCGTCGCCGACGAAGAGGCCGGCCTGGAGCCAGCCTTGCGCGAACGCCGCGTCCGGCAGCGCCTGGATCAGCGCCAGCGAACTCGCCAAGATCGCCGCCATCGCCCAGACGCTCGCAGGACTGGGACGGCCGCCCGCCTCGAACAGCACGAGCAGGAGCAGGACGGCCGTCAGCAGGCCCTGGAAGGCGAAATAGACGGGACGACGCCGGCCGTCCTCAAGGGTCAAGGCGATAGCCGAGTTTGGGCACGGTGCTGATCATCCCGGATTTGGCGCCCAGCTTGCGGCGCAGGTTCTTGATGTGGGTGTCGAGACTGCGCGTCGGCACGAGACGGCCGTACGAGGACGTGTTCTCGATCAGGAACTCGCGCGACAAGGTTTCGCCCGCGTGCGCCGCCAGCAGGAACAGCACCTCGAACTCACGCGGCTGCAGGTCCAGAGCGCGCCCGCCGAGCGTGACCGCGCGGTTGGCGGCGTCGAGCGTGAGCGGGCCCGCCTTGATCGTCCGCGCCGTCTCCCGCGACGGCCCGCAGCGGCGCAGAACGGCCTGGATGCGGGCAAGGAGTTCCATCGCGCCGAAGGGCTTGACGACGTAGTCGTCGGCGCCCAGGTTGAGTCCGAGGACCTTGTCGGCCTCGCCGGTTAGGCCCGTCAGCAGGATCACCGGCATGCCGCGAGTGGCCGCATTCTCGCGCAGGGCCTTGAGCACCATGCGGCCGTCTCCCCCGGGCAGGCGCACGTCGAGCAGAACCAGGTCCGGGCGGCGCGAAATCACCTTGGCGACCGCCTCGTCCGGGTCGCGCACCCATTCCAGGGAAAAACCGGGCGCCAGGGTCAGAGTCTTCTCGACCGCCTTGACGATGGCGGGGTCGTCCTCGACGATCATCAGCCGCGGCATGAAGCGATTATCCATTAAATGAAAATCATATTTCACCTCAATTTTTGGATGGGCGCCGACCGGTGGTTCGACTATAATAGACCCGTGTCCAACGCCGACCGCCGTTCGCGCCTTCGTTGTCGTCGCGCGAGCGCCGCCGGCTTCACCCTCATCGAACTGCTCGTCGTCATCCTGATCATCGGCATACTGGCCGCGATCGCCGTGCCGCAGTATTTCAAAATAGTGGAAAAAGGCCGGGTCACGGAGGCCATGAGCACGCTGGACTCCATCCGCTCGGCGCAGGAGCGCTATCTGTCCACCAGCGGCGGCTTCTACTGCACGTCGGCTCTCCCCACGCAGGCCAGCCCCGGCGCCTGTACGGGCTTCGATATCGTAGTTCCGTCGCTGACGCACTACTTGCTGGGCGCGCCTTCCGCCGGGACCAACTCGCCGTCCTGGCAGGTCACGATCACCCGCAACAGTCCGCCTCCGCTGTATTACGGGGCCTACACGATCACCTACGACGTGGAGCCGGGCGTTCCACCATCGGTCTCATGCAGCGACACGCAATGCGGAACGGACCTGCTGCCCTGATGCCGCGCGCCTTCACATTTCCCCCACATTTCGACGTAGACAAAACGATGCTAAAGCGTTACTCTATGTTCAGGTCCCACTTGACCGTCAGGAGGATGTCCATGAATCAAAGACCGCATCGACGCAAGGCCCAAGCGGGCTTCACCCTCATCGAACTGCTCGTCGTGGTCTTGATCATCGGCATCCTGGCCGCGATCGCCGTTCCTCAGTACTTCAAGGTCGTCGAGAAGGGCAAATTCTCGGAAGCCACGGCGACGCTGGACTCCATCCGCGGCGCCCAGGAACGCTACATGGCCGCCAACGGAAACTACTGCACGGCCGCGTTGCCCACGCAGTCGAGCCCCGGAACCTGCGCCGGCTTCGACCTCACGATCCCATCCTTGAGCCACTTCACGGTCGGCGCTGCCGCCGCCGGGGCGGGCTCGCCATCCTGGACGATCAGCCTCACGCGCAGCACGCCCCTGCCCGCGCAATACGGCGCCTACGTCGTGACCTACGACGTCGAGCCGGGCGTGCCCCCGACGATCACCTGCAGCCAGTCGCAGTGCACGACCGACCTGCTGCCTTAACCGCCTAGACGCGCCCCACGGAAGGCCCCTCCGCCTCGCGGAGGGGCCTTCTTCGTCCGGGGTTTGATAGAATCGCGCCATGTCCAGATTCCTGATCCTCGGCGCCGGCTTCCAAGGCCGCGCCTGCGCCTTCGACATGCTGCGCAGCCCCGGCGTGGAGGAGGTCGCGCTGTGCGACGCCTCGGCCTCGGGCCTGGCGTCGGCGAAGGCGTTCCTGGCGAAAGCGGCCAAAGGCCCGGCGCG
>JABEUV010000250.1 GCA_013044195.1 Elusimicrobiota bacterium | reverse complement strand
GGGCGGGACCTACTTGAGCCAGAGCGTGCCCGACGGCCGCAACGCGCTGGGTCAGCCCACCGGTTCCTACGGCGCGTCGGACGGCGACGCCGCGGTGGGCGCCGGATTCAAGACGGACTATGTCGACGTGGGCGGAGCGGTGAAATATATCCGCTCGCACATCGCGGCGACCGAGGCGCAGACCGTCGCCGTGGACCTGGGCCTCAAGCGCGCCCTTGGTCCCGTGGATTTGGCCGCGACCGTGCGCAACCTAGGCCCCGGCATGAAATTCGCCGCCGAGACCGACGACCTGCCCCTGCGCTTGGACGCCGCGGCGGCGTATCGTTTTGCGGGCGGCCACGCGCTAACGGCACAGGTCACCAACGCCCCGCGCGGCGGCGGCACCACCGCCGGGGTGGGCGGTGAGTTCCAGGCGCTCAAGGGGGTTTTCCTGCGCGCCGGCTACTCGTCACAGCCCCAGGTCGCCGCGGGTGCCGGTCTTGACGCCGTCAACGGCATCACTTTCGGCTTCGGACTGAGGCAGACGCGCTGGTCGCTGGACTACGCCGCCGCACCCATGGGCGAACTGGGCACCACGCAGAGGTTTTCGGCGGCGTATCGTTGGTAGAATGAAAAAGGGTGACGCTGGCGTCACCCTTTTAGTCGGGATTGAGCATCAGGAGGCTTGAGTATGAACATGTGGATGATCGCCGCAACGCTTGCCGTCTCGGCCCACGCCGCGCCGACGGTCGCGCCCACCACGGGCACGACGCCGACACCGACGACGACGGCCCCGGCTTCGCCGACGACGCCGACCGCCGCCGCACCCGTCACCGTACCCGCCACCGCGCCCGCCGTCTCGACGCTGGTCAACAAGACGACCGTGCGCAAGTTCGGCAAGGCCGTCAACAAGCAGAAGCGCCGCGTGCCGGCGGTCAATGCCGCGACGGCTGCGACGGCGCCCGCGCCGGCGGCCGCAAGCGTCACGCCCTCGCCGACGGCCGTCGCGGCACCCTCACCGTCGCCTGCCGCGGTCGCCCCGACTGCACCCAGCGCCGCGCCGACGCCGAATTAGACCGCGGGGCTCGGGAATTTTTAGGACTTGCTTGACAGCCCCCGTCGAGCCTGCTATCATGAAAACGTCGCTTCCCGAGGAGAATCTCCGATGTCCGAAATCCAGCTGACCGACGACACCTTCGACAAAGAAGTCCTGCAGAGCGACCAGCCCGTGCTGGTTGATTTCTGGGCTCCGTGGTGCGGTCCGTGTCGGATGCTGGGTCCGGTGGTCGAGGAGATCGCCAAGGAGTATTCGGGCAAGGTGAAGGTCGCCAAGCTCAACACCGACGAGCACCCCAACGCTCCGGGGCGCTACCGGATCTCGGCGATCCCCACGCTTTTGTTCTTCAAGGGCGGGAAGCTTGTCGAGTCGCGCGTCGGCGTGCTGTCCAAGGCCGACATCAAGAAGTTGCTCGACGGCCTGCTGTCCGCGTAAGTCGCGCCTGCCGTTCGTCGTCTGCCGCATTTTCGACCGTCCGGTCGATGAAACCCCGTCTCTACCTCGTCGACGCCCACGCCTACCTCCATAGGGCCTATCACGCGCTTCCCCCGCTGACGAACTCTCGGGGGGAGCCGGTCGGAGCCCTTTACGGCTTTGCGCGCACCTTGATCCAGATTCTGCGCCGCGACAAGCCCGAGGGCGTGGCCGTCTGCTTCGACACGCCGGGACCCACGTTTCGCGACAAGCTGTATCCAGACTATAAGGCGACGCGCCAGGAAATCGACGGGGACCTGATCACCCAGCTCAAGCAGGCGCGGCCGCTGGCGGAGACGTTGGGCTTCAAGTGCATCGAGAAGCAGGGCTTTGAGGCCGACGACGTGATGGCGACCATGGCGCGCAAGGCGGTGAAGCACGGCTGGGAGGCGGTGCTGGTCACGGGGGATAAAGACGCCCTACAACTGGTGAGCCCCGGAATACGGGTCTTCAACGTCTCGAAGAATATTTGGATGGACCCGCCCCAGGTCGAAGAGAAATTCGGGATCGCGCCGCAATCCGTGCGCGACTATCTGGCTATCGTCGGGGATTCCTCGGACAACGTGCCCGGCGTCAAGGGCGTGGGGCCGGTGGGCGCGGTCAAGCTGATCAAGGCCTACGGCTCGCTTAAAGGCGCTATCGCCGCGGCCAAGAAGGGCGACGGGGCGCTGACGCCGAAGTTGGCGCAGGCGCTCAAGGACGGCGAGAAGACGGCCGACCTGGCGCTGGAGCTGATCGCGCTGGACGAGACAGTGCCGCTTGACGCCGAACCCGAGGACTGCCGCGTGGCCGCTCCCGATCCGGCCACGCTCGGCGCGGAGCTGGAGCGCTGGGAGTTCCGCGCGCTGGCGCGCGAGCTGGGCGCGACGCCCGCCCCGGCTGCCGCGGCGTCCGCCCCGGCCGCCGCGGCGTCCGCGCCGACCCCGGCGGGCGGCGGCGCGGCCGTGGCCGTGGCCGCGCCCGCGCGTGCGGCGCAGACCGTCGAGCTCAAGACGATCGCCAAGGAGTTGGCGAAGGCGAAGGCCGTGATCGTCGCGGCCTTGCCCGACGCGGCCGGCGAGGGCGAACTGCTGTCGACGTCGCGGGTGCGCGTGGTCCTGGGGCTTGAGGACGGCCGCGCCGCCGTGCTCGACGAGGACGGCGCGCGTGCCAAGCCCGCCGCGGCCGTGCTGGGCGGCGGCGCGCTCAAGGTCGGCTGGGACCTGAAGGCCGCGCGCGCCGCGTTGGACCGGGCCGGGCTGGAACTGGCCGGGCCGGATTTCGACGCGAAGCTGGCGGCCTACTGCCTGGATCCGGCTTCCGCCAAGGACCCGAAGGCCGAGGGACCGGACGCGTCGGCGCCCGCGTTCGCGTCGGCGGCGCTGGGCCGCGAGGACAGCGTCGCGCGGATGAAGGAGCTGAAGGTCTACGAGCTTTTTTCGAAAGTCGAGATGCCGCTTTCGGCGGTCCTGCGCGACATGGAGCGCGCGGGCATCCTGGTCGACGAGAAATATCTCAAGGACCTCTCGAAGGAATTCCTGTCCTCGCTTTCCGGCCTGCAGAAGGAGATCGACGCGCTGGCCGGCGCGCCGCTCAACGTGCAATCGCCCAAGCAATTGGGCGAGCTTCTGTTCGACAAATTGAACCTGCCCGTCCTGCACAAGACCGCCAAGGGCGGGCGCTCGGTCGACGAGGAGACCTTGCACGCGCTCGCCGCCCAGCACCCCCTGCCGGGCAAAATTCTGGAGTTCCGCGAGATCGCCAAGCTTGAGTCCACGTACGTGCGCGGCCTTCTGGAACGCCTGGATCCGAAGACCCGGCGCGTGCACACGACCTTCGACCAGACCGGAGCGCTGACCGGACGCCTGTCCAGCCTGGACCCGAACCTGCAGAACATCCCGGTGCGCACCGAGGCCGGCCGCCGCATACGCCGCGCGTTCGTGGCGCGCAAAGGCACGGTCCTGTTGTCGGCCGACTACTCGCAGATCGACCTGCGCGTGCTGGCGCACGAGTCCGGCGATGCGACGCTGACGCAGTCCTTCATGAACGGCGAGGACATCCACAAGCGCACCGCCTGCGAGGTGTTCCACGTCACGCCCGAGGCGCTGACCGTCGACCAGCGCAGGGCTGCGAAGGCGATCAACTTCGGCATCGTCTACGGCCAGACCGCGTTCGGCCTGGCCAATCAACTGGGCATACCGCAGGGCGAGGCGGGCGCCTACATCAAGCGCTACCTGGAGCGCTACCCCGGCGTGTCGGCCTGGGTCGAGAAGAACTTGGCGCAGGCCAAGAAGGACGGCTATGTGCGGACCCTGCTTGGCCGCGTGCGCTGGATTGCGGAGTTGGCCGTCAAGAACGCGTCCGTGCGCCAGTTCGGCGAGCGGGCCGCGCGCAACACGCCCATTCAAGGCGGCTCGGCCGACATCATAAAGCTTGCGATGCTGGAGGTCGCGCGAGAGCTTGCGAAGGTCCAGCGCGGCGGGGTCATGCTCCTGCAGGTCCACGACGAACTGGTCTTCGAGGTGGACGCCCCGCGCGTCGCGGAGTTCGCCGCCTGGGTGCGCGGCGTGATGGAAAATGCGGTGAAGCTGCGCGTGCCGCTGGTCGTGGACGTGAAGGCGGGGCCGAACTGGCAGGACATGGAGAAAATCAAGTGAGCCGCGTCTTCCGCCACGATCCCATCAATTTCCGCGCCATGCCCCCGGCCATCAAGGGCCTGCTGATCGCCACGGTCGCGGGATTCTTGCTCTCAAAACTGGCCGGGCCTCAGGTGCTGGACTTGTTCGGCCTGGTGCCCCAGCACACGGTCTTCGACCGCTGGATTTGGCAGCCGTTTACCTACCTCTTCTTGCACGCCGACATCTGGCACCTGCTCTTCAACCTGTTCGCGCTGTGGATGTTCGGCATGCCCGTGGAGGCGCAGTGGGGCCCGGTGGAGTTTCTCAAGTACTACTTCCTCTGCGGCATCGGCGGCGCCCTTCTGACGTGCGCGCTGACGCCGCACTCCGCCATTCCCGTGATCGGCGCGTCGGCGTCGGTCTACGGGATGCTGGTCGCTTTCGCGATGCTGTACCCGGACGCGGTGGTCTATCTCTACTTCCTCATCCCGGTGAAGGCGGCGCACATGGCGATTCTGTTCGGCGCGCTGGAGTTCTTCGCCGGGGCGACCAACGCCACGCCCGCCGTCGCGCGCTTCGCGCACCTGGGCGGGATGATCACGGGCTACATTTATATTCGCTGGTGGTTCACGTGGAAGGTCCACGCGAAGTCGTTGGCCAAAGGTCTGCTCGGGCGCGAGGAGGCTCAGCCCGCGCGCGCGCCGCGTCGCGCGGCGCCGGCCACGCCCGTGCGCGCGCCGGAAAAGAACGGCATGGACGAGGTTGACCGCATCCTCGACAAGATTCTATCCGACGGACTGGAGTCCCTGACCGACGACGAGCGCGCGATCATGCGCCGCTACTCCAGCAAGGAAAATCCCTCATGAAGCCGGCGCGCTTCGTCGTGGGGCTGACCGGCGGCATCGGCACCGGCAAGTCCACCGCGCTGGCGGAATTTTCGCGGCGCGGCGCTTCGGTCGTGAGCTTGGACGAGATCGCGCGCGCGCAGGCGCGGCCGGGCGGCGAAGGCTGGAAGGCGATCGTGCGCGCGTTCGGCCGCGGCGTGCTGGACGAAACGGGCGGCGTGGATCGGCGCGCGCTGGGCGCGCGCGTGTTTCGCGACGCCGAGGCGCTGCGCCGCCTAGAGCGCGCGACGCACCCTGCGATCCTGCGCGAGATGGACAAGCGCACGGCGCGCCTGTCCGGCGTGGTGGTCGTCGACGTGCCCCTGCTTTTCGAAAAGGGGCTTGAGCGCCGCTTCGACGCGACCGCGTTGGTCGCCTGCCGCCCCGCCGAGCAACGGCGGCGCGTGCGCCGCCGCGACCGGCTGAGCGCGGCCGCCGCGGCCCGCCGCATCCGCGCTCAGTGGCCGCTGCGGCGCAAGCGCGCGCTCGCCGATTTTACGTTGGACAACGACGGAAGCCGGAAAGCCCTGAACGCCCAGGTCCGCCGTCTGCACGCGGGGCTGTCGCTGCTTTATGGAGGAACGCCGAATGGAAACGCCGACGAAAACCCCTGAGACGCCCAATCCCGTCGTGACCGCGGCGCCGGCTCCGGCCGCGCCCAAGGCGCTGGAGACCGCGGAGCTGGCCAAGAAGACCATCGCCCAGCTCAACGCGATCGCCGCCGAGCTGAAGCTGGAGGGCGTCAGCGGCCTGCGCAAGCAGGAGCTGATCGCCAAGATCGTCGAGGGTCAGCTCAAGGCCAACGGGATGATTTTCGACGAGGGCGTTCTGGAAGTCCTGCCGGACGGTTTCGGCTTTCTGCGCTCTCCGGACTACAGCTACCTGGCCGGACCCGACGACATCTACATGTCGCCGTCGCAGATCAAGAAGTTCGGCCTGCGCAAGGGCGACACGGTGGCCGGCTTCGTGCGCCCGCCCAAGGACGGCGAGCGCTTCTTCGCCCTGCTCCAGGTTAAGCGCATCAACGGCGTGGACGCGGAACTGCTCAAGGACCGGCCTTTGTTCGACAACCTGACGCCGCTGCACCCCGACGAGGCCTATCATCTGGAAACGACGCGCGAGGAGGTCACCACGCGCCTGATGGACCTGATCTGCCCCATCGGCAAGGGCCAGCGCGGGCTGATCGTGGCCCCGCCGAAGACCGGCAAGACCGTGATCCTGCAGAAGCTGGCCAACGCGATCGCCAAGAACCACCCGCAAACGGTGATCCTGGTCCTGCTCATCGACGAGCGCCCGGAGGAGGTCACCGAGTGCAAGCGCACGATCAAGGGCGAGGTCATCGCCTCCACCTTCGACGAGCCCGCCGAGCGCCACGTCACCGTCTCCGAGATGGTTTTGGAAAAGGCCAAGCGCCAGGTGGAGTTGGGCAAGGACGTGGTGATCCTCCTGGACTCCATCACGCGCCTGGCGCGCGCCTACAACACTTGCACGCCGTCTTCGGGACGTGTGCTGTCGGGCGGGCTTGAGGCGACGTCGCTCCAGCGCCCCAAGCGCTTCCTGGGTGCGGCGCGCAACGTGGAGGAAGGCGGCAGTCTGACGATTCTTGCCACCGCGCTGGTCGAGACGGGCTCGCGCATGGACGAGGTGATCTTCGAGGAGTTCAAGGGCACGGGTAATTCCGAGGTGTACCTGGACCGGAAGCTCGCCGACCGGCGCATGTTCCCGGCCATCGAGATCAACCGCACCGGCACGCGCAAGGAAGAACTGCTGATGAGCGAGGACGACATCAACAAGGTCTACATCCTGCGCAAGGTGCTGGCGCCGCTGGGCTCGGTGGAGGCGATGGAACTGCTGAGCGACAAGATCCTGTCGACGAAGACCAACAAGGACTTCATGAAGTCGATGGAGCTGTCGAACATGGCCGGCTGATGCGCGCCGCCTGTCTCGTCGCACTTCTGGCCTGCGCCGCGCGCGCCCAAACCGCGGCACCGTTGGCCGTGGAGTTCGCGCGCTTCTCCGTGCTGACCTCTCCGGGCCCCGACGAGCCGTCGCCGGAGGTGTTCGCCAAATCGCGGCGTCTTCTCTACGGGGTGCACCGCGTGGCGAAGGGGGAGACCAGCGCGGCGCGGCTGGCCAAGGCCTACGGCTGCGCTCTGACCACGCTGCAGGCCACCAACAACAACGAGTTCTTCCTGATGTATCCCGGCATGCGCGTGACGGTGCTCAACCGCGACGGGGAGCTCTACACGGTGCATCGGGACTCGGAGACCCTCGACCAGGTGGTCGCCAAGTTCCGCTCCGGCGCGGCCGCGCGGCGCGCGTTCAAGGAGCTGGTCGTGCGCGCCAACGACCTGCCCGGCATCGCCCTGCTGGCGCCGTTCGTGTTGGAGCGCGGCGACCATCTGCTGATTCCCGGCATCAAGGTCCGCTTCGACACCTACCGCTTCCCGTTCCAGTCCGCGTCGTGGCCGCGCATTTCCTCGGGCTTCGGCTACCGCTTCCACCCCATCCTGCACCGCATGCGCTTCCACGATGGCTTCGACATTCCCAAGCCTTACGGCACGCCGGTCTATCCGGCGCGCTCCGGCCGCGTGACGATGGCCGGCTGGCACGAGGGCTACGGCATGCTCATCGAGATCCGCCACCCCAACGGCGAGTCGACGCGCTACGGCCACCTCTCGAAAATATACGTAAAAATGGGCGACCGCGTGGAGCGCGGGCGCACCTTGATCGGCCGCGTGGGCTCCACCGGCATCTCCACGGGCCCGCACCTGCACTTCGAGGTGCGCGACAAGCACGGCAACCCGGTCAACCCGAAGACGGCCATCGGCCGTTCCACGGTGCACGGCGTCAAGCGCAAATGAAGCTCTCCGTCCGCGAGTCCGGCGATCCGCGCGGCCTGCCGGTGGTGCTCCTGCATGCGTTTCCGCTGTCGGGCGCCATGTGGGAGCCTCAGCGCGAGGCGCTGAAGGGCTTTCGCACGCTCGCCGTCGACCTGCGCGGCTTCGGCGGCACGCCGCCGTCCGCGCCGTGGTTCATCGAGCACGCGGTCGACGATCTCTTCGAGACTCTGACGGCGCTTGCCGTGGACAAGGCCGTCCTCGTGGGCCTGTCCCTGGGCGGCTACGTGGCCTTGCGCGCCGTCGAGAAATTCCCGGCCCGTGTCCGGGCGCTGGTCCTCTGCGACACGCGCGCCGAGGCCGACGGCAACGAGGCCAAGCTCAAGCGCGCCGCCGCCGTGGATTTCGTGCGCGCGCACGGCACGGCCGCCTTCGCGCGGCCGTTTTTAAACGACGCGCTGGCGCCGAAAACTCTCGCGGAAAAGCCGGCCGTTTTTGAGTTTCTGCGCGGCCTGGCCGAACAGGCCGCGCCCGAGGCCGTGACGGCCGCGCTGGCCGCCCTGGCCGCGCGCGCCGACATGCTGTCCGCCCTGCCGCGCGTCACCGTCCCCACCTGCGTGCTGGTGGGCGCTCAGGACAAGATCACCCCGCTTCCTCTCGCCGAAATCATTCGCTCCCGCGTGCCCGGCGCGGAACTCCACGTCATCCCCGATGCCGGCCACTTCTCCAGCGTGGAGAACCCCGCCGTCTTCAACGACCGCCTAGTCTCCTTCCTGAACCGGCTTTAGCGGGCGCTCGCCCGGTTTGCTGAGAAAGCGCCCATGCCGTGCGAATGGAACAAATAGCGGGGGTGCCGCGTATGTATGGGAGGTCGTTCTATTTGGGTCTTTTAAAAACATCATATAAGATGTATTATGGGAGGGCCGGTGACGTTTCGACTGGAATTCTATCGCACGATGCGGGGAGACGAGCCGGCTCTGGACTATGTCCGGGCGCAAAAAAAGGCGCACCGCGCTAAGATCGGACGGGCATTGGCGGTGCTTGAAGAGTTGGGTCCTTCGGCGCGCAGACCGCTGGCGGATTATCTGGGGGACGGGCTGTATGAATTGCGCATTGCCGCCGAGGGCAATCAACACCGAATGTTGTATTTCTTTCACGGGCGCACGTTGATCGTCGTTGCGAGTGCGTTCTTGAAAAATGAGGCGGCGGTGCCGCGGGAAGAATTGGTGCGCGCCGGGCGCTATCGGGTAGATTGGCTGGAAAGGTTCGGAGGTGGGTCATGAAAAGGAAAGCGGGGCGCGGTACGACGCTCAAAGAGTATTTGGCCGGCGAAATGCGGGATCCGGAGTTCCGTCGGTTTTACGAAGAAGCGGATATCGAGATGCGGGTCGCGCTGGAAGTGGCGAAGGCGCGCGGGGCGGCCCAAATGACCCAAGGCGAGTTGGCCCGCGCGCTCAAGACGAAACAGCAGATCATTTCCCGGATCGAACAGGGAGCGCAAAACGTGACGATCGAGACATTGGACCGAATCGCGCGTGCGCTGAAAGGCCGACTGCAGGTTCGCATCGTGGCCTCGTAGATTCGGTCCTAATTCCGGTGAGGCCGTTTGACGAAAGCGCGCGCCGGAGGCCCCAGGAACGTTGATCGCGGCTGAGGCACAATCAGGGCGATGATGATTCGCCGGCTTCTCATGGACCTCGATCAGGGCAGGAGGCCGCTATCGCGGGAAAATCAGGTCAAAATCGCCGCATAAAATAGTTCACGCCGATTCCGACGGGGAAGTGCGGCCAGTTGAGCTTATCGGGCTAATGGCGTGCCGCGCAAGTGCAGACCGGCACTCTCGCCGAAATGTGTCTGAAACCGTCCGGCGGCGCGGCTTGAGGGCGGCTTCGATCGAATCGCGGAAAAATGTGAGCCAGATAGAGCGGGTCGTTGCTTTCGTGATATCGAAACGCCGCCCAAGAGACCAAATCCGCGAGTTGCATGAAGCGCGTGTAGTGCGACTCGGTGAAAAGCGGCGCGTCCACGATGTTGTGAAGATAGCCGTAACGCGTGCCGGTCGATCGAAATCTGGAAATAAGGTCGCGATAGAGTGGCTCGGAGTAGCTGGAGCGGTCGATGATGAGCAGGCCTTTGTTCCTGGTCCCGCGGGCGAAACCTCGGGCGAGAAACGTATCAAATTGCTGGCAGATATCTTCGAAGGCGTCGCCCAGGGCTTGTGTCGGGGTGCTCACGGCCGAGACGTCGATGGCCGTCGCAAAGGCGACTAAATGCGGGGATTCTTCGTCGGCAAGAAGGCCGTAGAGTTCCGCGAGCAGGAGCGCGCGGTCCGTGGGAGAGAAAGACCGGAAACGTTCTTTGCCGGCACGTATGGCGCTGGCATGGAACTCCAGGGGGATGGTAATGCCCGAAAACCACTTCGCCTGCAATTGATCGACGCGGGCTGATATTCTGCCAGCTGTTGAAGTCCCCGGCTTCGTCGAGATAGAGGAGATACATTGAGCGGTATCTCCTAAAAAAAAGGCAACCGAGCGCGCTTTCGCACGGCGAGCCCGAGCGAGCGGGCCCTCTCAGTTGCAAAAGTAGTATAGCAGGTGTTCTGAAGCGCTTCCATCGCTTCGTTCTGCATCTTCATACGTCCATACGATTGTACCCCTGATTTAGTTCCATTTGGCGGCCGGACGTAGCCGACGGCCCGGATTTTGCTATACTGAACGACGTCGCTTTATTCCCGAGGAACCCCGTCAATGAAGAAAGGCATTCACCCCGTCTACCGGCCGGTCGTCTTCCAGGACGTGCAGGCCAACAAGTCGTTCATCTCGCGCTCGACCGTCAAGTCCAAGGACACGGTCGCCTGGGAGGACGGCAAGACGTATCCGCTCGTCAAGCTGGACATCTCCGCTTTCTCGCACCCGTTCTACACGGGCCAGCAGCGCCTCGTCGACACCGCGGGCCGCATCGATCGCTTTAAAAAGCGCTTCGAGATCAGCGGCGGCAAGACCATCGAGCGCAAAGCCGCGAAGGCCTCGGGCAAGGCGCTCGCGCACGTCGGTCATACGGCCAAGCGCGACAAGGTTCTCTCCACGGCGGTGAAGAAGGAAGAGAAAAGCGCCAAGAAGGCCGCCGGCGCGAAGAAGGAAAAGGCCCCCGCGAAGAAAGACGCTTAGCGGACCCGATCCGAACGGAGCCCCGGCCTTCAAAGCCGGGGCTCCTGCTTTTTTTAGGGAGCCCCCATGAATCCGAAAATCGCCCGTCTGGACGCGGACTTCCGCGAGATCGAGGCCCAGCTCTCCGCGCCGAACACGCCGTCGGCGGAGGTTAAGGCGCTCTCGCTCAAGCACGCCCAAATGGCGGCGACCATCGCGAAGGTGCGCGAGCTGGCCCGTTTGGAAACGGAGCTGGAGGGCCTGAAGGCGCTGGCATCCGATCCGGAGATGCGCGCCATGGCCGACGAGGAACGACCGGGCCTGGAGGCGCGCGTGGGGCCTTTGGAGCAGGAAATTCTGCTGGACCTTCTGCCCAAGGACCCGACCGACGCCAAGAACGTCTACCTGGAAATCCGCGCCGGCGCGG
>JABEUV010000249.1 GCA_013044195.1 Elusimicrobiota bacterium | reverse complement strand
GCCGCAGTCGGCTGATGTCCGCCCCTCGTATCTGCATGTCTATATACTATATAGCATACAGATAACGAAAAATCAACCGAGATGGGGGTTCTGCACCCCTACCACAGCCCGGATTGCCGAATCCGACGCAATCGCCTATACTGGGCGCGTGAGCCGAAGCCGCCGCTTCGCCGGAAACGTCGGCTGGAGCCTCGCGGGCCAAGGCGGGACCATCGCGGTTAATTTTATCGCGATCCCGTATCTTCTGCGCGGCTTCGGCGCGGAAGCCTACGGCGTCTACCTGCTGGTCTACGTCGCGGGCAACTACTTGGGGCTGTTCCAATTTGGCGCGGGGCTGGCCACCATCAAATACGTCGCCGAGGCGAAGGCGGCGGGCGAGGACCGCGCCTTGCGCCAGGCCGTGAGCCACTCGGCGGCGATCCACTTTTTCGGCGTGGGCGCTGCCGCCTCGGCCTTGTGTCTGGCCGCGGGGCCGCTGTCGCGCTCCTTCTTCGACGTGCCGCCGTATTACCAAGAGCGCGCGGTGTGGCTTCTGCGCGCGGCCGCGGTCGGTGGTCTGTTTTCGGCCGGTTCGCAGTGGGTCGCGGCCACGTTCCAGGGGCTTCAGCGCTTTGCTTGGCCGTCCGCGCTCGCGCTGCTGCAGTCCCTGCTGACGCCGCTGGGCCTGGCGGCGATCCTCCTGCTCGGCCGCGGCTTGGGCGCGGCCGCGGTTTGGTATGCGTCCGTTCAGGCGGTCGTGTTCGCGCTGGGCGCGACCGCGCTGCTGGGCGCGCTCGGCGAGCACCGCGGCGCGACGGGGCGGCTGTCGTTTCGCGCGTTCGCACGCTACGGCCTTTCATTCTGGCCGGCGGCTCTCTCCGGCGTGGCCGCGGGTCAGATCGACAAGACCTTCGTCGCGGGCCTGCTGGGCATGGCCGACCTGACTTATTACGCCGTGCCGTCGGGAATTCTCAGCCGCCTGCAGACCTTGCCGTCGACGATCTCCCATGCGCTGATGCCCGTGCTCAGTGAGTCGGGGCGCGTGGACGGTCGGGAAGCGTTGACCGCGGTCTACCTGCGCGCCACGCGCGGCATGCTGGCGTTGTGCGCGCCGGCGGTGGGCCTGTTGTTTGCGCTGATGCCGCAGTTGCTCGCGTTGTGGCTGGGCCCGGCGTTCGGCGCGCGCGCGGCACCGGCCGCGCGCCTGCTGGTTGCGGCACAGGCCTTCGCGCTGATCTTCCACGCGCCGAACGCGCTGGCGGGCGGTTTGGGTGGGGGTCGCTACGCGTCGGCGGCGGCGTGGGGCCAGGCCTTGCTCAGCCTGGCGCTGTGGCCCGTGCTGATCCCGCGCTGGGGCATCGCGGGTGCCGCCGCGGGCTCTTTGGCGGCGCAGGCCTCGGCGGCGCTGTTCTATCTGGACGCGGCGCATCGCCGACTGCTGGGATTGTCGTGGGGCCGGTTCCTGCGCGAAGCGGCGGCACCCGTCGTTTTACCCGCCGCGGCGCTGCTCGCTCTCGCGTGGGCGGGCCGAGGACTGGCTTGGACCTGGCCGGGATTTATCGGCGTCGGCGCGGGGGCGGGTGCGGCTTACGCGGTTCTGCTGTGGCCGTCTCTGCCGCGCGAAGATCGCCGCACGGCCGTGCGCTTGATCAAACGCGCCTGAGCCCGACTTGCTAAGATAGGACTTCCATGCGGGCGCTTGCGAATTTCATCGGCGATTTGGCGGCCCAAGGGCGCCGCCGTGGCGGTCTGGGCGCGCGGCTTATGTGCGTTCTGCGCTACTGGGCGCGCTATGAGTTCGGCCGACTGCGCGGCTTGGACCGAGGTCAAAGCCGGCTGGCAGCACTCGCGGCGATGTCCTCGTCCGGCGCGCTTTCCCCAGTGGTCCGCGTCTCGATCGGCGGCGGCATGACGGCGGAACTTGATGTGTTCTCGGCGGCGTTCCTGACCCGCGAAATCCTCGACGACGGCACCTATCGCCGGCCCGGCTTCGTGCCGGAGGCGGGCTGGACCGTCGTCGATGTGGGCGCGCATCAGGGCCTGTTCACGCTGGACACGGCGCGCCGCGTCGGCCCCTCCGGGCGGGTGGTGTCCGTGGAGCCGTTCGCGTTCAACCGCGGTATATTGGAGCGCAATGTCGCGGCCAACGCGCTGGCCCAGGTGTCCGTGTGCCCCCAGGCGGCGGCGGAAGAGCATGCGACCAAAACGCTGTACGCGACGCCGTATTCGACGGGCTGGCAGTCCTTGGTCTTGACCGGTGACGGCCGCGTCGCCACGTCCGTGGAGTCGGAGCGCCTGGACGCGATCCTGGCCGCGCGCGGCATCGACCGCGTCGATCTGCTGAAGGTGGACGTGGAGGGCGCCTGGCGCTTGGTGTTCGCGGGCGCGCCGGAGACCCTCGGGCGTCATCCGAGGATCGTGATGGAAGTGGAAGGCGACGAGGCCGAGGTCGACGCGGCGCGCGCGCGCCTGCGGGAACTCGGCTACGTCGTCGAGAGGGATCATTCCGTCCTATTCGCGCGAGCGGAAGCGGAGATCCGATGAATAAACGGATTGATATCGGCCGGCGGGTGGATCGACTTTTGTCGGGCACGCGGCGGATTGACCGCCGCTTGGCCTCGTCCGGCGGCGGTGCGACGGCCCTCCGCCGTCCG
>JABEUV010000248.1 GCA_013044195.1 Elusimicrobiota bacterium | reverse complement strand
CGTCTTCTGTTATACTCACACCCTTGGGCGCCGGGCTAAAAGGCGCGCCGAGGAGGGAGAAATCACTCAATGACGAACATGGATTCCGGGAAGTCGAAGGCGTTGGAGCTGGCGCTGGCGCAGATCGAGAAGGCCTATGGAAAGGAAGCGGTGATGAAGCTGGGGGACCGCGCGGCGAAGATCAAGATCGACGTGATCCCCACCGGCGTGCTGTCGCTCGACCTCGCACTCGGCGTGGGCGGCTTCCCGCGCGGACGCATGATCGAGATCTACGGGCCCGAGTCCTCGGGCAAAACGACCTTGGCCCTCCAGGCCGTCGCGCAGGCGCAGAAGGCCGGCGGTTGCGCGGCCTACATCGACGCGGAGCACGCCATGGACCCCGCCTACGCGCGCGCCCTCGGCGTGGACATCGACTCCATGCTGATCGCCCAGCCGGACTGCGGCGAGGAGGCCCTGGAGATCACCGAGAAGCTGGTGCGCTCCTCGGCCATCGACGTGATCGTCATCGACTCGGTCGCGGCCCTGGTCCCCAAGGCCGAGATTGAAGGCGAGATGGGCGACAGCCACATGGGCCTGCAGGCGCGGCTCATGAGCCAGGCCCTGCGCAAGCTCACCGCGGTCGTCGCGCAGAGCCACACCACGCTGATCTTCATCAACCAGATCCGCAATAAGATCGGCGTGATGTTCGGCAACCCGGAGACGACGACCGGCGGCTTGGCGCTGAAGTTCTACGCGACCATGCGCCTGGAAATCCGCCGCATCGAGAACATCAAGGAAGGCGACGTCGTGGTCGGCGCGCGCGCGCGCGTCAAGATCGTCAAGAACAAGGTCGCCCCGCCCTACCGCACGGCGGAGTTCGAGATGATCCACGGCTTCGGAGTCTCCCGCGAGGGCTGCCTGATCGACCTGGGCGTCGAGGCGACCATCGTGGAGAAGTCCGGCTCCTGGTTCCTCTACGACGGCGAGCGCCTGGGCCAGGGCCGCGAGAACGCGAAGGCCTACCTCAAGCACAACACCGCGACCGCGGAGAAGCTGGAGAAGGCCCTGCGCGACAAGTATCTCGTGGCACCCGAGGCGGAAGCCGCCGCGGCCGCCGCGACGGAAGACGCGGACGATTCGGACAAGCCCGCGGCGAAGACGGCCAAGCAGAAAGCCTAAGCTTCCCGCGGAACAGCGCGCCGCCGAGCCTCTTAAGGGCTCGGCGGCGTCGCTTTTTTTGGGCCGCGAGAGGTAGAATCCCGTGATGAGTCCCGTGAATCGTCCCGCCGCGCCCGAGCCGTTGGCGGAGTTCGCGCGCTACCTCAGCCTGGAGCGCGGGCTTTCACCGCGCACCGTGGAAGCCTATTCGGCGGACGCCGGCCGATTCCTGATCTGGGCGCGCGGACACGGGGTCGACGCGCGCGCGACACCGCGCGGGGACTTGGACGATTTCCTATGGGACGAGCGGCGGCGCGGCCTGGGTGCGGCATCCCTGCGCCGTCTGGTCGGCGCCCTGCGCGCCTACTTCGCCTACCAGGCCTTGGAGGGGCGCCTTCCGGAAAGTCCGGCCGAGAGCCTGCGCGGCCCGCGACGCGCCAGGCGCCTGCCGCGCCATCTGACCGAGGCCGAGGCCGCGCGCCTGCTGGCCGCGCCGAGCACCGGCGCCTACGACGACGTGCGCGACCGCGCCGCGCTGGAACTGCTCTACGCGGCGGGTCTGCGCGTCTCGGAACTGCTGTCTTTGACGCCGGAGGCCGCGAATCTGCAGGAGGGCTGGGTGCGCGTGCTGGGCAAGGGCGGCAAGGAACGCCTGGTGCCCGTGCACGCGCGCGCGATCGCGGCCGTGCGCGTCTACCTCCAGGAACGCGAGCGCCGCTTTAAAAATCCCGCGCCGGAGCTTCTGCTGGGACGCTCCGGTCGCCGCCTGTCGCGCGGTCATTTCTGGCGCCGCCTGCGCGCCCTCGGCCGCCGCGCGGGAATTGAACAGGCCCTGCACCCGCACCTGCTTCGCCACACCTTCGCCACGCACCTGCTGGCGGGCGGCGCGGACCTGCGCTCCGTGCAGGAGATGCTCGGCCATGCCGACCTGTCGACCACGCAGATCTACACCCATCTGGACGCCGCGGCGTTGAAGGCCGCGCACGCGAAGCATCACCCGCGCGGATGAATTACAATAACGGAGCCATGAGAAATCTCCTCGCCCTGCTCTTGCTTATCGCCGTCGCGCCTTTGTGCGCCGCGGACCCTGTCGCGGCGGATTCGTCGACGGTGCGTCTGGCCGACTACTTCATCAAGACGCCGATCAACGAAGCCGATCCGAAACTGGTCTCTCCGTTTCTCGCGCTCGACGTTCAGACTTTGCCCAAGCGTCTGCGCGAAAAGGCCCTAGCCAAACAGTTGGCCATCCAGGCCCTGCTCAAGCTGCACGACACGAAAAAGAAGGGCAACTGGCTTCAGCCCGTGGGGGGCTGCACCGCCGAGTCCTTCGTCAAGCCGCTCAAGGACATCCCGGCCTACGCCATGGCCGGCTACGTGCCCCTCACCGAGGAAGAGCTCAAGTACATCATGGACAAAACCCATTGCACCGAGCTGGACCTGGGTTGCCAATTCACGTTCACGATTTTCTTCGACAAAAAAAAGCCGCGACGCCTGATGCTGCACCAAAATGATCCGATCGACGCGCTGGCGGCCGAATCCCACGGCCCGCACGGTCAGACGAACTTCTTCGGCACGGGGCTGACGTGCCAGCATTGACGCAAGGAAAGGTCGGCGCATGACGTCGGGCGCGCCGACGAACGCGCGCGCGACGAGGACGCTCACCTTCGGCCTGATCGCCGCGGGCTTCGCGCTCTATGCCCGGACGCTGACGTTCCCGCCCATATGGGACGACCATTATTACGTCGAAGGCCAGGCCTTTCTGCGGCATCCGGGCGCGTTGGCGGCGGTGCTGAGTCCGCGCCGCTTTTTCGAAGTCCTGCCCACGGCGAACGCAGCGCGGCCGGCGTGGCTCGCATCGGTGCTTATTGATCGCGCCGTCTTCGGCGACTCGTTCTTCGCGCTGCGCGCCTCCAGCGTCCTCTGGTACGGCGCGGGAGCCGCGCTGCTCGCGGCTCTGGCCTGGGAACTGACGGCCGACGCCGCGGCCTCCGCCGCGGCGGGCTTATTGTTCGTCGCTCATCCGCTGCACTCGGAAGTCGTCGAAATCGTGGCCTACCGCGCCGACGCACTGGCGTTCGCGTTCGGCATCGCCGCCCTGCTGCTGCACCTTCGCGCATGGCGTTCGAAGCATCCACGGCTCGTCCGAGCCGCCTCGTTGGCCGGGTTCGGGTTGGCGCTCCTGTCGAAGGAATCCGCGGCCGCGGTCCCGCTTCTGCTGCCCATCGTCGATTCCGCAGCCGCCGCGGGGACGCCCTGGCGCGCGCGTCTGCGCGTCTACGCCGCGTTCGCCGTTCTTCTGATCGCCTATCTCTATTATCGCGCGCCACGATCGGGTTACGAATCCAAAGCCGGGGCGGACGTATTCACCTCTCTGACGCGTCGCGAGCCGGCGCTGTTCGCTCCGGTTTCCCGTAAGAGCGCCGCCTGGGCGGATATCTCCGAGCGCAACGACATCGGGTTCGGACGAAGCCGCGACCCGCGGCCATGGGACGCCGATTTCTCCGCGCCGCAGACGCGCCTGCGCACGCTCACGGCCGTCCAAGGCTCGAACCTTCTTCGATTATTCTGGCCTTGGCCCCTGCAGGGCGATTACGCGCCGAAGCCCGTGCGCGCGTGGCGCGATCCGCGCTTGGCGGCAACGCTGGCCGGCTGGGCGCTTCTGCTGGCCGTCGCGGCGACGGCGCGGCGGCGCGCGCCGCTGCTGTCGGCGGGACTGCTGTGGATTCCGGCCGCGCTCGTTCCTGTGAGCGGGATCGTCGTGATGCGCAACCTGACGGCCGACCG
>JABEUV010000247.1 GCA_013044195.1 Elusimicrobiota bacterium | reverse complement strand
CGGCAAGGCGCTCAGCTTGTCATACAGGCGCTTGAGCGGGTAGCCGGTGTCGGCCAGATATTTCGGATCGCCGTCCCAGGGCATCAGGTAAGAGGTCCCGCTTTGCGGGTCCGGCGCGCCGTGGCCGCCGAAGTAGACGAACACGCGCGAGCGCGCGTCCACGCGCTTGGGCAGCCAGGCCTCCACGTACTTGACCAGGCTTGAGCGCGCGGCGCGGCTGTCGGTGAGCAGGATGATGTTGCGCTCCGGAAAGCCCAGGTGGAGCAGGTGGTCGCGCATGGTTTCGGCGTCGCGCGCGGCAAAGTCCGCCTTCGGCAGATTCTGATAGGACTCCACGCCCACCACCAGCGCGTAGCTGTCCGTGCTGACCGGCATCTGGTAGGTGGGGATGTCCACGTCGGACGCGTAGGCCGGCCCGGTCGAAGATGTGCTGACCACGGGCGCGGCTGGCGGGACCGTGGACACGGCGGCGGAATACTCCGCCTGCGCCTGGGCGTAGGGGACGTAGGATCCCCCGGCGTAGACGTAGGCCGCGTTCGGCGCCGACGGGTTCTGCCACCACCAGTAGCCGCCGTTGTAGTAGTCCCAACGCGCGGCGCCGGGATCATACCACCACCAGCGATTGGCGTAGTAGCGCGTCCAGTAGTAGTTGGAGCCGTTATAGAAACCGTACCAGTGATAGCCGCCCGTGTAGTCATGGACGTAGTTGCCGCCGTTGTAGGTGTGCCAATAGTAGGTGTTGGGCCGCGTCTCCGTCGCCTGCACGTTGACGATGGCGGCCGCGGCGGGAGTGGCCAGAAAAGCCGCGTGCTGAACCGGCGGATGCAGGAGCGGCGCGCCCCCCACGGCGACACCGTGGGGCGGTGACTTCGGCGTCGCCGGCAGGACGGCAGGCTTGGCCGGCATCCACTCTTTCTTGGCCAGCCGCGCGGGCGCGGGCGGCGGCGCCGCCGGCCGCTCGCGCGCGAACGCCCCGCCGCGGACCGGCGGCCGCCACGCCCAGCGCGACGCGCCCGGCTTCGGGCCGGCGCGCCCGGGCTGGAACGGCCGCGCGCCGGGCCTCATTTGGGCGCGACGACGCTCCTGCTCCTGCCTTTGCCGCTGAAGCATTTGCGCGCGCCGACGCTGCTGCTGCTGCTGCTCCTGACGCGCCCGACGCGCGCGCAATTCCTTCTGATGACGAGCGCGTTGCGCGCGCTGAGCCTGCTGTTTTTTTCGCTCTTCCTGGCGGTGTTCGCGCTCGCGGCCCGCGCTCTCCGGCTGGGCGCGCGCGCGCGACGCCGCGACGCCGCCGCAGGCCAACACCGTCAGTAGGAAAAACGCCCGCGTTCTCATGTCCTTTGTTATTACGGCCGCGCGCCCCGAACGTTCGTCTCAAAATCTGGGCCGTGCAGGGATCGAACCTGCGACCTGCCGCGTGTAAGGCGGACGCTCTACCGCTGAGCTAACGGCCCGTTATCGTCGAAGTTTACTGGATAATCCTTTGGCACGCCAGGTCATGATGGATCCGTTGGTGCCGGATTGGTGCCCGCTCAAATGGAATCGCCGTGCCTTGACGACTGGCGCTTTAGTTGGGAACCTTCATGTTTCCGCCCCCCGCCGTATACGCTTGGTCGGGCCGGGTTGGCGATTCCGGGTAGCGAAGCTTCAGAAGTCCTTCTCTCACCAGCGGAGCCAGGTATTGTTGGCGCAGGTTCTTTGCATTGCGCTTAAGTAGGACCGACAATATTTCCGCCCGCAGGAATCGACCTTCGCAGAGTTTGAGGATCACAGCCCGGACTTCAGAGGAAGGAGACTTACCCTTAGCAGCTATTGGAGCCGCTATCTCTCTCAACAACTCCTGTTGTCCGGCGGCACCAGGAAAGCTCTTCGCCAAATCAGGCAAGCTCTTCGCCAAATCAGGCAAGCTCTTCGCCAAATCAGACAAGCTCCCCGCCGAACTTATGGAGCCGACAGAAGGCAATCGATAACTAGTCCATCGGCGACGATTGTCTGAGATAAGATAGCCCTGCTCACAAAGGCGGCGCAGCATGCTGGAAATATCGACTGGATGATCTTTTAACAGCTCCTGCAACCGCGCATTGGAAACCGTCACTTCAATGGCAGCCGTCGCTAACGCCTGCACTTCCGCCGGAGACATCGCATCAATGCGAGCGCCGAATCTTTCCCGCAGACCCGCGAGGGTCTCTACAGGAATCAAACTCACCATGGGAAGGGTCACCATCATGCGATCCGGCTGAGTCTGTACGCGGAAGAAGGGGGTTCGCCAGTGCCGGCTGATCCAGCCCGTCCGGATTTTGTCCACTCCGGAACCCGCCTGCTCTCCTCCGCCAATCATGAGGAACATTTTCTGCAAGGACTTATTACGGCACTCGCTCACACCCCCGCGACGGAATTGCTCAAACGAGACCAGCAGCGTCCCTGGATTTTCAAAAACGAAGCGGTCGTGATAGCGTTCCAACACAACGCCTCCCGGAGCTGCATAGTCCGCATGGATCAAGGCGTTGACAAACGCCTCACGCAAGGCCTCGTGCGCCGGCGTCTCATCACGGCGCATACCGCCTTCCAGTTGGAAAGGCGTAGGCAGTCCAGCAGAAAGCTTCGGCCACACACGCTGATAGAACTGGAAGAGATTGGCCTCCCAGGTTCCGTCAGGATAGACGCGATCACTCCAACGCGTCGCCAGGTCCAGCTTCTCGCGAAAGTCCACGAAATACGCCGGGGCAGCCTCGGGATCTCGTATGGCCCGATCCTTTCCAAACATCAATAACCCTGCCAGGGTCAGTCCCTCCGCCCCGGTCGTTCGGTCGCGCCGCCAGCCGCCCAGCTTTTCAAGCAAATCCTTGTCCTCGAAAGACAACCAAGCATGCTCGCCCTTGGAGGCGCGAAAACGCTGTCGGTATTGGGTTAAGCTGGCGACATCAAGATCGTCCAGCGCGAAGCCCGTGAGAATCCGCTGATCGGCCGGCAACGGATCGGCATCCGCCAACATCCGGCGCACTTCTTCATCGGCGCACCGATAATCACCTTCGTGGTGACGGCGATACGTGTTTCGCAATGGATTCGGGCCGATATATACAGGCCGGTCCACACGAGCGGCGCGCGGAACCCGGACGGCAAGCAAGCGCGCGTTCTCCAACGCAACGACCTC
Source organism: Elusimicrobiota bacterium (assembly GCA_013044195.1). Lineage (GTDB taxonomy): Bacteria > Elusimicrobiota > Elusimicrobia > UBA1565 > UBA9628 > GWA2-66-18. The sequence goes on along the minus strand of JABEUV010000247.1, from coordinate 16,567 downwards.
GACATCACCCGCAGCCAGCAGATTACGGCTCACCTTGCCACGGTTATTCAGCCCATCCCAGAGGATCTTCTTGTAGTCGGCGATTTGCGCATCAGCAAGGCCATCCAGACGCACGACACGACCGTCCTCGCTCGCCCCTAAAACGACCGCGCCACCTTCGGTGTTTGCGAAAGCGCTATAGGTCTCCCAGAAACTTCCCGGAAAACCGCCCTTTGCCGATTTAAATTCCCAGTCCGCGTTCTCTCCGACACGGGCGGCCGCAAGAATGCGGTCCAGCAATTCAGCGCTCATCGTGCAGCCAAATGATAGCAATCAGGCCAACCCATTCGTCGCCGCAATCCTCCGTCTCAGCGCGCGTCGCCGCGCTTGAGGGGTTCGATGTAGAGCGCCTCGTAGGAGCGCATGTAGGAGCGCAGGTAGGGCAGGCTTTCACGGGTGACGTAGGCGCTGGTGAAGTCGATGATGCGGAAGGTGCGGCTGACCACGAAGTAGTCGTCGCGGTGGCCGTCGCCGGCCAGGCGCATGGCGGGGAAGTAGGCGGAGGGGATGTATTTGGCCGTGTAGGCTTCCTGCTGGATGACGTAGTCGTAGGCGTCCACCAGCAGTTCCACGTAGGCCGCGCCGGAATTCTGAACGGCCAGGGCCACGGCGTCCAGCAGGTCGTGGTGGCTGGCGTAGTCGGAGCGGAAGCCCAGGATCATGGTCTGCTTGCCCACGCCGCCGTTCCAAAGGAAGACGTCCGCGCCGCCGTCCTGCGCGCTGAGCACGGCGTTCGGCGAATGAAACGGGAAAAAACTGTTGGAGATGCGCTTCTGCTCCGAGTAGCGGCCAAACAGCGCGGCCGCGCGCGCGGGGTCGCCGTCGTAGCTCAGCATGATTTTCTTCTTCGTGAGCTTCAGCGGGTCGCGCTGGGTGACCACGTGCGCCCGCTCCAGGCCCAGTTGACGGCGCGCGATGTCGTAGATGGACGCGAACGGCGCGTACAGATACGGCGTGCGACGGCGCAGGCGAAGGGCGCGGTCGGTCAGATAAACGTCCAGGTTCAGATGCTCCAGCTCCTCGATCTGCACCGCGTTGGGAAATATTCCCAGCTTGTGGAAGCCGGCCTCGGCCACCATTTTCGAAGGGCCCTCGCTGACCGTGCGCGTGGTGCCGTAGAGCACGTCGGCCACGCGCGCCTGGCGCGTCATGAAGCGCAGGCCGCGCTTGAGCAGAGTCGTGCCCAGCCCGCCGCGGCGGTATTCCGGCAGGACCACGCCGCCGAGGACCTTGCACATCCGGTTCTGCGCGTCGCACAGAAACAAAATCGCGCCCACCAGCCCGCGGCCGGCGGCGTCCTGTGCCACCAGCCACATCGCGCGCGAGGGGTCCGCGATCTCGGACTTGAGGACGGCGACGTTGTTGCCGAACTCCAGCGGGTATTTGCCTTTGTAGATGCGCGAAAACAGTGCCGCGATCGCGGCCGCGTCGGTCCGCCGCGCCTCGCGCAAGACGATCCGGCGGCCGCCGATGCGGCGCGTCTCCCGCAGGCGCTCCACGCTCACGCGCCCCCCGCCGCCGAGCCGCGGCGGTCGACCACGCGCCGCAGTTTTCCGGTGCGCGGATTGGTCTCCAGTTCCCCCGGCCGCACCCACTCCACGCGGATGGGATGGATTTTCGACTCGCGCACGAATTGCGCATAGAGCGGACGCGCGCGGTGCAATTCCGCCACCACGCACTCCGCGGCGGCCGCGCGTCCGGTCGCGGCCTCGGCGGCCACCCGCACCACCAGGCCGTCGCGCAGGTCGTGGTGCAGGACGATGAGCTGAAAATCAGCGACCTTCATCTCCGCGGCCGCGGCCCCCAGCGCGCGGCGCACGTCCTCCACGTAGAGCTTGACCAAGCCCACGCGCGCCGCCTCCTCAGAGCGCCCGCGCAGTACGAACCGGCGGTCCGCCGCACCCGGCGGGTCGCGCCACGCGCCGCGATCGCCCACCGGGTAGCGCAGGACGGGCATCAACGCGCGCGTCAGGTTGGTGACGTGGATCAGGCCTTCGCGGCCCGACTCTTCAATGGGGCGCAGGGTTTCCTCGTCGAGTATTTCTAAGAGCGTGTCGCCGTCGAAAGCGCGGTGTTCGTCCACGCCGCAGGTCGCGTCGGCGTAGCCCAGCAGGCCCGCGTCCGTGCTGGCATAGCCGATCGAACCCACCTCCACTCCCGGGAAAATCCGCGCCAGGCGCTGGCGCTGATCGTCGTAGAGCGCCTCGCCGCCGAAAAGCACGCGCCGCAGCTTGAGCTCGCGCGGATCCAGCGCGGTCGCGGCGGCGCGCTCGGCCAGGTTCAGGATCGTGGTGGGCACGCCCGCCAGCACGGTCGCGCCGAAGTCGCGCACCAGCCGCAAGGTCTCCTCGGGACTGGCCGAGCCGCCGATGGGCAGCTGGAGGACCGCGACCGGCGACATCTCCAGGGACTTGTTGATGAATAGAAGTGAACCGTACAGTTCCCCGCCGTAAAACAGGTTGGCCACCCGGTCGCCCGCGCGCAGGCCCGCCGCGGCCACGCCGCGGCCGAAGGCCGCGCAGAAGACCTCCCACTCCTCGCGCGCGAATACGGAGAATTTCGGGTTGCCCGTGGTACCGCCGCTCTTGAACACCACGCCGTCGTTCATCGGGCCGGTAAGCAGTTCGTTGCCCTGAAGCGCGTTGGCTTTCCAGTAATCTTCCTGCTTGGGCACCGGCAACTCGGTGACGGACGCCACGCGCTCCGGCAGGCCCGCGTAGAGCCGCCGATAGAACGGAGACTTCTCGCGCACGAAGCTCACCAGGTCCGGCAAGGACCACAAGGCCATCAGCGCGTCCTCCGGTCTTGAATGCGCACCAGCTTGCCGCTGCCGCGCGTTTTTTCCAGCTCCTCGGGAGCGACGGCCGTCACGTCGAGCGTCAGCACTTCCTCATGGACCACGATCTCGGCCAGGTCCGCGTCGCCTTCCAAAAGGGCCGCGCGCGCGCGCGCCGGGTCCGTGCCCGACTCGCGCGAGAGGCGCACCGTGATCCGCTCCTTGAGGCCCGCGTGGTCCAGCACCAATTGGACCGCCCCCGCGTGGCCCAGCCGCTCGCCCAAGATCGCGACGAACTTCTGGTAGTTGAGAAACATCGTACCGATGCGGAACACGTCGCCGCTGCGTCCCAGCAATCGGAAGCGCGGCGCGGCGCGGCCGCACGCGCACGGCGCCGCAATCCAATGACCGACGTCGCCCAGGTCGTAGCGCTCCAGCTTCTGGCCGCGGCGCGCGCGCGAGGTGAAGACCAATCTCCCCACGTTCTCGCCGGCGACCGGCGCGTCCTTGTCCAGTTCCAATATTTCGAGATATTGCAGACGCTGATGCAGATGATGCGCGCCGCCCTCGCAGAAGCGGCACTGATAGCCCAGCGGTCCCGCGTCCACGGACCCGTAGCCGATGGAGCCGATCAGCGCCACGCCGAACGTCTCGCGCAGATATTTTCTCTGCGCCTCGTTGAAATGCTCGCCGCCGTAGAAAATCTTCCGGACGCCGCCGTAGCGGCCCAGCACGTCCTTCTGCTGCTCGAAAAGCTGGACCACGTAGGACGGCATGCCCAGCACCACGTTGACGCGGTTGGCGACGATATTCTCGGCGACCATCGCCAGGTCGGTCTGCGCCGCCATGGGAAAATGCACCGCCTTCAGTTCCTCCAGCACCGAGAAGATGCTCAAGAAGCCGCCGTACAGACTGCCGCTGAAAAACAGGTTCATGCTCCGGTCGCGCCGCGGGTCCAGGCCCGCCGCGTAAAGCCCCTCGGCGCCCGCCCGCATCTGCGCGTGGTAGTCGTCGTAGGCGAACACCGACAGCTTCGGAGCACCGGAACTGCCGCCGCTCTTGAAATAGAGCTGGGCGTGACGCTCGTCGACCACGGCGGCCTGAAAATCGGCCTTGGTCATGATCCGCGGCGGCTTGGCCCAGGCGGGCGCGCGCATGGGACGCAGGTCGGCGAAGCTGGCCATGCCCGCGGCCTCTTCGCCCAGTTGAACGCTCACGCGGCGCGCGTAGCGCGACAGGGCGTAGACGCCGTCGTGCGCCTCGCCCGCGTAGCTGCCCGGCATGTCGCCGACGCGGCGCACGCGCGTCACCCCGGCCTTGAGCAGGAGGTCGGATAGCTCCGCCGCGTCGGCAAGCCCCGCGGCCAGGCCCGCCGTCTGCAGATAGGCGCGCATGGGTCGAAGCGTAGCCCCAATTTTCGCGCGGGGCAAGGGCTTGATCCAGAGCGTGCGGTACAGCGGCGAGGCCGTCAGCGCAGGCCGCGCGTCAAGCAACAGCCGCCAGCCGCCGTCCTCCGCCGCGATCACGCGCGCCGTGCCGTGGCAGGCCTCCTCGCGCGCCAGCTCGGCGGCCAGCGCGATCTCGGCCGCCTCTTCGGCGGACGGCTCCGTGCGCGGCGTCGCGCGGGAGACGCGCTCCAAAATGAACGCCAGGCGCCGCGCCAGGCGCTCCACCTCGGCCCAGTCGCCGGTGTCCAGATACAGGCATTGCGGGCTTGAGCAAGCCTGCTGTTCGAACCGGCAGGTTTCCAGCGCCGCCGCTTCCAATATTTTTTCGTCGGCGAAGGCGCTCTTAGCCAGATAAATGAAAGAGATGCGATGGCCCCACTCGATCATGCGCGCCGACGGCGGCGCCAGACGCCGAAGGGCGCGCAGCGCCTCCTCGCCTCCCCAGGCCGCCACGCCGTCGGCGACGGACAGGAGCTTCTCGATCCAGTCCTGGTGCCGCGACGGGATGCGGGCGGCCACGACGAAATTCTTGAGTCCGCCGGTCGGATCGCAGGCCAGAAGGCCTCCGAGAAAATACTGCGCGAACAGGCTCTCCGAGCCGCTGGTCTTCAGGATGTTGACGTTGCCCGACAACAACCCTTCGACCACGCTCAGCGGCGCGGCCGCCGGCGCGTTCGACGGCGCGATATGGACCAGTACCCCGAGAGGCGCCCAGGCCTCGAACACCGGCTGGGCGTAATCCACGCGCGTGAGCAGGAACGGGGAGGTCGTGCCCAGCTCGCGCGTCAGCTTGGCTTCCAAATACTCGCGCTCCAGGAAGCGCGCGGCCTCGGCGATCGACGCGTCGGCCTCGTCGGCGCTCAGGCGTCCCGTTTCCAGCAGGGCGGCCTTGAGTTCGGGAAAGTTCGCTTGACGGCGCAAAAGGCGGCGCGCATATTCGTCCGCGGCTTCCAAAAGCGCGGCGACGTCCAGGCTTTCGCGCACGGCGTCCTGGGCCCAATCGGACAGCGCCGCCAGGCGCACGCCCAGGCCCTCGTCGTCGAGCCATTCCCCCTGCCAGAAATGCGCCTTCATTTTATGGTTTCAGTCGACCGCGGGATCGACCAGACTGCGAAACGCCCCGGCCAGTTCCGCGCCGCTGCGGAAGCGCCGCTCGGGGTCCGGGTTCAGCGCGCGCAGAAAAAAGCCGTCCACGCCCACCGGAAGGCCCGCGGCCAAACTGGACGGCGCGGCGAAGCGACCCAAGTTGCGGTCGACCAAGACGGTCTCGACGGGATACGGCGCGCGGCCGGTCAGGCGCTCGTAGAGCGATTCCGCCAGCGTGCGCGTCTCGTCGGGGCCGGGGGCCGAGGCCGCCGCGTCCGCCAGCAGGCGCGCGGCGGTCGCCGCGTCCAGGCGTCCGGCGCCGGGCAAGGACGGACCCGCGGCCCGCGCCGCAGGGTCGGCGCGCAGCGCGCGCCGTCGCAGCGCCCAGGCGGCGACGGCCGCCGCCGCCGCGGCCAGAACAAGCGGAAGCGTCCAGCCCCGGCCGCGCGGGCGCGGGCGCAGGCGTTCGCGCGCCCCGTCGTAGTCCGCGCCGAAGCGCACGTCCAATTGCGCGGCGCGCTTGTAGTCCGCCAGCGCGTCCGCCGCCGGACGGCCCAAGCCCTCCTCGGCGACCGCGCGGCGCAGGAAGGCCTGACCGCTGCCGGGATCGGCGGCGATCGCGCTTTGCGCGTCGGCCAGCGCGCCCGCGCCGTCGCCCTTGCCCGCGCGCGCCTCGGAGCGCAGGCACAGGAAAGCGACCGGCGGCCCGCCCGCGGCCAGGCCGCGCGTCGCCGCGTCCTCGGCCGCCGCGAAATCCAGCGCGGCGTTGGCCGCCAGCGCCAGCTGCTGCAGCGCGCGCGGATCGTTCGGACCGGCCGCGACCGCGGCCTTGGCCTGGGTCTCCGCGCCCAGCACGTCGCCGGCCGCCAAGCGCAGGACCGACTCGCGGATGGCGTCCTCGACGCGCGGCGACGAGGCGGGTGCGGCGCGCACGGTCCCGGCCAAAAGGAAGACCAGCGCGGCCGCGCGCAACGGCATTGTCATCAGCCCCGCCGCGCTCCGCCCTTGCCGAAGCCGCCCGGCTTGAAGAACTTCTTCTTGCCGCCCGAAAAACCCCCGGGCTTCTTGTCCCACTTTTTTTCGCCGCCGAAGGCGCCGGGCTTCTTCTCCCATTTCTTCTCGCCGCCGAAGGTCCCGGGCTTCTTCTCCCACTTCTTCTCGCCGCCGAAGGTCCCGGGCTTCTTCTCCCACTTCTTCTCGCCGCCGAAGGTCCCGGGCTTTTTGTCCCAGCGCTTTTCGCCGAAGCCGCCCGGCTTCTTGTCCCAGCGTTTCTCCGGGACGGCACCCGGCTTGCGCTCGCCGCCGGAGTTCAGCCCCCGGTGGTCGGGGCTCCACGGCCCCGTCGGCTGGCGCCGGCGGTCACGGCCGGAGCGGCGCTCCACGAAGTCCGGTCGGCCCGCCGGAACGCCGGCGACCGCGCCCGCGGGCTTCGTGGGTGGTTTTGCCTCCGTGACGAAGATCTTCCGGCCGCCCACCAACGTGCCGTCGAGCTTGGCGATCGCCGCGCGCGCTTCCTCCTCGGTCGACATCAGCACGAAGCCGATGCCGCGCGATTTTCCCGAGTCGCGGTCGGTCAGGATTTTGACGTGCAGGACCTTTCCGTAGCCGGAAAAAAGTCCGGTCAATTGGTCCTGGGTGAACTCATACGGATATCCGCCGGTGAACAGGTTGTTGCCCATAAAGCGATGCTCCTTGTTGCGGCGACGCGGGATGCGACGACACAGTTTAGCGTAATTGCGCGCCCCGTGGCGGCCTCCCGTTTCCTATGATGCGGTATGCGGCGCAAGGAATTCGCGGCTCAAGTCTGGTCCAAGCTGATCGCCTTCGACCGCGAGCAAGGTCTGCTGAGCCAAGGACGGCGCGTGCTGGCGGCGGTGTCGGGCGGCCCGGACTCGGTGGTGCTGGCGCACTTCTTGGCGCAGATGGCGCGGCGCAAGGGCCTGCGCGTGTCCCTGCTGCATGTGCACCACGGCCTGCGCGGACGGGACGCGGACCGCGACGCGGCCTCGGTGCTGGCGCTGGGCAAGACGCTGGGGCTGGACGCGGCGGTGGCACGCGCCGACGTACGCGCGGCGGCGGCGCGGCGCGGCGGGGGCCTTGAGGACGCGGGGCGCGCGGAGCGCTACCGGCTGCTGTCGGCGCGCGCGCGGCGCGGGCGCTTTGACGCGGTGGCCGTCGGCCACCAGCTCGACGATCAGGCCGAGACGGTCCTCCTGCACCTCTTACGCGGCAACAGCCTGCGCGGGCTGGGCGGCATGGCCCCGCGACGCGCACTGGCCCCGGGCGTGGAGCTGATCCGCCCCCTTTTGCCGCTGACGCGCGACGAGGTGCTGACCTACGCGGAGGTCCACGGCCTGAGCTGGCGCGAGGACCGCAGCAACCGCGACCCGAAGTTCACCCGCAACTGGGTGCGCGGAAAAATTCTGCCGCTGCTGGAACGGCGCGCGCCCGGCGTGAAAGGGCGTCTGGCCGGCGTGGCCGCACAAGTACGTGCCGTCGTCGCCCATGACGCCAATGAAAGGAGCGCTCCATGATGATCACCGCCCCCCTGCTGCTCGCCGCTCTGCTGTCCCCGGCGCGCGCCGAAGAGCCCAGCCTGCCCTACACGCCCGCCTTGGACCCCGCGGCGATGGACCGCACGGTCGATCCCTGCGTGGACCTCTACCAATATTCCTGCGGCGGCTGGCGCAAAAGAAACCCGATCCCGCCGGACCGCACCAGCATCAGCGTGTACGCAAAGCTCGACGAGGAAAACCTCGCCTTCCTGCGCGGCGTGCTGGACCAGGCGGCGGCGGCCAAAAAGCGCGGGAAGGTGGACACCGAGATCGGGGATTTCTACGCGGCGTGCCTGGACGAAAACGGCATCGAGAAGCGCGGCCTGGCGCCGCTTCAGCCGGACCTGGACGCCATCGCCGCCGCGAAGTCCGCCGCGGACCTGGCCCCCGTCGTCGCGCGCCTGCTCATCGAAACCGGCGATCCGCAGATGATGTTTTCCGCTTCCTCGGCGCAGGATGCCGACGACTCCGAGTCCGAGATTCCCGAAGTGGACCAGGGCGGCCTGGGCCTGCCCGACCGCGACTACTACGTCAAGGAGGACCCTAAGTCCGTCGACATCCGCGCCAAATACGTGGCGCACGTCGCCCAGGTCTTCGCGCTTTTGGGCGAGACGCCGCAGGCCGCGCGCGCGGACGCGGACACGGTGATGCGAATGGAAACGGACCTGGCGAAGGCTTCGCAGACGGTGGTGGAGCGCCGCGACCCCTACAAGCTCAAGAACAAGATGACCTTGGCCCAGCTCTCCGCGCTGGCGCCGAATTTCGACTGGACGGCGTTCGTCGCGGCGCTGGGCGCGCCGAAGTTCAAGATTCTGAACGTCGCCTCGCCGGGCTTCTTCAAGGAGCTGGACGCGCTTCTGAAGTCCGAGCCCATGACGGACTGGAAGGCCTACCTGCGCTTCCACCTAGCCAACGCCGAGGCGCCGAACCTCACCGCGGCGTTCGTCAACGAGAACTTCGACTTCTACAAACGCGAACTGCGCGGGGCGAAAACCTTGGCGCCGCGCTGGAAGCGCTGCGTGCAGGCCGTCGACATGAACCTGGGCGAGGCGCTGGGCCAAGCCTACGTGCGCAAGGTCTTCTCTCCGGCGCTGAAGGCGCGCACGCAGGACATGGTCGCGCGCATCGAATCGGTGATGGCCGACCGCATCCAGGGTCTGGACTGGATGAGCGCGCCGACCAAGCTCAAGGCGCTGGCCAAACTGCGCGCGGTGCGCAACAAGATCGGCTATCCCGACCATTGGCGCGATTACTCCTTGGTGAAGATCGTCCGCGACGACTGGGACGCCGACGTGAACGCCGCGACCGCCTTCGAGTCCCGCCGCCAACTCGCCAAGATCGGCAAGCCCGTCGATCATCAGGAGTGGCAGATGACCCCGCCCACCGTCGACGCCTACTACGACCAGCAGATGAACGACATCAACTTCCCCGCCGGCGTGCTCCAGCCGCCGCTCTACGACGCGAAGCTGGACGCCGCGCCCAACTACGGCGACACCGGCGGCACCGTCGGCCACGAGCTCACGCACGCGTTCGACGACGAGGGCAGCAAATACGACGCGCACGGCAACCTCAAGGACTGGTGGACGAAGGAAGACCGCGCGCAGTTCGACGCGCGCACCAAGTGCGTGCAGGACCAGTTCTCATCCTACATTGCCGTCGACAGCATCCCGGTCAACGGCGAGCTCACGCTCGGCGAGAACGTGGCCGACCTGGGCGGCGAGGTGCTGGCCTACCGCGCCTGGAAGGCGTCGATCCGCGGGGTGTACTTAAAGAAAATCGACGGCCTGACGCCGGACCAGCGCTTCTTCGTGGGCTTCGCGCAGTGGGCCTGCACCAACGCCACGCCCGAGCAGCGCCGCGACTGGGCGCTGACCGATCCGCACGCGCCGGCGCGCTATCGCATCAACGGCGTGGTCGTCAACATGCCCGAGTTCGCGCACGCGTTCTCCTGCCCCGCGGGCGCGCCGATGACGAAGCCGGCCGGGAAGGAATGCGCGGTCTGGTGAATTCGGGCGTAACCCTCTGGGTCCATCGTCCCCCCGCGGCCGGGCCCTGCGGACCATGACATTCCGGGAGGGCGCAAGTACAATAGTTCCATGATCGTTCTCGGACTTATGCTGGCCCTCAGTCGTCTTGCTTCCGCCCAGACGGCAGAACAGGTCTGGAGCGGCGGCACGGCCGCCTTCGATGGCGCGGCACTCCGCCCAGCCGCGCCGATTCCGACGGCGCGGCCCGACCGCGCCGCCGCCCCGGCGCCGCAGTTGACGCTCTCCCAGTTGGCGCGCGATCTTCAACAGGACCCGGGAGCCGTCGACGACCTTATGAACGGTCTCGCGCAGGCAGAAGGTCAGTTGGGCCAGACCGCGGCCGCTTCCGCGCAGCGGGCGAAGCTTGAGAACGCGCTGCGCCGCGCCGATCCCGCGGTCCTCGACCGCTTCCCCATACTCACCATCGCCGAGACCTCCGCGGCCGTCGCGCTGTACGCCGGCCGCCAGGGGGTCCTCCCCGACCCCGTCCTTGCGACGCAGATCGTCTTCTCTCCCGCGCACGCCCCCGAGGCGCCGCCCAAGGACGCGGACGTGACGGCTCTGGGCCACGGCCTCCTGCACGGCGACGACAGCCTCGCCGTGGCCGGCGCGAACTGGTCCGACGCCAAGGACGTCTGCGCCGCGCTCGACATGCTTTCCATGAACGACGGCACAGCACCCGCGCGCGTCCTGATCGACGGTGGCCGGCGCTACACGGACGTCCGAGGTTGGCTCGGCGAGCTGACGGCCGAGGGCCACTCGATCCAGATCAGCGACCGGCGCTTCTACGCCAACTTCGGCCACCTGCGCTATGAAAAAGACGGCGTTCGCTACGACGTGACCACGCCCACGCGCATCGACACGGGCATCACCCTGCGCGACGGCCGCCGCGTCATCGTCCCGGTCACCCACAGCGAGATCGACGTCGCCATCCGCGGCCCGCGCGTGAACGCGGAACTGTCGTTCTATTTCGGCGTCGACGGCGGCGTGGGCTTCCGCCCGTTCGACACGCGCGACATGGACTGGGTCGGCGGCCGGACGACGCGCACCTGGACCGGAACGGACGCGGCGCGCCTGCTTGACCGCGCGGGCTGGATCCGCCGCGAACTGATGGCCAAGGCCAAGCGGTTCGACCTTCCGATGGGCGGCTACGGCCCGCTCGGCGATTGCAACGACGCCGACGCGATACTCACCGGGGCCGCCCCGTTCGGCATGCTGCGCGAGGCCAAGTATTTTGCGGGCGACTCCCCGATCGACGCCGTATCGAACTCGCTCCCTTACGACTTGACGCAGAAAGTCGCGCTGACGCGCATTTGGGATTCGCGCCCGTTCGAGAACGTCGCCGACATCCCGATGCCGGACGTGCGGGCGACGATGGACGACGTCGCGGCCGCGCTCGGGCTTAAATCCGACGCGTCAATCCCGACGGAGCCGGGACGCGGCGCGCCGACGAACTAGCGACAATCGCAATCAGGGAAGCTGGTCGACGACGCGCAGGGACTTGAGCACGGGTGGGTCCAGCGGCCGGTCGTCGCCGCTGGTTTCGTCGCGCGGGACGGAGGCGATGGCGCGCGCGACGTTCAAGCCGGACACCAGTTCGCCGAAGACGGTGTGGCGGCCGTTGAGGTCCGGAGCCGGGGCCAAGGTGATGAAGAATTGGGATTGCGACGTGCCCGGTCCCCAACTGGCCATACCCAGCAGGCCGGCGCGGTCGAATTTAGAACCGGACAACTCGTCGGGCACCGGCACGCGCGGGTCGCCCTGGCCCGTGCCCGCGGGGTCTCCGCCCTGGATCATGAAGCCGGGAATGACGCGGTGAAAGACCGTGCCGTCATACAGGGGACGGGCAACCAGTGCTCCGCTTTTCGGGTCGCGCCAGGGCAAGGTCCCGTCGGCCAGCGCGCGTAGATGGGCGACTGTTTTCGGCGCCGCGTCGGCGTAGAGCCGCGCGACCATGCGGCCTTTCGACGTCTCGAACACGGCGTAAGGCCCGCGCGGCGCGCGCGCGCACGCCGCCGCCAAGGCCAGCGCGCCAAGGACCGCGCGCCTCACGCGCCGCGCGCCTCGGCGATCAATTGCACGGGATAGCCCACGTCCAGCACCTTCAATTCGCCGACAAACGGCTGGGCGTCCGGCGCCAGCAGGCCGCGCTTGGGCAGGCCCAAGGTCAAGGTCAGCGCCGCGCTCACGCAGACGCCGCCGTGCGCTCCGGTGTCCGCGTCCAGGCCGGTGGGCAGGTCGACGGCGATCACGGGCTTATCGGCGCGCAGAAGTTCCGCGACCGCGTGGTGGATGGCGCCCGCGGGCTTGCCCGCCGAGCCGGTGCCAAGCAGGGCGTCGAGTGCTGCGTCCGCCCGGACCAAAGCGGCGGTCAGGCCCGATTGCGGCCCCAGTTCGCCGATCTCCACTCCGGCCCGGCGCGCCGCGTCCAGGTTGGCGCGCACCAAATCGGGATAAACGGCGCCGACTTTCGGCGGACAGATAAAGACGCGCACGTCCACTCCGGCCGCTGTCAGATGCCGTGCGGCGACCAGGCCGTCTCCGCCGTTGGCCCCGCGCCCGCAGACCACGACCACGCGCGCCTTCGCCGCGTCCACGCCGCGCGCGACCAGAAACGCGAGCGTCTCGACGGCCACGGCCTTGCCCGCATTTTCCATGAGCTCCGCCGCGGGGATGCCGAAGCGCGCGGTCGCGTCGAAATCCAGAGCCCGCATGCGCGCGGCGGTCACCACCGGCAGTCCGCCCCACTGCGCCGGGAGCGAGGACGGGCCGGTCACGACGAGAACGCCTTGAGGATGAGGGACACGGCCGCCAGCGCGCCGGTCAGCGCGAAGAGTGCTGCGACCGCGGCATACGGCAGGCCCAAGGTCAGCCACGCGCGGCCCTCGCCGACGCCGTATTCGTCGCGCATGCCGCGCGCCTTCAGCGCCAGCGACCACAGGCCGACGACGAAAAACGCCAGCCGCAAGGCCCACGCGGACCCGGGCATGACCGCCTTCAGCACCAGCGCCACCGGCGCCGCCGCCAGCCACGCGAGTTCCGCCAGGCCCAGGTGCACGAACAGAGCGCCCGCATCGCCGCGCGCGCCGGTCATGTCCAGCAGGAGATGCAGAATCGCGGTGGCCGCGAACAGGAACGCGACCTGCCAGATCAGAGCGATCATCAGCGACGGCCACGCAAAGGCCAGCAGCGCATGGCGGCCGGCCAGCGCCTCGGCCACGAACAGGCTTGAGCCGCCCAGCAAGGCGCCGAACAGCCCCAGCGCGTACGGGCGGCGCTGGCGGATCAGCGCGGCCACGTGGGAACGGTCCTCGAAATAGTCGTAGAGGAACTCGAGCAGGTCCATGGTCTCAGCCCGGCCACATGTAGAGCATGCCGCGCGCGGGGTCCGCGAACGCGGCCGGCAGAGGAATCGAGATCGGACCCAACCCGAAGGCCAGGTGCGCGCGGGACTGGAGCATTTCGAAAATGTCGTTGATCCCGTCGCCGTCGCGGCGCACGCGCGGGTGCTCGTCCTTGATGCCGCCCATTTTGGCGGCAAGCGCCAGCGCGTCGCGCGAGTCGCCCAACTGGTCGACCAAGTGGTCGGCCAGCGCCTGCGTACCGGAGTAGACGCGGCCGTCGGCCAGCGGCTTGACCTGGGCCACCGTCATGCCGCGGCCGTCGGCCACGGCCTGAACGAACTGGCCGTAGGCGTCGTTGATCAGGTCCTGCATGATCTTGTGTTCCTCGGGCGTCATCGCGCGTCCCGGCGAGCCGATATCCTTGTATACGCCGGACTTGATCGGGTCCATTTTATAGCCGACCTTGTTGAACAGGCCTTCCATGTTCGACAGCTCGAAGATCACGCCGATGGAGCCGGTGAGCGTGCCGGGGTGGGCGACGATCTTGTCGCAGGCGGAGGCCAGGTAGTAGCCGCCGGAGGCCGCGACGTCGCCGAACATGGCCACGAACGGGATGTGCTTCTCCTTTTTGACGCGCAGGATGCGGCTGTAGATTTCCTGCACCGCGCCCACGGAGCCGCCGGGCGAATTGATGTCCAGCACGATGGCCTTCACACCCTTGGTGTCGGCCAACTGCTCGATGCGCCGCGCCCAATGCTCGGAGCCGTGCTCCCACGGCTTGCCCGATTCCGATGAAAAAATAGGCCCGCGGATGCTGACCCAGCCCACGGAGTCGCGAGGCGAAAGAAGTCCTCCGACCTTCGCCGCGGTGTCCGAGCCGGAATGCCGCGACGTGGCGGCCGCTCCGCGCAGGACCAAAACCCCGGCGGCCAGCAAGGCGGCGCCGTGCAGGCCCAAAAGCCAGGCGATCAGACGGCGCTTGACGCGGCGCGGTCCGGGCACAAGCGGCGCTGCGGCGGGGTGCAAATCGTCCATGCAAGTTTCTCCTTAACGAGACTCGCGCCCGGCCTTACGGCCGGGCGCGGCTCGACAGACTGGTGGAGGTGGCGGGAGTTGCACCCGCGTCCAAACGACGCCGACCGAGGCCACTACAGGCTTAGCCCATCTTCAATTTCGCCCGGAAGAAACTGATAGGCGAGCACTCCCGGACTAGTCCCGTTCGGTCTTAGGCCCCCCGCCCACGGTACCACGGGGAAGGACCGCATCCCGCTCTTGACGCCGGCGACCCTCTAGCGGAAGTCGAGGACCGGCGTGTGCTCACTGCGGGTTAGGCAGTGGCCCAGGCCAACTGCGTGTTGGCATTTGTGGTTTGGTCCGGTTTTGAACGGGTCCTGACCAACCCGTGCCTGCGACTTTCGGCTCAACGACGTCTGTCGAAGCTAATTCACCCCCGACGTAAGGATTATAACAGTCCCGCGCCTATCCGGCAATAGTCCGCAGCAGCGGGCGCACCGCGCCCTTCCTCGCCGGCGGCACCAGCGCCGCCGCGCGCCCACGAGTTCCGCCGACCGGTGGTTGGCCTAGCGCGGAGCTGGGTCCAAGGGCCCGTGCGGTCGCATCGATGAGGTCCCACCCTAAGTGGAATGAAGGCGCGAGATTCCGTGCTCCTGGCGGGAGCATTTTTCTGGATCGGCAGTGACGTCCCCCCGTTTTTTAGGCCAAATCTAGTTGCGGTACAGGGTTGGCTGACCCTACCCCAAATTCTAGGCCAAAATCTGATTTAAATTCTTTGTCGTTTGAAGTCCTATATTGACCTGCTTTGCGTACTCCAGCGGCGTTTTTCCGTCGATGGATCCATGGGGCCTCGCCGTGTTGTAGTCGTACTTCCAAGCCTCAAGTTTGCACCTAACTTCTTCCAGCGTTCCGAAAACGTCCACATTCAAGAATTCGTCCCGAAGGCGTCCAAGTCTTTGCGCATCGGCGGCAAGAGCCTCCAACCCAACGCACGCGGCCCTCGTTCCGAACTTTGGGATCCCGGCAGCCAGATCGCCTCTCTCGCAGCAGGTAAAATTAGCCCGCATTTTGGCTGAGCGCCCTCCGATCCGCACAGCTTACTCCCCCCTTCCCGTGCCCACTCAAGAGCCCCCGCGGCTCGCCGCGAGGGCTCGATTCGGTCTCCGCCGCCGCCCACGACCGCAGCGCCGCGTTCACCGATCCTCTCAGGGCGCGGAGATCGCATCGAAAGCCGCCGCGGCTTCCGCAGCCGTCGGCAGTGAAACGGCTGGATGCCTGCGGCCCGCATCCGCCGCAGGCTGGCCGTCCATCGGGAACCCCACGAAAAAATCCGGTCGAGAACGGCGCAGATTTTCGATTTCCAAGTCCAATGTGCCCGCCTTATCCGCGGAGATGAGAGAACGGAACGTCCCAACGAGAGGCTCAAGAACCATGTCGTCCTGCTCTTGTGCCACAACGCCGACGATCTCGACTTGCCCGGAGCCGAAACGGCGAACAATCGGGCCACCCGACATGCCCGGAGTTGCCATACACGCGAGCCGAACGCTCCCGGCTGAGGGAATCATCCGGCAGTCGTTCGAGCGAACCGGGACTTCGGATCCATACATCCCTGGATAGCCCAACGCGATCAGTTCTGCTCCGATGAGTTCCGTTGGCGATGCCGTCCCCAGCAGGGGATAGTTCAATACGCCCGGAAGAGATTCATCGAGTTTGATCAGAGCCCAATCATTCGCGGGGGAATAACTCACTTTCTTGAGGAACTCCGCGGCAGACTTGATCTTTTTTAGATCGACCCCGGGGTCGTGACCGTATCTTCCGCCAATAAGCAGTCTGCCCATCTTCTGAGAAGAAAAGTCGCCGCCTCGCCGCAACTGCAGGGTGAAGCTCACCGCCAGGTCATCATTTGTCTTCGCGTGGCCCGCGTCGAGGCAGTGCATCGCGGTGAGCACGAGGCGAGGAGAAAGGGCGGTTCCTGAACAGACTCCCTCTATGGTCGCTACCGTCCCCAGCCACGGGAACTCCTTCCAATCCTTAAGTTCCTGGAATTCCGATCTGTCAACGGTCGTGGGAGGAATTGTCAAACGAAAGTTAAAATGTCATGTCCAAACGAAAGTTGAAATGTCATGTTGTTCCGTTGCCGTTGTAGCCGTTTTTTAATCCGTTTTCCTTGTCGTTCTCCGTGCCGTTGTCGTGGCCGTCGCCGTTAGGCCCAATCCAGAGAAATGTCGTTGCCGTTGGAGGACGTGGCCGTTGCCGTTTCGTTCGCCGCTCGAATTTG
>JABEUV010000246.1 GCA_013044195.1 Elusimicrobiota bacterium | reverse complement strand
CGTGACGCGCTTGACCTCGCCCTGCGCCAGCGGCTCGTCCAAGGTCAGCAGGTATGTCTCCGACCTCAGCAGTTCGCGATACAGCGCCGCGCGCGGCGCGCGCGGCGCGCACGCCGCGCGCCGCATCAGATGCTCCAGGTTCTCGACCATGATCCCAGCTTAACCCGCCCGCCGGAACGCGTCAAGACCCAGGGATATTTTTCGGCAGGACGCCGGCGCGCTATTTTTTAGGCGCGCTCAACTCGCGTTCCCAAAGTTCGACGTCGTCCTCGGTGACGCGGGGGTAATCGCCTTTCTTGATCCACGTGGGCATGTTCGCGCGCGAGCGCGGGGCGAAGCCGCAGCACAGCTCCACGGGAGCCGACGCATGCCCGTCTCGATCGATGCGGGAGACGTAGGCCTTTGTCGCCACGCCCCCGCGCTTCGATGAGAACAGCATCCAGCGGCCGTCGCTGGACCAGCTGTGCCAGGAATTCATCGCGCCGTACTGGTTGAACTCCAAGCGCCGCGCCTCACCTCCGTCCGCGGGCACCAGATAGACGGCGCTGTCCGGGCGCGCAAACGTTCCCCCGGTCGCGTCCGCGCGCGTGAACGCGAGCCAGCGCCCGTCCGGGGAATACTCGGGGTAGTAGTTGTCCCAGCCGTTGGCGCTGGCCCCGGCCAACAACTTCGGCGCGCCGCCGCGCCCGTCGTTGTAGGGAACCACCGCGATGTCCATTCTTTCCCCGTCGCGATAACGGACGAACGCGATCCGGCGGTCGTCGGGGCTCCAGGACGGCTGGAGCTCGACGAAGTCGGGCTCGGACGCCCCGGGCAGCGGCGACAGCGCGCCCGTCTTCAAGTCGTAAACGGCCACGTCCAGCGACGGAGAGACGAAGCGCGCGTCGAACGGAGCCGGGTAGTCCAGCACGTCCCCGGAACTCGCCCCGGGCGTGGTGATCTGATAGTAGAGAGGTTCGCCCGGCGTCGTGGAACGGAACATCGAAAAGGCCGACTTATCGCCCGCGTGGGAATAACGCGCATAGGGGCCGGCCACCGGAAGAAGCCGCGACGTCCACCCTCCCGAAGACGGCGTCAACTCGAACGCGCCGCGCAGGACGGGCTTGTGCGCGGTGTTGGTGTAAATGAAGCTGATGGCCCCGCTGCGCGTCTGCGCGGTGTGACAGCCGATGCAACGGCGCTGAGAGCCCTTTCCCACAAAAAGCTCCTGCCGCGAAAACGTCTTCGTGTCGATCTTGAGCAGATGCACGTCCACGGACGAATTGAGGACGAACGGCTTGGCTCCCGGCGCCGGCACGAAATAACGCAGAAGCACGTCGTCGGGAAGCGCGCGCGCGTCGAGACTCAGATGAAGAGGCAGCGCCGTGTGCGTGTAGGCGCCCTTGCCCCGCAGTTCCACGCGCAAGGTTTTCCCCGTCCAACCGCTCCACTGCGTGGGCGTCGGCGTCCAGCTGCGCTCTTCGCCGATGTTTCGTTCCACATGCAGCACCCGGTCTCCTTCGAAAACGCTCAGCGTCCACGACTCCCCCGTCCCCGACTTCGGAAGTCCGATCAGATTCCGGATCATGAACACTTCCCATTGGAAACGCGGCGGCGGAAAGCCGGCGGGAAAAACGGCCCCGTCCAGCGGCGAGACAAAGCGCGCGTCGCATCCGGCGCGCCGGGCCAGGTCCACGTCCCGCACCGGCCCGCCGCGCGCCGACGGCGGCGCTCCCCCCGCGCTCACGGCCAAGACGACGGACAAAAACGCCGCAAGCCGCCCGACACGTCCGCGCGGGCGGCGGTCCGCCGTCATCACCGCGCGCCCCCGCGCGACGGCCGCGACGCCGCCGCGCGGCTGTCGCGCACCTGACCGGCGCCGGTCACGACGTATTTCTCGCAGGTCAGGCCTTCCAGCCCCACGGGCCCGCGCGCGTGCAGCTTCTGCGTGCTGATGCCCATCTCCGCGCCCAGGCCGAACTCGCCGCCATCGGTGAAGCGCGTCGACGCGTTCCAGTAGACCGCGCCCGCGTCGACCTCGCGCAGGAAGCGCGCGGCGCGCGCCGGGTCGCGCGTCACGACGGCCTCGGCCAGCCCGGAGCCGTGGCGCGCGATGTGCGCGACGGCCGCGTCCAGCGAGTCGACGATCTTGATGGATAAGATTTTATCGAGATACTCCGTGTCCCAGTCGGCGTCTTTCGCGGCCTTCATCGTCGGAACGATTTTCCGCGATTCGGGACAACCGCGCAGTTCGACGCCCGCCGCGCCGAAGCGGCGCGCCATGCGGTTCAAAAAAGACCGGGCCACGGCTTTATGTACGAGTAATGTCTCCATCGCGTTGCACACGCCCGGCCGCTCGGCCTTCGCGTTGAAGACGATCTCCTCGGCCATGGCCAGGTCCGCGCCCGCGTCCACGTAGACGTGCACCAGCCCCTTGTCGTGGGCCAGCACCGGGATCAGAGACTCGCGGCGCACGGCGACGGTCAGCTCCGGCCCGCCGCGCGGAATCACCAGGTCGATCAGAGAATCAAGCGTCAGCAAACGGCGCACCGCCGCGCGGTCCGGGTCGTCGACGAAGCCCACCGCGCCCGGCGGCAGTCCCGCCGCGGCCAGGCCCTCGCGCAGGGCGCGCGCGATTTCCGCGTTCGTGCGCACGGCCTCCTTGCCGCCGCGCAGAAGGGCCGCGTTGCCGGACTTCAGGCACAGCCCGGCCGCGTCCGCGGTGACGCCGGGGCGGGACTCGTAGACGATCGCGACTACGCCCAACGGCACGCGCATTTTGCGGATGATCAGTCCGTTGGGACGACGCGCGAAGTTCGCGGTGGCGCCCACCGGGTCGGGCAGGGAGGCGACGCTCTCCAACGCGCGCGCCACACCCTCCAGACGCGCGGGGTCCAAAGTCAGCCGGTCGACGAACGCGGTCGTGCACCCCACGGCCCGCGCCGCGGCGACTTCCTTCTTATTGGCGGCAAGCACCGCGCCGGCGCGACGGCGCAGGGCCGCGGCCATGGCCCTCAGCGCGCGGTTCTTCGCCCCCGTGGAGGCCTTGGCCAGCACGCGCGAGGCGTCCTTGGCCGCCCGCGCCAGAGCTTCGACGTCGAATTGTTTCTTCATGGTCTCAGCAAAGCCAGGTTGTCGCGGTGCACGACCTCGTCGGCGGGCTTGTGGCCCAGCGCCGCCTCGATCTGCCCCGTCTTAAGACCCTTGATGCGCTCAAGGTCCCGCGCCGCGTAGTTCGACAGCCCGCGCGCGAACTCCGCGCCGCCTTCCACCAGGCTCACCGCGTCGCCCGCCTCGAAGCGGCCGGACAAGGACTTGACCCCGCTGGCCAGCAGGCTCTTGCCGCGCGCCGACAACGCCGCGCGCGCGCCTGCGTCCACCACCACGCGCCCGCGCGGCTTGGAGGCGAACGCCAGCCATTGTCGGCGCTTGGCCAGCGGCCGCGCGTTCGGCTCAAAGTAGGTGCCTTCCGGGCGTCCCGCCAAGACCGCGGCCAGCACGCCGGGCTTGACGCCGCTGGCCACCACGGCCGCGATGCCGCCGTCGGCCGCCTGTCGCGCCGCGCGCACCTTGGAGGCCATGCCGCCGCTGCCCCACGGCCCCGCGCCCCCGATGCGCGCGGGAGATTCCCCCGGCCGCACGCGCGCGACCAGGCGCGCGTCCGGCGTGGCGCGCGGGTCGTCGGTGTAGAGACCGTCTTGGTCGGTGAGCAGGACAAGCAGAGTCGCGTCGATCAGTCCCGCGACCAGCGCCGAAAGTCCGTCGTTGTCGCCGAACTTGATCTCCTCCACGGCGACGGTGTCGTTTTCGTTGACGACGGGCACCACGCCCAGCCGCAGCAAGGTCAGCAAGGTGTTGCGCGCGTTCAGGTAGCGCGCGCGGTCCTGCAGGTCCTCGCGCGTGAGCAGAACCTGCGCGACGGTGATCTTGCGGGGCGCGAAGGCTTCCTCCCAGGCGCGCATCAGGCGGCTCTGCCCCACCGCGGCCGCGGCCTGCTTGAGCTGGGTGCTGGGCCGCGCGGCAAGCTTCAGCCGCTCGCGCCCCGCCAGGATGGCGCCGGAGGAAACGATGACCACCTCGCGCCCGGCCGCGCGCGCGTCGGCGGCGTCGCCGGCCAGCCTGCGCAACACCGCCGCGTCAAGCCCGCCGCCGCCGCCCGACAGCGCTCCGGAGCCGATCTTGACGACCACGCGTCCCTCGTTCATCGCACAGGCAACGACGCGGGCGCGACAACAGTAGTCGTGCTGACAGCGGCGAGAATACGGCGCTTCTGCTTGTTGACGGCCTTGCCGAACTTGCGCACGGCCGTCTTGTTGATCAGCGTCGAGGCGGCGAGCGTCACAGCGATCATCCACATGTTCATACCCAATCCTCCTGATTATCAACCCTGACTAAAAAAGGAGACGCCAGCGTCACTTTTTTGTTCACCACCGGAAAGCCGCCGAAAACCTTTGCGTGGTGCCCAGCTCTCCCATGGGTGCGGCGGCATAGTCCAGAGACCAGCGCGTCTGTCTCAGTCCGAAGCCGAAGGTGACGCCGTTGACGGCGTCAAGGCCCGCTCCGGCGGCGACCTGGGGCTGAGACGAGTAGCCGGCG
>JABEUV010000245.1 GCA_013044195.1 Elusimicrobiota bacterium | reverse complement strand
GCGCGCGCGCGCGCCGAAGCAGAACGCGATGCTCTTCGTCGTCGCCGAAAACGCCGGCGGTGTCCCGGTCGCCATCGAACGCATCGTCAACCCGGACTTTCCGGCGCCGTTCGAGATGGGCCCCGCCGAGCTGTTGGAGCCCGCGGTCAGCTCGCGCGCGCCGTTGACGGTGCGCGCCATGATGAACACCCGCGGCGACGTCGGCGCGCCTCATCCCGGCGACATCGTCGGCGCGGCATCCGGCACGTTCTCGCCCGGCGCGGAGGGCATTTCCGTGACGCTGGACCACATACGATGAGGCTTGCCGCGCCGCTGGCCCTTGCCTTGCTCGCCGCCTGCGCGCCGGCGCGCCGACGCGGCCCCGCCCCGGTGCTGACGGGCCTCGACGTGCTGGAGGCCGACGGCTTCCAAGCCCTGCGCGGCAAGCGCGTGGGCGTGATCACCAACAGCACCGGCCGAGACCGGCGCGGGCGCTCCGTCGTCGACGTGCTGGCCGTCGCACCCGGAGTGACGCTCTCGGCCGTGTTCAGCCCCGAGCACGGCTACGCCGCCGCCAGCGAGGCGGACGCCATCGGCTCCGACCGGCTGAACGTCGGCGGGCGCACCGTGCCGCTCTACAGCCTTTATAAAGGAGGCGCCGAAGGCATGCGCCCCAAGCCGGAACAGCTGGCGGGCCTGGACGCGCTGGTCTTCGACGTGCAGGACGTGGGTGCGCGCTTCTACACCTATCTGGCGAGCATGGTCATGTCCATGGAAGCGGCCAAGAAGGCCGGCGTGGAATTCATCGTGCTCGACCGCCCCAACCCCATCGGCGGACGCGTGGTCGAGGGCCCCGGCGTCGACGAACCCGGCCTGGTGGGCGTCGACCCCGTCGCCACCTGGACATCGCCACGCGCCACGGCCTTACCGCCGGCGAAGTCGCGCTTTTGGCCAACGCGCGCGTCGGCCACCCGCGCCTGAGCGTCGTGAAGCTGCGCGGCTGGACGCGCGGGATGTGGTATGACGACACCGGACTGCCCTGGGTGCGCCCGTCGCCGAATATGCCGGACCTTGAGGCGGCGACCTTATATCCCGGCGTGGCCAACCTGGAATTCTCGAACATCTCCGTCGGCCGCGGAACGGCGACGCCGTTCGGCTGGATCGGGGCGCCGTGGATCGACGCGGACGCGCTGGCCCAGAGGCTGAACGCGGTGCCGCTGGAAGGCGTGCGCTTCGAACCAAGGACTCTGACTCCGTCCAAGGCGATTTACGCGGGAAAATCCTGCCCCGGCGTGCGCATTCTCGTTTCCGACCGCGACGCGGTACGCCCGCTGCGCGTGTTCGCCGCGCTGGCGACCGCCTTGCGCGATCTCTACCCCCATGATTTTCGACTGCGCTGGGAACACTCGCGACGGCTGATCGGACTGCACCGTTTTCGCGAGCTCTACGACACCGGCGCGTCCTCCTCCGAAATTGCCGCGCTGTTCGACGAGGACGCCGCGCGCTTCGCCGAGAAGCGCAAGCCCTTCCTTCTCTACCCCGACCGATGAATCGGGTGCCGGCCGCCGCGATCCTGCTGGCGCTCGCCGCAGCACCCGTCTTCGCCGCGCCGCGCGCGCGCGACTTGAGCGACGATGAGTTGATCGGCCAGACGTTCCTGATCGCCATCGATACCCAGATCGCCGTTGCGCGCGAAGCCGACGTGCGCGCCGGCCGCGTCGGCGGCGTGATCCTGCGCTGGGACCGCTTCACCGGCGCCCAGGCGCGCGCGATGTCGGTTCGGCTCCAGGAGTGGTCCTTGTCCGCGCCCCACCGCGTACCCGTCTGGGTTTCAGCCGACCATGAAGGCGGTCCCGTGTTCACCCAGCGCGATTACGGCACGGCCCCGTTTCCCGGCAACATGGCGCTGGGCGCCGCCCGCTCGGCGTCCCTGGCCCGCGCGGCGGCCCGGACGACCGGCCGCGAACTGCGCGCCCTCGGCGTGCACGTGACCTTCGCCCCCGACCTGGACGTCAACAGCAACCCGGACAACCCCGTGATCGGCCTGCGCTCCTTCGGCGGCGACCCCGCATTGGTCGCGCGCCTGGGAGTCGCGGCCTTGCGCGGCTACGCCGCGGGCGGCGTGCTGGCCGTGCCCAAGCATTTTCCCGGCCACGGCGACGCCAGCGTCGATTCGCACCTGGGTCTGCCGGTCAGCCAAAAATCGCTCCTGGAACTGGAACGCGTCGAGTTGGTTCCTTTCCGCGCGGCCTTCGCGGCGGGGGCGCAAGCCGTGATGCCCGCGCACATGGTGTTCCCGGCGCTCGGCACGGGACCGGCACAGCCGGTGACGCTGTCGAGCGCGGCCTTGCGCGGCTTCCTGCGCGGACGCATGGGCTTTCGCGGACTTATTTTTTCCGACAGCCTGGACATGGGTGCGATCGCCGACGTCTACGGCTCCTCGCAGGCCGCGGTGCTGGCCCTGCGCGCCGGAAACGACGTGCTCGTGCTGGGCAAGGCCGACTACCCGTCCGCGTTCGCCGCGGTGCGCGCCGCGCTGAAGAGCGGACTCCTGACGCGCGCGCGCCTGGAGGAGTCCGTCGACCGCATCCTCGCGGCCAAACGCCGTCTGGGACTATTCGCGCGCCGCGCGCCGCGCCCCTTAAGCGCGGCCGAATACGCGCGCGGCCGCGCGCTGGCGCGCCGCGCCGCCGAAGCCGCAGTTACGGTGATCCGTTCCGGCGGGCTCCTGCCGCTGAGACTTTCTCAACAAAAAACGCTGGGTCTCGTACTCGCGGCGTCCCCGCGCTACACGGCGGAAATCGCCGCTCTCCGCGATGAAATTCGCCGTCGCCATCCGCGCGCCGTCGTGGTCGATCTGCCGCTTGCGCCCGATTCCGCCCAGGTGGACGCGGCGCTGACGCGCCTGGCCGACGTCGACGCGGTGATCGCGGGCACGTCGCAATTCGGCGGACCGCTGCCGTCGGGCCAGCGGCGTCTGCTGGAGAGGCTCATCGCCGGACCCGCTCCCGTCGTCGCGTTGAGCCTGATGAACCCCTACGACCTCTCCGCGTCCACCGGCGCGCGTGCCGCCGTCGCGCTGTACGGCCTGACCGACTCGTCGGTCCACGCCGCGGCGCGCGTGCTGTTCGGCGAGATTGCCGCACGCGGCCGCCTGCCGGTCGCGATTGCGGGACTCGTACCCGCCCCCTAAAATAGTCCGCCGTCGGACCAAAAGTCCCCCTTGACATCTGGGCCTTTTGTTGTAGACTCGGTTTGGGGAACCGCGTTTTCGACGTTTCGGGTGAGACATCGGAAACGCGGCAAAAATCGGGAGGGAAGACAATGACCGGAAAATGGCTGATCGGGCTGATCGCGGGCGCGTCGCTGCTGGGCGCGCGCGCGGGCGCGGCGGAGAAGGTGGATTTCGACCAGGGCGTGGACGTCAGCGGCATGGCGGGCACGTCGCAGTCTCAGCCGAGCGCGACGGGAGCGTTCAAAACGTACTCGGTCTCGGCTCAGGCGCAAAAGCACGCGAAGGGCTTCGTTCCGAACAAGAACGGCTCGGCGCGCGATTATAAGAGCGTCGGCGATTTTCACATGAGCGAGGCCATCCCGAACACGATGGACCTGCGGCCCCAACTGACCCGGATCGAGAACCAGGGTCAGTGCGGCGACTGCTGGGCGTTCAGCCTGACGGCGACCAACCGCGACGGCCACGCGATCGCGGGCAACGACCCGGGCCGCCTGTCGGAGGAGTGGCTTAACGACACCGACCCGACCTACGCGACCCCGGCGCCGACCTACGGCTGCAACGGCGGCGACTTCGACGCGGCCAACGACCTGATCAAGGGCCAGCCGTCGTGGAATTCCTGCCCGTACACCGCCGGGGCCAACGGCACGGTCAGCAACCCGTGCTCGGCGACCCTGCCGCGCGCGGCGAATTCCAAAATCAAGGCATGGCACATGCTTGGCGACCCCAATAACGGGCCCAGCGTGATGGACATCGAGGCGCAGATCACGCGCTCCGGCCAGCCCATCTCGATTGCGATCGCGGCGGGAGTCGGCGACTGGGAGAACTACTCCGGCGGGATCTACAACGGCTGCACGGACGGCCAACTCGACCACATGATCAACATCGTGGGCTGGGACAACGAGGGCGCCGCGTTCGACAAGAACGGCAATCTGCCGCCGGGCAAGGGCGTCTGGATCCTGCGCAATAGCTGGGGCACGTCGTGGGGCGAGAACGGCTACATGCGCACCAAGATGACCGACAGCACCGGACTGCGTTGCAACGAGGTGGCGCAGCAGGCCGCCTACTTCGACTTCTAGAAAGACGGCGTTACGACGAAACGCGGCGCGGGGCAAGCCCCCGCGCCGCGTTCTTCGTACCGGAAGGGCTAACGACGGCCGGACGACGCCGGCTCGCTGGAGATCCAGCCCAGGCCGAAGGTGACCGCGGTGCCCACCACGATCAGCCAACTCCAGCCCAGCGCGATCAGGCCGCGCTGGGAAAGAACCAGGAGCACCGCGTTGAGCAGGGCGGCGGCCAGCATCGCGCCCGCCGCCGCGCCGTCCAGCACGCGGTCGGTCAGCAGCCCCAGCAGGAAGATGCCCAGCAGAGAGCCGTAGGTGACGCCGCCGATCTTGAAAGCCAGCCACACCGCGCCGTCGAAGGAGCTGAAAAAAAGAGCGGCCACGCCCAAGACGACGGCGAAGGCGGCCAGCGCGCGGCGCGACAGCGCCAGTTCCCGCGCGGCGGAGGGTGCCCGCGCCGCCAGAGGTCGATACACGTCGGCGACGAAGACCGCGCTCAGCGACGCCAGCGGAGAGTCGATCGAGGCCATCACGATGGCGGTCAGCACCGTCCCGCGCAGGAAGCGCGGCATCACGGTCGCGGCGAAGTAGGGATAGATCCTGTCCAGGGAGGCGGGCAGGGCCAGGCCCGGATTCTGCTTGTAGTAGACGAACATCAAGGTGCCGACGCTCATGTACAACAGCAAGGTCGCCAGCGAAAATGGAATGGACAGAAGAAGCGCGCGGCGGCTGTCACGCGGACTCGGCGCGGTGAGGAGCTTCTGCGTCATCTCGTAGTCCGCGCCGAACGCCGCCGCCGAGCCGAAGAAACCGTTGAGCACGGCGGCCCAAAACACGCGCGGGTCCGAGAACGCGCGCGTCCAAAAACCGCCGCGCGGAGAGCTCCAGCGCAGGACGTCGAGCTTGCCCGCCGCCTGGGCGATGCGCAGCGCGGCCGGGATGCCGCCGTCGACGTGATGCAGGATGAAGGCCGCCGACAAAACCCCCGCGCCCAGGAAGCACGCGGCCTGAAAAATGTTCGTCCACACCGCAGACTCGACGCCGCCCGACCATAGCGACGCGACTCCCACCCCGACGAACAAAATCACCATCGGCGGCACGCCCCAGCCCAGCATGGCTCCCGCCGCCGCCGCCGCGAGCATCAGGCGCACGCCGGAGGCGAGCAGGCGCGTGACGAAGAAAAACCCCGCGCCGGCAGCGTGCGCGCGCGGACCGAAGCGGCGGCCCAGATAGCCGTAGATCGTGCCGCCGTCCGCCGCGTGGAACGCGGGCAGAAACAGCCCCGCCACCAATACGCGCGCCGCCGCCGAGCCCACGAAAAACTGAAGGTAGTTCCAGTTGCCGCGAAACGCGAGCGCCGGCACGCCGATCACCGTCAAGGCGCTGACCTCGGTGGCTAAGAAGGAAACCGCCGCCGCCGTCGCCGGCACACGGCCGCCCGCCCGGACATAGTCGTCGGGACCGCGCGTGTTCCGGCCGGCGCGACGCCCCAGCCAGACCATGACGCCCAGCGCCGCGGCCAGGACCAGATAGTCCCCGGCCGTCAGCGCGGACCCGCCGGGAAACCACGACCCCATCGTTTCGCCCACGAGCGGCGATGATGCCTTTTCCGGGCGCGTCGCGGCAATATTTATATAATCCGCAGGACTCACACTGTCGACGATGACCGCCTCCACGCTGGCCCTGCTCCTCACGTTGCTTCCCGCGGGACCCGCGCGCGCGGCCGACGCTCCGTCCGGCCCGGCCTACGACGCGAACGCCGCGCCGCTCGACGCGCTCTCCCACGATCTGCTGTCGACCGGCGGCTACGAACTGCGCTCCGACGGCAAGGTCTGGGACGACGTCGCCGATGCGCCGGTCTCGCGCGACGCGATGCCGGACCTACTGACGCGGCTGGCCGGAGCGCGGCGGCTGAAGGCGCTGATCCAGCTCGACCAGATCTTCAACCGCTACGACAGCGAGCGCCACCTCAGCGACGACGACCGCCAAGCCGTGCGCGCGCTTGTCCGCGACGCTTGGCCCGTATTCGGCTTCTCCACGCGCCGCGACTACCGCTCCTATTTCACGCCTCAAGAACTGGAGGTTCTCGACAAGATTCCGCCTTACGCCGCGCCCAGCCTGGGAGACATGATCGATCCGTCCGTCTCCATCACCGCCGACG
>JABEUV010000244.1 GCA_013044195.1 Elusimicrobiota bacterium | reverse complement strand
GCGGGTATCGGGGCAACCCGGACTCCGAACAGATGTGTTGCATGTGGTCCACGCAATCTCCGCCGGATGTCATCGAAGGGACAAGCCCTTTCCGTGATATCGAGAAGGCGTTCGATGTCGAAATAGATGAAGAGGACGCCTCGATCCTCTGCGATATGTTTCTGGATGCAGCGGCAGGGAAGATCGTGCAGATGCGGAATGGGAAGAAATGAGCGCCCAACAGGCTCCTGGAAATTCGGCTTTAGATAAGTTATACTCAAATATAATACGACTCAACGGAGGTTTGCCATGCACACGACCAATCTGCGCAAAGTCGGCGGCTCGGTCATGCTGGCGGTGCCGCCGGCATTCCTCGATCAACTGCACCTGCGGGCCGGAGCCGCCGTGGGCGTGGCCGTCGCCGACGGCCGGCTGGTGATCGATCCTAAACCGCGGCGGCGCTACACGCTCGCGGAACTTCTGGCCGCTTCGGACTATACGCGGCCCCAGCCGGCCAAAGAACGCGAATGGGTCGATGCGCCGGCGGCGGGCGGCGAATTGATATGAAGCGGGGCGACATATACATGGTGTCGCTGGACCCGTCGGCGGGGCGCGAACAGCGCGGGAGTCGTCCCGTTCTGGTCGTTTCGCCGGACGAGTTCAACGCGGCGACCAAGCTGCCCGTGATCTGCCCGATCACGAACGGCGGCGCCTTCGCGCGACGCATCGGGTTTGCCGTTCCCATCACCGGCGTAAAAACGACCGGCGTCGTTCGCTGCGATCAGCCCCGCGTGCTCGACCTTGCCGTGCGCAACGCCCGTAAGGTGGATGCTTTGCCCGTCGCGCTCATGGACGAAGTCCTCGCGAAGCTGGCCCCGATCTTCGAGTGAAAAGAGGTGAACTGAAATGATGAATCGACGAAGCATTGTTCTGGCCGCGCTCGCCCTGGCCGCCTTCGCGGCCGCCTGTCACGATCCGAAGCCGGCTGCGCCGAATTACGGCGCGACCCTACAGGACGCCAACAAGGCCCAGAACACGCTCGACAACTCGAACGGGAACTGACATGAACCGCCGACTCGCCCCGTTGCTGGCGGCGGTCTTGGCCGCCGCCTGCGGCGGACGCGCCGCCCAGCGGCCGTCGCCCGGCGCCGTCGACGCCGTCAAGGCCCGCGCCGCCGCGGCGCAGACGGACTTGGACCGCGCGGCGGGAGTCGCCCCGACCGCTCCCGCGGCCGGCGGCGGCGCGGCCCTGCCGCAAAGCGTCGGCTCCGACGACGCGCGCGCGCCGCGCGCGGCTCTGCAGGACCGTTCCGGGCGCGTGCTGGGCCCCGGCGACGGCTGCACCTGGGTCATCGGCGAGTCCACGGTCGCCGCCGGAGCGCAGGACACGCGCGAGCAGGTGCGCGCGTCGGCCATCGCGCAGGCGCGCGCGGCCGCGGTGCAGAATTTCCTGGGCGTGGACATTCATTCGCGCCTGCTGGATTTCGAGCAGGAGGGACTGCGCAGCCAGGCGCGTCTGACCGAAAGCCTCCTGCTGACCACGCGCAACGGGCGCGTGCTCGACGAACGCGTGTTGGGCGAGGGCTACCGAGACGATCCGGATTGCCCCAGCTGTTCGTACTTCGTTTCGCTGAAGGACTGTGTGGCACCCCTGCCCGCGAACGCGGACAAGGACTTCCGCGTGGAGTTGGGACTCTCGCGCACGCGCTTCGTGCAGGGCGACGCCGCGCAGATCACGGTGACGGCCACGCGCGACTGCACGGTGTATCTCTACGACCTTTACGACCTGGGTTCCGTGCCCAAGACCGCGCTGGTGGTTCCCAATGAAATCGTGACGCAGAAGTCGCTCAAGGCGGGCGAGACCTGGACGTATCCGGACGCCGACGCCCAGAAGGCCGGCGTCGCTCTGACCGCCCAACTGCCGGACTCCAGCGACGACGTGTCCGCGGAAGTGATCCGCGTGGTGGCCAGCAAAGCGCCTCTGCCGCCGTCGGTGTATGATCCGACCGCCGGCGGCTGGTTCGGCGTGATGCGCCGCTTGGCCTCCCAGACCATACCCTGGACCGACGACGCGGCGGCCTTCACCATCTACCGCAAGTGAACGCCAAGCCTGAGCCGATCGCGGTGGTGGGCGCGGGGGGAATATTCCCCGACGCGCCGACGCCGGATCGTTTCTGGGAGAATATCGCCGCGCGGCGCTGCGCCGCGCGCGAGGTTCCCGCCGGCCGCTGGCCCATCGCGCCGCGCGCGGCCTTCGATCCGGTCAAGGGCGCGGTCGATAAAACGTATTCGCTGAAGGCGTGCTTCGTGGAGGATTTCCGTTTCGATCCCGCCGGGTTGGCCCTGGACCGCAGTTGGGCGGAGTCCTTGGATCCGGCGTTCCATTTCGCCCTGCACGCGGCCCGCGCGGCGTTGGAGGAGGCGCGCCTGCCCGCCGAACGCGAGCGTGTGGGCGTGGTCCTGGGTCAGCTGGCCCTGCCCACGGATTCAGCCTCGGCGTGGGCGCGCGAGCTTTTGAGACCGGGCTTCGAGCGTGAGGCTCTGGGACTGGAGCCGCGCCTCGGCGTGGGCGCGCGCGTTTCCCCGGCCAACCGGCGCGTGGCGGGCCTGCCCGGCGGCGTGCTGGCCAAGGCCTTCGGCCTGGGGGGCGGGTCCTGGACGCTGGACGCGGCGTGCGCGTCCTCTCTGTACGCGCTCAAGTTCGCCATGGAGGAATTGCGCGCCGGCCGCGCCGACGCCATGCTGGCGGGCGGCGTTTCGCGGCCCGAGAGCCTCTACACGCAGATGGGATTTGCGCAGTTGCGCGCGCTGTCGGCCTCCGGCCGTCCGGCGCCGTTCGACGCGGGCGCCGACGGCCTGGTCGTCGGCGAGGGCGCGGGCGTGTTCGTGCTCAAGCGTCTGTCCGACGCCCGCCGCGACGGCGACCGCGTGCGCGCGGTGCTGGTGGGCGGCGGCCTGTCCAACGACGTGGGCGGCTCTTTGCTGGCGCCGAACACGGTGGGCCAACTGCGCGCCATGCGCGCGGCCTATCAGGAATCCGGCCTGTCGCCGTCGCAGATCGATTTCGTGGAGTGCCACGCGACGGGCACGCCGACGGGCGATCCGGTGGAGATCCAGAGCCTCAAGGCGCTGTGGGGCGAGCGCGGCTGGACGGCGGGGCAGTGCGCGCTGGGTTCGGTCAAGTCCAACGTCGGCCACCTGCTGACGGCGGCGGGCGCGGCGGGGCTGATGAAGATCCTGCTGGCGCTGGAACGCCGCGTCCTGCCGCCCAACGCCAACTTCACTCGCGCCAATCCGGCGGCGGAACTGGACGGCTCGCCGTTTCGCGTGGCGATCGAGGCTGTGTCTTGGGAACGCCGCGACGGCCGCGCGCCGCGGCGGGCGGCGCTCTCCGCGTTCGGCTTCGGCGGCATCAACGCGCACATCCTCGTGGAGGAGGCGCCCGAGGAACGCGCCGCCCCGCGCGCGTCCGCGCGCCGCCCGCCGCCCGCGCGCGCCGCGGTGGCGATCGTGGGCATGGACGCGCGCTTCGGCGAACTGGTCGGCCTGCGCGCGTATCAAGAGGCGGCGCTCAACGGCACGGCCGCCGAGCCGTCGCCCGATACGGAGCGCTGGTGGGGTGTCGAGGCCTCGGCGGGATTTTCCGGGCGCTTCCTGCGCGAGCTGACGTGCGACGCCGCGGCTTTCCGTATTCCGCCCAAGGAGATCGAGGAGATGCTG
>JABEUV010000243.1 GCA_013044195.1 Elusimicrobiota bacterium | reverse complement strand
CGCATCGACCTGCAGGTCGAGGTCGCGGCCGTCGCCTTCGACGACTGGGCCAAGCCGGACGCGCCCGCAGAGGGCACGCGCGAGGTCCGCGCCCGCGTGGCCGCGGCGCGCGAGCGCCAGCGCGCGCGGCTGGGAGACGCACCCGGCGCGCTCAACGCGTTCGTCGAGGGCGCCGCGGCGCGGCGCCACGCGCGCCTGGACTCAGCCGGTATGGCCCTGCTGGCCGCCGCCGAGCGCAAGGCGGCGCTGTCGGCGCGCGCGCTCGACCGGGTCCTGCGCGTGGCGCGCACCATCGCGGATCTGGCCGGGGCCGAGACGGTCCTGCCCGCGCATCTGGCGGAGGCCCTGCAGTTCCGCGGCCTGGACCGTCTGCGCGCGTCGCTGGAGGATCAACGGTGAGCCAGGGCCCGTCCTTTCCGCGCGTGGCCGCCGAGGCCATGGCGCGCCGCGGCCTGGGTCTGCGCGAATTGGCCCGCCGCGCGGGCGTCGATCCGTCCTTGCTCTCGAAGATTCTCGCCGGCAAGCGGCCGCCGCCCGCCGGCGAGGAGACCTTGGCGCGGCTGGCCGACGCGCTGGACGTGGAACGCGTCGCCCTCATCGTCTCGGCCGGGCGCATACCGTCGACGTGGTCGGCGCTGTGGCGCGATCCCGCGCTGGTTCGGGCCGTCGATCGTTTGGCCGGCGGCGGCGTCGCCGCCCCGGATGTCGCCCCGAGCCCCGCCGCGCCGCGCGCGCGCGCGCCGCGTCCGGCGCGAGCGCCGTCGCCGCCGGTGTCGACCTCGCGCGGCCTGGCGGAGGAATTGCTGTGAGCGCGGCCGTCGAGGACTGGCTCTTCCGTCTCAACGCGGTCCCCTTCGGCGACCCCTTCAAGGCATGGGCTCTGTTGACCGCGCTTGGGCCCGAGGGTCTGGCCTCCTCCGGCGACGCGGACTGGGCCCAGGCGGCCGGGTTGTCCGTCCAGGTTGCCGCGCGCTGGCGCCGTCAGGCGCGAGCGTTCGACGTGGACGGCGAGCACCGCCTGTGCGCGGCCGTCGGCGCGCGCGTGCTTCTGCGCGGCCGCCCCGGCTACCCGGACCTGCTGGCGGCGGCCGCCGACGCGCCGCTGGCGCTGTATATCCAAGGAAGCCTGTCCGACGTCGCGTCCGTGGCCGTCGTCGGCTCGCGCGCGCCGTCGGCCTACGGTCGGCGCATGGCGCGCCGCTTCGGCGCGGATCTGGCCCGGCGCGCGATCACGGTGGTCAGCGGCCTGGCGCGCGGCATCGACGCGGAGGCTCACGACGCGGCGCTGGCCGCGGGCGGACGGACGTGGGCCGTGCTCGGCTCGGGCCTAGGCGACGTTTATCCGCCGGAGAACCGCGACCTGGCGCGGCGCATCGTCGCGGCGGGAGGCGCCGTGCTCAGCGAGTATCCGCTTTCGGCCGAGCCTCAGCCCGGCCAGTTTCCGCGCCGTAACCGGATCATCGCGGGCTTGTCCTGGGCGACCGTGGTCGTCGAAGGGCGTGCGGGTTCGGGTTCGCGCTCGACCGCGGAGAAGGCGGCCGAATACGGCCGGGAGGTCCTCGCGGTTCCCGGTCCGGCCGACTCGCCGCTCAGCGAGACACCGCTGCGCCTTCTGCGCGACGGCGCGCGCTTGGCCGTCGGCGTCGAGGACGTGGTCGCCGTCCTGCCGCCCGGAGCCGTCGGAGACGCGCCGCGCGCGCTGCCGGTCGCGGCGCGTCCGGAGGGCGCGGAGGAGAACGCGGTGCTGGGCTTTCTCGGGGGAGATTCGCTGTCTTTGGACGACTTGAGCCGGATGACGGGACTTGACACCTCCCGCCTTTCCACTATAATGTTCGGGCTGGAGCTGAAGGATTTAGTCTGCGCCGTTCCCGGTCAACGCTATGCCAAAAAAGACGTCTAAAAAAATCACGAAGTCCACGAAAGCCGTTAAAGCCGCCAAAGCGCCGAAGGAAGTCAAGCCGGCCGGCGGCGCGTCGAAGTCTACCCGCACGGGTCCCAGCCTTCTGGTCGTCGAGTCTCCGGCCAAGGAGCGGACGATCTCGCGCTTTTTAAAAGACGATTTCATCGTCAAGTCCTCCTTTGGCCACGTGCGCGACCTGCCGGTGCGCAAGATCGGCGTCGACATCGAAGACGACTTCGCGCCGCAGTACGTGGTTCTGCCGCGCGCCAAGAAAATTCTGGCCGAGTTCAAGGGCCTGGTCTCCAAGGCCGCCTACGTCTACCTCGCCACCGACCATGACCGCGAGGGCGAGTCGATCGCCTGGCATTTAGTCGACATGCTCAAGATCAAGCCCGACCAGGTCAAGCGCATCACCTTCCACGAGATCACCCCCGGCGCCATTAAGGCCGCCATCGACGAGCCGCGCGCCATCGACGAGAACCTAGTTCACGCCCAGCAGGCGCGGCGCGTCATCGACCGTCTAGTGGGCTACAAGCTTTCGCCTTTGCTCTGGGCCAAGGTTCAAAGCGGCCTGTCCGCGGGCCGCGTGCAGTCGGTGGCCGTGCGCCTGCTGGCCGAGCGCGAGCGCGAGATCAAGGAATTCGCCTCCGAGGGCTACTGGACTTTGGAGGCCGGCCTGCAGAAGCCCGGCGCTCCGCCTCCGTTCGACGCGAAGCTCGCCACCTGGAAAGGCGAGAAAATCGAGTCGACGCGCGTCTACGATCTGTTTTCCGAGCAGTACCGCGTGAAGGCCACGAATTTGCGCACGGCCGAGGACGTGGACGCGGTTTCCGCCGCGCTCAAGGGCGGGACGTTCACGGTGCGCACGGTGGAAAAGAAGGAGGCGCGCCGCCGCCCGCCGCCGCCGTTCTCCACGTCGACGCTCCAGCAGGCGGCGTCGCAGAAGATGGGGTTCGCCGCCGAACGCACCATGCGCGTGGCGCAGTCTCTCTACGAGGGCGTCGACCTGGGCGGCAAGGAGCCGGTGGGTTTGATCACCTACATGCGCACGGACTCTTTCTCCATCGCGAAGACCGCCGCCGTGGAGTGCGCGGACTACGTGGCGCAGGTCTACGGAGCCGGCTATCGTCCGGCCGAGCCGCCGACCTACCAGACCAAGTCGCGCGGCGCCCAGGAGGCGCACGAGGCGATTCGGCCCACCAGCGTCCACCGCACGCCCGAAGAGGTGGGGAAATTTCTGAATCCCGACCAGGTCCGCCTCTACGACTTGATCTGGAAGCGCTTCGTCGCCTCGCAGATGGTCGAGGCGGTCTACGACACGGCCGCCGCCGACATCGACAACGGTCCGGCGGTGTTCCATTGCACCGGCCGGACGCTGAAGTCCGACGGCTTCCTGCGCGTCTATCGCGGCGCGGTGAAAACCGAGGGCGAGGAAGACGACGAGCCTGAGGAGGGCGAGGGCGGCCGTCTGCCGCCGCTGTCCGTCGGCGACGTTCTGACGCTCGACGCGCTCAAGCCCGAGGAGCACCGCACCAGCCCCCCGCCGCACTACAACGAGGCCAGCCTCATCCGCGCGATGGAGAAGCACGGCATCGGTCGGCCGTCCACGTACGCGCCCACGATCAAGACCATCGTCGACCGCGGCTACGTGCGGCGCAATATGAAGGACCGCAAGCTGATTCCCTCGGAGCTGGGCATCCTCGTCACCGAGAAGCTCAAGGAGCACTTCCCCGAAGTCGTCAGCCTGACCTACACCGCTGAAGTCGAGGAGAAGCTGGACCTGGTGGCCGAGGGCAAGGCGGGCTGGACCGGCGTGGTTCGGGATTTCTACACCCCGTTTTCCAAGGCGCTGGAGCTGGCCGCCACGGAGATGACGACGACGCGCATCGAGCCGAAGCTGTCCGACGAGAAGTGCCCGCTGTGCTCCGAGCCCATGCTGATCCGCGAGAGCCGCTTCGGCAAATACCTGTCCTGCTCGACGTTTCCCAAGTGCAAGGGCAAGATCCAGCTCACGCCGGAAGGCCAGAAGATCGTCCTGGAGAAAACCGGCGAGAGCTGCGACCTGTGCGGCAAGGACATGGTCATCCGCACCGGGCGCAAGGGCCGCTTCATCGCCTGTTCGGGCTATCCCGAGTGCAAGAATACGTTCTCGCTGGATGCCGACGGCAAGAAGATCGAGGGCTCCCGCCCGCTTCAGACCACGCGTCCGTGCAACAAGTGTCAGCGTCCCATGTGGCTACGGGTGGGCAAGCGCGGGTTCTTCCTCACTTGCCCCGGGTATCCGAAGTGCCGCAACCTTAAGCCGGTTTCCAAGGAAGAGGGCGAGAAGCTGAAGGCGGAGGGCGAGGCCCTGCGCGCGAAGTTCATTGCCGATCGCCTGGCCGCCGCGGGCGGCGCGCCGCCGCCGCCGGCGGCGGCCTGACGGCGGACCGGGGGCGTCATCCAACTCCAGCTTGAGCGCTTCTTGACGCGCCTGCGCGCCTCCGGCGGCGGCTCGCCACACACTTTGCGCGCCTATCGCGCGGACCTGGAGACTTTCGCGCGCAAGTTTCCCGGCCTGGCGGCCGCGGACATCGAGCGCGCGCACGTGCGCCGCCTGCTGGCGGACCTGCAGGCCGCGGGTGCCGCGCGCGCCAGCGTTCTGCGCAAGGCGTCGGCGGTGCGCCAGTTCGTGAAGTTCCTGCGCGCCGAGGGGGAGCTCAAGCGCGACCCATTTCTGGGCGTGACCTTGCCCAAGCGCGCGCGCCCCCTGCCCAAATTTTTGACCGAGTCGGAGATGACGGAGGTGCTGGCCGCACCCACGGGCGCGGACCCGGCCGCCGCGCGCGACCGCGCGCTGGTCGAACTGCTCTACTCCTCCGGCCTGCGCCGCGCGGAAGCTTCCGCGCTCAACGTCGGCGACGCGGACCTGCTGTCGGGGACGTTGCGGGTGTTCGGCAAGGGCGGCAAGGAACGTCTGGCGCCCGTCGGCGAGACGGCGCTGACCTGCCTGCGCGATTATCTGCGCGCGCGCGGCGGACCGGGCGCGGGAGATCCTCTATTCACCAACGAACGCGGCGAACGCCTCTCTCAAGAGGGCGTGGCCTTCGTCGTGCGGCGCTGGGTGCGCCGCTCCGCCCTGCTCAAGAATGTCACCCCGCACGCGTTTCGCCACAGCTTCGCCACCCATCTGCTGGACCACGGCTGTAGCATCCGCGAGGTCCAGGAGATGCTGGGCCACGCCAATCTCAACACGACGCAGATCTACACGCACGTCTCCCTGCGCCGCCTGCGCGACGCCTACGACGGCGCCCATCCTCGCGGCGCCGCCGCGCGGGGGAGCGCGTGAACGAGAAGATCGAGCTTTTGATGGAGGAAACCGGCTGCGAGCGCGGCGAGGCGGAGCTGGCGTTGGAGATGTGCGGCTACGATGTGGAGGAAGCGGCGCGGCAGATCCCTCGCCTGTTGCGCGATATCTGTGCGCTGAAGGCGAAGTTCGTTCTTCCGGCATCCAATCAGCACGGCTTGGCCGTCGTCGCGCTGAACCTGAAGTCCCGCAAGGTCCTGCGCGCGCGCGCGGTGCTGTCCTACGATCCGGCGGTGTGCGCGATCGGGCTGGAGGAGGACTGGTTCGCCTTCGAAAAGCACCTCTACGGCTGCCGCCTG
>JABEUV010000242.1 GCA_013044195.1 Elusimicrobiota bacterium | reverse complement strand
GCCGCAGTCGGCTGATGTCCGCCCCTCGTATCTGCATGTCTATATACTATATAGCATACAGATAACGAAAAATCAACCGAGATGGGGGTTCTGCACCCGGATCGCAAGTCGGCCTTGCCGTCCCGCCCTCCTTTTATCTACGATTGAGTTGCGAAACATCGCAATCGTCGACATGCCCGGAAAACGAAACGACAAGCTGGTTTACGAGCTTCACGCGCAGGTCTGCTCCGTGCTGTCCAACGCCAAACGGCTGGAGATCATCGACCTGCTGCGTCATGGCGAAAGAACCGCCGGGGAGTTGTGCCGGAGGATGAGTCTCTCCAAGGCCAACGTCTCCCAGCAGTTGTCGATCATGCGCGCGAAAGGAATTCTGCTGGCGCGGCGCGAAGGACGAAACGTCTTCTATCGTCTCTCCCAGCCTCGAATGCTGAAGGCCTACGACCTTTTGAGGGAGGTCCTCCTGGAAAAGCTGGAAGCGCAAGGAACGATCGCCCGCGGTCTTCGAGGCGGCGGCACGGCAATGGCCTTGACGGGAGAAAAACAATGAAACTCGGCATCGTGATCTGTTCGACGGACGCGGAAACGGTGTGGAACGCCTTTCGGCTCGGCGTCTTCGCGCTCAAGCAAGGCGACGCAGTCGGCGTGTTCCTGCTGGCCAAGGGCGTCGAATGCGAAAAACTGAACGCCGGCCCGTTCAAAGTCGCCGAACAGATGCAGGCGCTGGCGGACGCGGGCGGGCGCATAATGGCCTGCGGCACGTGCTTGAAGCTGCGCAATTCAAGCGGCTCCGAGCTGTGCCCTCTGTCGACGATGAAGGATCTTCACGCGCTCATACGGGACTCGGACAAGGTCGTGACTTTCTAACGGAGGACAACGCGATGACGGCAAGACTCATGTTGGTCATGGCCGCATGCCTGCTGGCGCAAGCCGCCCGGGCGGACGAACATCCGGCCGCCGACGCTGCGGACCAGATGGAGCATCCCGCCGCCGGCGCGAGCGCCAAGTGGTGCCCGCTCAAGGACGCGGGCGGCTCCAAGGCGGAGATGGCCCGCATCCGCAAGGAGTACGTCGCCGCGGTCCGCGCGTACGTCAAAACCAAGGCGCCGTTCACCGTGCATGACGACAAGCTCGGCAAAGACTGGACGCTCAAGCTCGTGCGCGTGCATCAGGACCGCATCATGCAGTTGGGCGACAATCAATTCTTCGCCTGCTCGGACTTCAAGTCCGCCCGGAAAGGCGGCAAGGATGCGCTCGACCTGGACTTCTTCGCGTCGAAGAACCCGGACGGCGCCTGGAAGATCGACAAGGTC
The DNA here is from genome assembly GCA_013044195.1 of Elusimicrobiota bacterium. GTDB lineage: Bacteria > Elusimicrobiota > Elusimicrobia > UBA1565 > UBA9628 > GWA2-66-18. Next base: position 1,203 of record JABEUV010000242.1, on the reverse strand, counting down.
CTGATTCACAAGGTGAACGGCAAGCCCCGCTATACCTGGAACGCCAAGAACGAAATGGTGCCGGTCAAAGACTAGTGTTTCATGGACGCGCGAGGGACCGTTCCGTTTGATTGGAGATTAAAATGAGAAGCCGCTTGAGAACGCTCGCCGCGGTCGCGATGTTGACGGTCGTCGTTTCGTCCGCCGGAGCGCGCGCGGACGCCGTAAAAAACGCCGAGCCGCAGTCGATTCAGCCCGCCGAATTGGCGAAATTCCTGCGTTCTCCCAAGAACAAAAAGCCGCTCCTCATTCAAGTCGGTTTCCGCGTCCTGTACGAGCAGGCCCACATACCGGGTTCGGAGTACATCGGCCCGGCCTCCGAGGACGAAGCCTTGGGCCGCCTGCGCGCGCGCGTGAAGGCCCTGCCTCGCAGCACTTTCATCGTCCTCTATTGCGGTTGCTGTCCATGGAGCAAGTGCCCGAACGTCAAGCCCGCCTACGCCGCCCTTCGGGCGCTGGGCTTCAAGAACGTGAAGGTCCTGCGACTCGCCGACAACTTCGGCGCGGACTGGGTCGACAAGGGCTACCCGGTCGCCAAGGGGCGGTGAGCTTCAGGACGCGGGCCGCGGCGGCGCTCGCCCTCTCGGCCGCGTTCTTTCTTATCGCTTGCCGCCCGAACGTTTCCGGCCTCCCGGTTTCCGTCCGCCGGCCGGCGCCTGATTTCGCGGCCGTCGACATCAACGGGCGAAAGCTGTCGCTGTCCGACTACAAGGGCGAGGTCGTCCTTCTCGACTTTTGGGCGACTTGGTGCGAGCCTTGCCGGACGGAAGTCCCGGAGTTCGCGCGTCTGCAAAGAAAATACGGCTCGCAAGGCTTCCAGGTTATCGGAGTCTCGCTGGACGACGACCCGCGGCCTGTGCGAGACTTCTACGCGCGCCGCCGTATGAACTACCCCGTGTTTCTGGGCGACGCGAAGCTGGCCGAGAGCTTCGGGGGAATACTGGGGCTTCCGGTCGCCTTTTTGATCGACCGCGACGGCCGGATCCACGCCAAATATGCCGGTCGGACCGACGCCGCCGTATTCGATCGAGACGTCAGGGCCGCTCTTGAGCGGCGCGCAGAGTAAAGCGGAACGTCGAGCCGCCGGGGCGGCGGCTTTCGACGGAGACCTCGCCGCCCTGCGCCTCGACCAGGTGCTTGACGATGGACAGGCCCAGGCCCGTG
>JABEUV010000241.1 GCA_013044195.1 Elusimicrobiota bacterium | reverse complement strand
CGCGTCCCGCAATCCCAGATCGCCCGCCTGGAAAGCCTGTCCGACGACCGCATCCCCAGCCTGGACTTCATCATCAAGCTGATCGCCGCCCTGGGCGGCCGCGTGGACCTGGTCCTTCGCCCATCCGCGCGTCCGGGCCGCCGCGCGCGTGAGATCGCGCTGGCCTAACCCACGCTAGGTCGCCGCCCTTCTCGCCGTCAGGAACACCTCGTCGCGGTGAAACTCCAGATAGCGGCTTTGCGCGCGGCTGAACGGGCCCGCGTTGGCCTCGGGCCTCACCCCCATTCGTCCCAGTGAGACTGGATCTGCGACGGGTGAAACCAGCAGCCCGCCGTCGTCCCTAAACGAGATGAATCCCCGATCAAACAGATGATCGATCGTCGGGGTCAGAAGCAGCCCGTTATCTCCGTCCAGTCTCTCGTCGTTTGTCGCGTCGCGCCACGGCTTGATGTGGCTGCCGACCAGATGCGCCGGATTGTCGACCTTCGTGATCCGGCACTCTTTCTCCATGCGCATCACGTTCTGCTTGAACTGGCCCTGACCGCGCCGCGCCCGGATGATCGCCGTCCGCTCCGTGTCGCTAAGCACCGAGCTTGTCCTCACGGTTTCTTGAATCTTATCTTCCCACTCGTCGATGCCCCGCGCCGCCATCTTGGGCGCCGTCAACAGCTGGGCATCTGCCGCTGCCATGACGAACTGCTGGGCCTCGACCCCGATCAATCCCGCCAGCGCCTCCGCAAAAGCGCGCGGAAGTTCCGCCAGATAGACGTTCTGAATCCCATCGCCGTCCCGCTGCAATGGCGCGTAGCGCTCCGGCATCAATGGCCCCAGCAGCCCCATATGCTCCTTTGGTACCACGCGATTGGCCGGCACCGAATAGGCGACGTCCACACGCCACCCCACCGTCTCCCAATTCGCCCCGATGGTCCCGAACTCCGTCGGCTTCGGACATTCGTACCCATACGATTGCGCGACGCCGATCGCCGCGATGGTCCGATTCCGGAAGGAAAACACTACGTCTCCCGGCGCCACCTCGCGCATGTTCTCGTAGAACTGATTGCGCGCGCCGTTCCTATTCCGTTTCGGCGACCAAAGGTAGCCCCCGCGGAATTCTTGCTCAAACGTCTGATTCTGGTTGACCCACCAGAAACGCATCATGAATTGGAGTATACGCTCCAGTCGGCAGAATTTCCAGTCATGGGATGTCCTATTGGAAAAAAAGGCCCCGGCAAGAATTCCTGCCGGGGCCTGGTTTGTTGCGCCGTCGTAATTCTTAGTAGCGGTAGTTCTCCGGCTTGAACGGACCTTCCGCCGGGATGCCCAGGTACTCGGCCTGCTTGGGCGTCAGCTTGGTCAGGCGGGCGCCCAGCTTGCCCAGGTGGAGGGCGGCGACCTTCTCGTCCAGGTGCTTGGGGAGGAGGTAGACCTTCTTCTGGTATTTGCCCTGGCCGCGGGTGGACCACAGCTCGATTTGGGCCATGACTTGGTTGGTGAAGGAGCAGGACATGACGAAGCTGGGGTGGCCGGTGGCGCAGCCCAGGTTGACTAGGCGGCCTTCGGCCAGGACGGTGACCACTTTGCCGTTGGGCCAGACGAATTGGTCGACCTGGGGCTTGATGTTGACCTTCTTGAGGTTCTTGTCGGAGGTCATGCTGGCGATGTCGATTTCCAGGTCGAAGTGGCCGATGTTGCAGACGATGGCCTGGGACTTCATGGCGTCCAGGTGCTTGCGCAGGATGACGTCGGTGCAGCCGGTGGCGGTGACGAAGATGTCGCCGATGGCGGCGGCGTCGTCCATGGTGACCACCTGGTAGCCTTCCATGGCGGCCTGCAGGGCGTTGATGGGGTCGATCTCCGTGATCAGGACGCGCGCGCCCTGGCCGCGCAGGGACTGGGCGCAGCCCTTGCCCACGTCGCCGTAGCCGGCCACCACGGCGATCTTGCCGGCCACCATCACGTCGGTGGCGCGCTTGATGCCGTCCAGCAGAGACTCCCGGCAGCCGTACAGGTTGTCGAACTTGCTCTTGGTGCAGCTGTCGTTGATGTTGATGGCGGGTGTCAGCAAGGTGCCGTTCATGGCGCGCTGGACCAGGCGGTGGACGCCGGTGGTGGTTTCCTCGGACAGGCCCACAATGTCGTTGGCCAGCTTCGGGAACTTGTCGAAGACCATGTTGGTCAGGTCTCCGCCGTCGTCCAGGATCATGTTCAGATGCTGGCCATCGGGGAACTTCAGCGTCTGCTCAATGCACCAGTCGAACTCCGCGGCGTCCATGCCCTTCCAGGCGAACACGGCGGCCTTGCCCGCGGCCGCAATGGCGGCGGCGGCGTGGTCCTGCGTGCTGAAGATGTTGCAGGAGGACCAGCGCACTTCCGCGCCCAGCTCCAGCAAGGTCTCAATCAAGACCGCGGTCTGGATGGTCATGTGCAAGCAACCGGCAATACGAGCACCCTTGAGGGGTTGCTTACCTTTATATTCCGCGCGCAGGGCCATGAGGCCCGGCATCTCGCTCTCGGCGATGGTGATTTCCTTGCGGCCCCACTCGGCCAGGGTGAGATCCTTGACTTTATAATCGGGCTTCACGGCGATGGCGCTGGACATTGTTTTCTCCTGAGGTTTGGGCATGGGGCCCTAAAGTGAAAGACTATTGTATCAAATGGCGCCGGAGTCCCGCCCGGGCCTTGCCGCCTCCCCAAAATCTGGTAAACTATCCTCAGATTGCGGGATGGTGAAATGGTATCACAGCAGACTCTGAATCTGCCTTTCTAGGTTCGAATCCTAGTCCCGCAGCCAAATTTGACCGATACGTATAATGCGCGTTGACAGAAGAAGCCCTCCGAAAGGAGGGCTTCGGCGTTTCCGGACGGCGCGCTCTCGGTTACCAAACGGATGGCGCTATTCTGGATTGTGTTCGGTAACAGTATTACACCACGTCCATGCTACTTCCTGCTCCGTCGCTTGCGAACCCGCGCCAAGGTCTGTCGCGGCGGGCCTGTCGCGGCGGGCCTTGACTCCGGCCGAAGACGTGCGCACACTTCCGATGTGGAGAAACGCGCGGCGCGAAAGGCCCTTGAATCTCCTACCTCATGGGGGTTGGATATTGAGGCACCGTCAACCGAAAGGGACGGAACCCGCTAGGCCCACCCTACCGCCTGTCTATTCAGAGCTCTACTCGACCTTCGTAAATAAACTAGGTTCATTGGAGCAATCATGAAAAAGCACAGGGTCGTCTTTGAGGTGAATGTTGATGGCGCAGAACAGTGGCAGGGGATCCTCAACGCGCCATCGTTTGCTACGTATCTACGAGGATAAGGAGACCATATGGGAATTTATCTACCCACCGATGTGAATAGCCTAAATAGCGCAGACCAGCCTCCCTTTCCGCACATCTCGGCGGCGATATCCGACGAATTATCTCCGACGAGAGCAGGCCTAAAGGGCTCGGCGAGCTTCGATGATTTTTACGGTTTCTTCCTCCCACCTTCGGAGCACGGTGCGAACGGCCTGATAGTTGGCGATAGCCTGCCTGATTACGGCGGCCTCGGCCGGCGTTAGCAACATCTGAACCAGCCGTCCTCCCTTCCGGCGTCCCCAGTAGTAGTAAGGGCCATGGCGGTTGGCCGCGTCCTTGCGGCAAACGCAAGCCTTCAAGGCCTCGCGTACCATCGAGGACATCTACGAGCTGACCTACATCCGAAAGGATGCCAGCCGCTTCCCGGCGGTCGTATCGGTCACGGCCCTGCGCGACGCTCAAAACGCGATCATCGGCTACCTGTTGATCGGCACCGACAACACCGCGCGCAAGCAGGTTGAAGCCGAGCTCCTGAACGCGCGCGTGACGATGCAGCGCGAGCTCGTGGCAAACGTCTCACACGAGTTGAGCACGCCGATCTCCGTGATCCTGGGGTCCATCGAGACGTTGATGGGAGAGGTGGGGAACGCCAAAACCCGCCGCAATTTCCTCAAGATCATCGAGAATCATGCCAAACGCCTCGCCGGCCTCGTCAAGAATCTTCTCCTCGTTGCGGAGCTCGCATCGGGCGCGACCAAGCCGGTGCCGAGCTTGATCCCACTCGCCGTGGGTGCGCCGGACCAAAGCGGCCACCATTCCGGAGCAAAGCGGCCACCGTTCCGGAGCAAAGCGGCCACCGTTCCGGACAAAGCGGCCACCCTTGTT
>JABEUV010000240.1 GCA_013044195.1 Elusimicrobiota bacterium | reverse complement strand
GCCGCGGCCGGCCGCGGCTTAGCGCGTCATCCAGGACCGCGAACGGACGGTGATCAGCGCGTAGATGGATATCCAAAAGAGGCTGAAGAAAGAGAAGTAGGAATAGAGAATTCCGTAGACGAAATCTTTCGAGCGTTCGCTGCGCAAGTAGTAAAGCATATTGAACGAGGACCCCAGACCGACGAGCAGAAGCATGCGCGGCAGCGCCGTGACGGGTTCAAGAACGCAAAGCATCACCATGAGCCCCAGGGAGAGAATCCAGATCGGGTAGCGCATGTTGCTGACGATGACGTCGAAGAGGGCCATCGCCCTGGCGGCGGGCGGCCGTTGCCAGGCGATCGGTAGAAAGCGGAAGAACTCCTGGATGTTGCTGCGCTCCCAGCGCAGATACATTTTGCAGAGCTGGTCGTAACTGGTCGGCGCGAGCGTGTGCACCACCGCCTGGCGCTGGTAAAGCGAATCGTAGCCCAGTCCCAGGATGAAATTCGTCAGCGCTTGATCTTCTCCATACGTGCAAGGCTGTCCCAGGAACGTCTGCCGCCCCCAATCGTCCAGCACGCGGCGCAACGCGTCGGCGCGATAAGCCGCGAGCGCGCCCGGACAGCACTGCACGACGCCGTAGGTCGACTGCGCGGCGCGGAGCATGTCGAAGGCCAGGGCGTATTGGACCTTGAGCATGCGCGGGATGACGCCTTCGCGGTGGTTGAGCACCGAGACCTTGCCGCCGACGGCGCCGACCTGCGGGTCGCGAAACGGGCCGACCATGGCCAGCAGGGCGCCGGGCTCCACGATGCTGTCGGAGTCCACCGTGACGACCACCCGGCCGCGCGCGCGTCGAAAGCCCGCTTCCAGAGCGGCGCGCTTGCCTTGATTGCGGGTAAAGCGGATCGGCGTCACCAGTCCCGGATGACGGCGGGCCGCCTCCTCAATATGCGTCCAGGTGTCGTCGCGGCTGCCGTCGTCGATGACGAGAATCTCCAGACGGTCCGCGGGATAGCGCGCGTGCGCGACGGAATCCACGGAGTTGGCCACCATAGCCCCCTCGTTGTAGGCGGGAATGACGACGGTCAGCGACGGCGCATAGTCAAACGCGCAAACCGAGGGGGCTCGGTAGGCGATCCACAGCAGCGAGCGCGCGGTCAGCAGCGCCAGTCCGAATCCCGCCCAGAGCAGGGTCGGGCGATAAAAGACGCTCAATTGGGGGTGGCGCGCCAGCTCGGCCAGCGGCGGATGGGAGCTCATGTAGAGCAAAAACACGGCCGCGGCCGCCAGTCCCGCGGTGATCGCGCCGAAGCAGACCTTGTCCCAATCGTCGAATCGCCGCGGGTTTCTTTGCGACGAACGGACGGCTTGCGGCGGCAGCATCGCGGGAACGGCTTCTAGGCTGATCATAGGTCATATCTTAGCCCAGCCGGCGCGAAACGGCCAATCAGCGTTCGATCAAATAATGACGATTTTAGCGATATTACAAGACGGGGACGTGCGAAAAATATTCTAGCCGAGGAGGTTTTTCGACGCCTTGAAGCGCACGCCCCGCCGCGCGGGCACCGAGACTTTCTCTCCGGTCTTCGGGTTGCGCCCCACGCGCGGACGGCGCGCCTTCACGCGGAACGTGCCGAAATTCGAGATCACGACCTTCTCGCCGCGCGCCAGCGCCTGGCCCACGGCGTCGAACGTCGTCTCCACGGCCAGAGCGGCTTCGCCGCGCGTGGCAAGAACCTTGGACACGGAGCGGATGATGTCGAGCCGATTCATGGCGCGTCCTCCCCTTTGTCGCCTTTCGGTTTCTTCGGATCCCTGGCCGGAGGTTTGCCTTCGTTCTCCTTGCGCAGGTCCTTAAAGATGTCCTCGGGCCGGATGTTCTTCAGGTCTTCCTTGAACTTGACGACCTCGTCTTCGGTGATCGGCTTGGTCAGCGTCTGACAGCGCGCGAACACCGACTCATCGACGAACATCGGGCAGCCCGCGCGCACCGCGATGGCGATCGCGTCGGACGGGCGGCTGTCCAGGACCTCCTCGCGCCGGCCGTCGCCCACGTGCACGCGCGCGTAGAACGTGTTCTCCTTGATATCGGAGACGACGATCTTCTTAACCTCGAAGTCCAATTGCTTGACGCACGAAAGCAGCAGGTCGTGCGTCAGCGGCCGCGGCAGGACGATGCCGGAGAAGCGGATGGCGATGGCCTGGCCCTCGGAGATGCCGATCCAGATCGGCAGCACGCGGTTGCCGACGACCTCCTCCAGCATGATGATGCACTCGTTGACGGTCGTGGCCAGCGAGCAGATGCGGACCTCGGTCTCTCCGGACGCCTTCGCCTTGTCGTCGCCTTTTCCCTTCTCGCTTTTGGCCATAATTCTCTCCCTGCGGATTCCTAACGGAAACCCAGCGCCTCCAGCACGCGCCGCGTCGGCGCGCCGCGCGTCGCGCCGTAAATCGCTTCGATGAGCGGGGCTTCGACCTTGCGCTTGCGGCACAGGGCCGCGGCGCTGGCCGCGGCCTCCACGCCTTCCACGACGGTCGGAATGTCCGCCTGCGCGCGCGCGGGCGCCACGCCCTGGCCCAGCTTCTCGCCGTAGGCGCGGTTGCGCGATTCGCCCGACGTGCCGGTCGCGATCAGGTCGCCCAGTCCCGCCAGTCCGTACACCGTGTCCGCGCGTCCGCCGCTGGCGCGGATCAATTGGGACATCTCCGCCAGGCCGCGCACCAGCAAGGCCGCCTTGGTGTTCGCCCCCGCGCCCAACCCGTCGAGTATGCCCGCGCCCACGGCGATCACGTTCTTGAGCGAACCGCCCAATTCCACGCCCACGCGGTCCGGCCACGGGGTCACCGCGATGGTCCCGCCGTGGAGCAGTTCCGCCAGACGCCGCGACTGCGCACCCATCGGTCCGCCCAGCATCAGGCCCGTGGGCACGCCGCGCGCCACCTCGCGCGCGAAGCTGGGACCGGACAGCGTCCACACGCGGCCGCGCAGGACCGGCAGCTCGCGCGCCACGATGTCGCCCATCGTCGCGAACGTGCGCGGCTCCACGCCTTTGGACGCATTGACCGCGACCGCGCCGGGTGCTAGGCGCGCTTTTTCGCGCAGAGCGCGCGCCGTCGCCGTCATCGCCGACGAGGGCAGCACGAAGAGCAGGATGTCGGCCTCGGCGGCGCTCGCGGCCAGGTCGGAATTGACCTGGATGGACGCGTCAAGCGAAAAACCGGGGATCAGTTGGTGGCGGCGCGTGCGTCCCAGGGCGGCTGCGACCTCGGGCACGTATTCCCACAGCCGCACGCGCGCGCCGCGTCCGGCCAGGTGCTGGGCCAGCACCACGCCCCACATTCCCCCTCCAAGAACGCAGACGTCGGGCTTATGCGGACGGGCCATGGATGCCGAGTTCCCTATTTTGGCGCAAGCGCCGGATGTTGGGGACGTGTTTATAAACGATCAGCGCGGCCGAGGCCGCCGCGGCCGCCACGTCGATTCCCGGCGCGCCCAGCGCCGCCGCGGCGATGGGCAGGACCGTCGCGCCCACCATGGAGCCGACCGAGATATGTCCGGACACGATCACCGCCGCCGCGAACGCGACGACGGCCACCGCCATGGACCCGGGCAGCAGCGCGAAAAACACGCCGGCCGAGGTGGCCACGCCTTTGCCGCCCTTGAAGCCGAGGAAAATCGTCCAGTTGTGGCCGAACACCGCGGCGGCTCCGGCCGCGATGGCGAGCGCCTCGTGACCGGGAAACAGACAGCGGCACAGGCAGACCGGCAGGTAGCCTTTGAGCGCGTCGACGGCCAAAGTGATCGCGCCGGCCAGCGCGCCCGCGTTGCGGTAGACGTTGGCCGTGCCGGGGTTGCCCGAGCCGCGCGTGCGGATGTCGAAGCCTTTCAGGCGTCGAACGACCAGATAGCCCGTGGGAATACCGCCGGACAGGTAGGCGAGAAGGATCAGGCCTGCGACGCGCAAATCGCCCATGAATTCCAAGACAATCCTAGCATTCGCCGACCAGGGCCTGCAATCGCCGCCAATTCTCCGCGGTCACGCGCAGGCGGTAGCGCGTCGCCGTGCCCGCGGCCTCTCGGCCCAGCACCTGGGCGCTTTCGTAGAGCCGCGCGGCGGCGGCGGCCTTTTCCGGCGGCACGTCCAGCTCGCGCTTGAGCCAGCGCGCGGAGAGGGCACCTTCGACGCGCGTCAGCGCCGTCTCCACGCCCTCGCCGGTCCCCGCGGAAAGAAGGATCGCGCCGGGGTGGCGCAGGAGCAGGTCCGCGCGCTCCTGCGGCGAGAGCCGGTCGGCCTTATTAAACGCCTCGACGCGCGGGATGTCCTTGGTGTCGAGCTCGGCCAAGGTGGCCGCGACCGACGCGCGTTGGCTTTCCATTTCCGGCGACGAGGCGTCGGAGACGATGAGCAGTACGTCGGCGGCCTCCACTTCCTCAAGCGTGGAGCGAAACGCCGCGACCAAGGTGGTGGGCAGGCGCTGGATGAAGCCCACGGTGTCGGTGACCACCGCCCAGCCGCCTTCGGGCAGGCGAGCGCGCCGCGCGGTGGGATCCAAGGTCGCGAACAGCTTGTCGTCGGCGTACGTCGCCTGCTCGCCGACCAGGCGATTGAGCAAGGTCGACTTGCCCACGTTGGTGTAGCCGACGAGGGCCACCTGCGGCACGGGCACGCCGGCGCGGCGCTCGCGGCGCAGGCGGCGCGCGGCGCGCACGCGCTCCAGGTCCTTCTGCAAGTGCGCGATGCGCAGTTGAATGTGGCGTCGCTCGTACTCGAGCTTGCGCTCGCCCGGTCCGCGCGTGCCGATGCCGCCGGCCTGCTGGGAAAACTCGCGCCACGCCCCGGTCAGCCGCGGCAGCATGTAGGACAGCTGGGCCAGTTCCACCTGGAGCGTGCCCTCGCTGGTGCGCGCGCGCGAGGCGAAGATGTCCAGGATCAGGCGCGTGCGGTCCACGATCTTGCGCTTGGGCAGGGCCTTCTCCAGATTTTTTTGCTGTCCGGGAGAGAGCTCCAGGTCGAAGATCACCGTGCCCGCGCGCAATCCCGCGCACATGCCCGCGATCTCGGCGACCTTGCCGGAGCCCACGAGCGTGGCCGGGTGGAAGCGCGCCAGCGCCTGCGTCGTCTCCCCCACCACGACCGCGCCGGCCGTGTCCGACAGGCGCCGCAGCTCGTCCAGGCTCGAACGGATCAAAGCGGTCTGGGTCTTGGGGCCCGCGCCGACCAGCAGGGCGCGCTCGCGCGGCGCGCGGGTCTCCGCGGGGCGCGCCCTCACGCCGCGCTCCGAGTAAGCGACCCCAGGGCCGCGAGCGCTCCGGCCAGCGTGCGCTCGGCCGGGCCCGACGCATCCAGTTCGGTTCCTTCCAGCTGGCCGCGAAACCACGTGCGCTGGCGCTTGGCGTACGCCCGCGTTGATGCGATCATCGCGTCGAGACCCTCGCTTTCCTTCAACTCCCCGCGCAGGACGGCGAGCGCCTCGCGATAGCCGAGGCTGGTAAATCCGGGCTCGGTCCCGGTCATTGCCGCCGGCGCCAGCGCGCGGACCTCCTGAAGCAACGCCGGCCACATCGCGCGCGCGCGCGCG
>JABEUV010000033.1 GCA_013044195.1 Elusimicrobiota bacterium | reverse complement strand
GGTTGAAATCGCCCGTCACGTTCAAGTTCAGCACCGCCGTCCGCGTCGCCCCGTTGGCCGCGTGCGTTAATACCCCGCCCGCGGCGACGTTGACCGACGCAAAAGTCAGCGTCACGGTCGTGTTCTGGACCAAGGTCGCGCCGGAATCGACGGTCACGCCGCCGCCCGACGCGACGGAACTGGAAATCGTCAGCGTCGCGGCCGCCGAGCCGTTGGGATCACCGAGAGTCAACGATTGGAATGAGATGGCCGAGTTCGCGACGACCGCGGCGTTCGTGTCGATGACGACGTCGTCGGCCGACGTCGGGACTTGCGCAGACGACCAGTTCGCGGCGGAGGACCAGTTCTGGTCGACTCCGCCGACCCAAGAAACGGCGGCCGCCCGGGCGCGCGTCGCAAGCGCGCCGCATGCCGCGGCGATCAGCAGCATCGCGGCAATAAAGCGGCGCCGCGGCCGGAAAGACGGCCGCGACGCGCGCGAAGACTCGGCGGAGAAACTGTTCGTAGCCGTTCCTGGATTTGCTCGCGTTCGAAGACGCGTGATTATAGCTCGCGGGCTAATTGGAGTCAAGATGCGATGAATAGTAAAAAGAATTAAGTGATATCTTTTACTAACCGTCGAGCGTCACCGCGCGGCCTCGGCGGCGGCGGTTTCAAAAACCTCGGCGGGAGCCAGGAAAAGGCCGGGGCGGCCGTCGACGCGGATCCAGCGTTCGCCGTCCAGGCGCGCGCCGACGGTGAGGGAGGATGTGCGCGTGCGTACGCGCAGAGAGGGGCGCGACATGCCCGTGACTTCGGGAGGAGAGTCGACGGCCAGGCGCGCGGCGCGGGCGGCGCAGAGGGCGGCGGCGGTGGCGGGCGAGGCGGCGCGAAAGCGGCGGGAGGCGGCCACTTCCACGCGCGTGCAGTCGCCGGTGAGCAGGCGGAGTTCGCGCCAGTCGGACGCGGAGCGCGAGAGCAACGCCGGGTCCGGGCCTTCCACGATCGCGGTCGGCGCGTCGGCCCGGGCCGCGGCATACAGCGCGCCGCCCAGCGCGCGGCGGCCGAAGCGGGCGGTGAAGGCGGCGTCGTTTCGGCCGGAGACGAAGACGGCCACGGACACGGCGTCCGCGCCGGACAGGCCCGCGGCGGCGGCGTCGCCCGGAACGTCGGCGTCGACGCGCAGGGCGCGCAGACCCGACAGCAGACGCTCGGCGCCCACGGCGTCGGCTTCGTCGATGACGCCCTTGAGCGGGTCCACGCGCCAGCGGCCCAGGGGAGATTGGACCAGCACGAAGGAGTCCGCGGCATGTTCAATGGAAATGCTTTGCACCGTGTCGTCCGGCGCGTTCAGCGCCGGAAACGACGGGCGCGCGCAGGCGCAGAGCGCCGCAAGAGGGAGCGGGGCGAGCTTCAGCAAGGCCTGGCGCGAACGTCCCACGCAGGCTATGATAGTGGAGCGCCGGGCCGCCGTCAATGGTCCCGGTGTAGGCTTGGGCCCTTGGGCCCAGGCGCTGGTCCGCGCACCCGCCGTATAATCGTCTCATAATAAGGATGAAAGCCTTCCGCTCGACGTCTCCACGGACCCGCGCCGCCCTGGCCTTCCTGCTGGCGGCGTCGCCCGCCGCCGCTCAGACGGGGGCCGCGGCCGATGCCGCGTCGGCCAACGGCGTCAGTGCGCCCACGGTTACCATCTCTCCGGCCGCAGGCGTCGGCGGAGGGACTGCGCTTGCTCCAACGCTGACGAACGGCTTGACCGGCGCCGCGTCGGCGACGTCCGCGTCGCTGTCGGCCGCACCCGCCGGCGCCGCGGCCGCCGCCCCCGGCGCCGCCGCTCCGGGCGCCGCCGCTCCCGCGCGCGCCGCGGCGCAGGCCTCGGCCGCCGCGCCGGCTGAAGACATGCCGACGCCGTCCGCCGCGGAAGGCGCCTCACCCGTCGCCGCGACGCCCTCGGCCGCCCCGTCGCGCGCCGTCGGCGCGCCGACCGCTGCGGAGACGTCCGCGGGAGCCTCTCATGGGTTGACCGGCGCGGCCGGTCGCGTGTCCGGCGCCGCCGCCGTGCAGGCTGCGGGCGGCGACGCGCTGTCGGTGAGCGACGCTCTGGGCCGCGTGTTTGACGCGCAAACCGCCGCCCCCGCTTTGCACGGCGCGGACGCGGGGTCTCGCGCGGGCCAAGGCCGCGGGGGCGCCACCGCGGGCAACGGCCAGAGCGTGCGCGGCCGCATCGCTCAGGAAGTCTCGATCGCCAACACCGCCTCGCCGGCCGATGCGCCCGGGCTCTATCAGGACGCTATCGAGACCGCTCGCGACGCCTTGCCCGCCGCAACCGCCGCCTCCGTCGCCGCGGTGGTGCGCGGCTTTGCCGCGCGCAAGGTCGAGTCCTCTTTGGGCGGCTTGGCCGCGGCGGCCTACCGGGCCGCCGTCGGCGGTTCCGCCAAGGAGACCTCCCGCCTGTTGTCCGCGTTCGATCAGTGGGAGACGGTGCTGGGGGCGCCGGGCCGGCCGCTGGTCGCCAATGCGGACGCGCTGAAGTCCGACGTGCGCCGCTTCCTGCCCGCGTCGGACTCCGCCGCCGACGACGCCGCTTCCGCCGCCGCGCCGGCCGCGACGGGCTCCATTCCCCACGTCTGGTTTCGCCGCCAGGGCGCTTCCTACGTGGCCGTCCTGCCCGCCGCCTCGCGCGTGGCCCCGGTGCCGTCGGCGTTGGCGCTGGGTTTTGCGCTGGTCCAGGCTCCCGCGCTCATCTTGCCCGTTGACTCCGCCTATCGCTCTTTTTATGCCGCGCCCGGCGCGTCGTCCGGCGCGAGCGTGGTCTACCGCGCGCGCCGCGCTTTGGGAAGCGGCGTGCCCGCCGCGGCGCTGGCGGCCGCGCGGTTCTGGCTCAGGTCGCTGATCGCGTCCTTGCGCCGCCGGCTGGCCGAGCTGTTCGCCCCGTCCTACGATCTTTCCCGCGCCGACGGCCGCGCCGCGCTCAAGCGCGACGCGCTCCTGGCGCGGACCGCGCGCACCGCCGCCGCGGCGGCGCGGCGCGCGCTGGCGGTGGAACGCCCCAGCGTGGGCGCGGACCGCGCGGCGTTTGCCGCCGCGAAGCGCGCGGCCGCGGCCTTCGGCCGTCTGGACGGGGTGGACGCGAGCGGTGACCTGGCGTCCTTGAGCGCGGCCTTTGAAGCCGCGACCGCGGGCTCCTCATTCTCCGACGCGCCGCCTACGGCCGCGGCGGCGCTGATCGACGGTCCCGGCGGACTTTCGCACTGGGTGGCCTTGTTGGACACACGCGCGCGCCGCGGCCTGAGCGAGGAGACGCGGCCGACGTCCGGCGCGTCGCTGGTGAACCTGGGCGCCGAAAGCGGCCCCGCCGTCGCCGCCGCGGCTCTGGCGCGAGAGTCCGGCGCGGAGGCGAACGTGGTCGCGCTGGACGATCAGCTTTGGGCGCGCGGCGACGGTCCCGAAGGTCGCGTCAGCCTGGCGGCCGATCTGCGCGCCACCGCCGACGGCGGCTCGGCGTCTCTGACGGCCTCACGCGGCGACGCGGCCCTGGCGCGCCGCCTGGAGGACCTGGGCTTCTCCGTGGACGTGGATGGCGGCGGCCTGCGCGCGGTCTTGGATGCGGACGGGCCTTCGCGCCCCGCCGACGAGGTGGCTTTCGTCGCCGCGCGCGGCCTGGCGCTGGCGCTGGGCCGCGGCCCCGCGGCGGAGCCGGGCCTGGAAGAACTGACGGCGTCCGTGCGCCGCGACCCGCGCGCGGCCGCGGCGCTGGCCCAGCGCTTAGACGGGCGCGCGCCGTTTTCCTCCGCGCGCGTGATCGGCATGGTCGGCGATTACGAGGCGCTCTCCCCCGTGGCGGCCGACGTGGACGGCCGCGCGGTGCTGGTCGGCGCACTGCGCGATCCCGCCACCGGCCTGCTGGGCTACGCGGCGCGGCTGTCTGCGACGCGCGGCGTCTCCCCCATCCCCGCGCGATGAACGCGGCGCCGGCGCGCCTGCTGGCCCTGCTCCTGACGGCGTCCTCGGCGCGCGCCTTGGACGCGCGCCTGGCCGCCGTGTCCGATCCCGAGTCCGGAGACGCGCCCGGCCTGACCTTGTCGGCCGGAACCGGCCGCGTGGAATGCGCGCGCGCCACGTTTTCCCGCGCCACGGCGGAGGCGGGCGGCGCGGTGTATGTTGTCGACGCGGGCGCCCCCGGAGACGAGGACGCGATCCGGCTGTCCGCGGCCGTGCTGGCGCGCAGCGCCGGTCCGGCCAGTCCCGCGGCGGCGCTGGCGCGGCGCCACGGCGTGCCCGCCGTGGCCTTGGGCCGCGGGTTGTGGGACGCGTCGGGGCCTTCGTGGACCTTGGAGTTGACCACGTTCGGCCCCGCGCGGACCGAAGGCGGATTTTCTATTCGCCCGGCGGGTCCGCCGCTGGAGCGCGTCCTGCGCGAGGGCGACGCGGTGTGCGTGGACGCGGACGCGGGGCGCGCGTCCTTTCCCCCGTCGGAGGAAGCCGAGGCGCGGCTGGCCGCGGCCGAAGCCGCGCGCGCCTACGACGGCCTGCGCGACGCCGGGGCGCTGGAGCGCTGGCTGCGCGGCGCGCCGGACACGGCGCGCGCGGCCTTTCTGATGGCGGAACTGACGCCGCGCTCACTGGCGGGCGTGGTGCCGGCCGCCGACCTGGCGCGGCTGGACTACGCCGCGCGGGCCGCGGCCGGAGCGGCGGGAGCGCCGCGCGTGGCGCGCGCGGAATCCCGCGCGTGGAGCCGCGCGCTGGCGCGCGCGCGCGCGCGCGCGGCGGCGTGCCCCGCGTCGGCCGCCGACGCGCCGTCCCAGGACGTGCTCGACCGCTTGACCCGCGGGGCGCGCGACGAGGCCGCGCGCGCCGCCGCCGCGGGCCGCGCGCTGGGACTGGGCGACGGCGGCTTGGGCGCGCTTTCGCGCCGCTGTGCGGCCGTCGCAGCCGCGCGGCGCGGGCGGGTCCCGGCGTCGGCGCCCACGCTGGACGCGGCGGTTCTGGCCGCGGGCGCGCGCCGGCCTCCGGCCGTGGAGTTGGGATCGGAGGCGTGGCGCGCGTTCTCCGCCGGGAGCCTGGCCGCGTTCCTGTCCGACACGGCCGACGACGCCTCTCTGAGCCTGCGCGAAAAATCCGCGCGCGCGCGCGCGCGGATACTGGCCGCGCCGCTGGACGCGGCGTCGGTTGCCGGGCGCGCGCTGTCGTCCGCGGCCGGCGCGGGACCGTGCGTGATTTCCGGCGCGGACGGTTCGGCCGCGGTCGCCGACGCGACGGCCGCGCCGGCCGCGGCGAAATCCGTCTGGGCGGCGTCGTGGGACCCGGGACCTCTGCGCGCGCGACTGCGCGCGGGCCGCGGCGCGGACCAAGACGGGCGACTGCGCGTCGAACGCGCGCTTGCCGCCGACGCCTCCGGCGTGATCTTCACCCGCGATCCGTCGTCCTTGCGCCCCGGCCGCGCACTGATCGAGGCGGCGTCGGGCGGACCCGACGCGGCGCTCAGCGCCTCGTCGACGCGGCTGTGGACCGTGGACCTGGCCGACGGCAGGGCGGTTTCGGCTCCGGCTTCGGCCGCACCGCTGTCTGCGGAACGCCTGAAGAGCTTGGCGCGCCTGGCGCGCGCGCTGGACGCTTGGCAAGGCGGCGCGGTCGAGGCCGCCTTCGCCTTCGCCGGTCCGAATTTATACGTCCTTCACGCGCGCCCGTTGTCCCCGCCGCCCGAGCCCCTGCCCAAGACGGACGCCTCCGCCGCGCCCGCGCCGGAGACTTTGAACGTCAAAGCCGTGCGCTAACGATAATCAGTGGCACCGGTGATAGCCGTGCGCGTAATCGCGACGACGCCGCAGAAAAAAGTGACTCCAGTGTCACTCGACTTTTTCAGTCGGGATTGATCCGCGGGCGATACGCCGCGCTCAGAGCGTAGTGGGCGCGCAGGATTTTCTTCTTCTCGACAACGAAGCCGAAATTCTCAACGCGCGCGGCGCCTTCGTCCGGCGAATAGACATGATTGCGCGGCGGCCCCTCGCCGCTTTCGGACTGCGAGTTCCAATCCACGAACAGCACACGGCCGTCCGGCTTGAGCAGGGCCGCGGCCTGGCCCAAGGCCTTGTCGCCCAGTTCATGCAGGACGTTGAGCGCCAGCACGCGGTCCGCGCGCCCGGCCAGAGCGGCCGCGGCCGGGGTGCCCGACAGCACCGGCTCCACGCCCGCGACGGGGCGGCCGGCGAGCTTGGCCTTTAAATAGTCGAGCATGGCCGGTTGCTCGTCGAGCGCCGCCACGCGCAGGTCCGGCCGCAGCGCCGCCAAGGCCAGAGCGTAGGCGCCCGTGCCGGTGCCGAAGTCGACGACGAGTCCCCCGTGCGGGGCGTCCAGAAGGCCGAGCACCTCCTCGGGCGGCAAGATTCGAAACCGGGCGGGGTCGTCGAGCTTGCAGGCCTTGGCCGGATCGAAGCGGTGCGGCTGTTTGGCGCCGTGGCGGTCATTTTCCATGAGAGTGTTCGCTCCGCTGTGAGATGTCCCTACAACCAGAAAGGATTCAAACTTCGCATCAGCCGCGCATTGAAGTCCTTCCATTTCACCCGCTATCCGCTGATCGAAATCAAGAACACCGAAGACTTGCGACCTAAAAAAGTTAGGATATTTTTTTGCAAAATAGTTTGCCAGCGGCAATATTAGATAGACATGGTCGCGGCTTGAAAAGGAGGATCGCAAATGAGCAAGCAGGATAAGATCCGGGAGAAGGCCATGGAGATTTTGAACCGCCCTGAGTTTATGAAAGGCATCCGTTGGACCCCCCTCGTTAGAATGGTCGCCGAGGAGACTGGCGAAAATATAAATACTTGCTCAGGGTCACTGTGGAATCTTCCGAATGAACAGTCGGACAAAGTTGCCCGACCCCATAAGGGTCTCTTCATTCTGAAACAGAACGTCAAACTCCTTGAAGAGGCCTCGCAGCGAGTTCCGGGAGCGATTGCCGAAGCTTCAGCACGTGAGATTGACATCTACGAACCAGCCCGAATTCATCTATTAGGCGATGAGGAGTGCACCCATGCTGTCGTGATTGGTGGATCGATCTTTGGGAAGAAATGGGGCACTCCAGATATTCTCGGAGCGATCCGAGCCCATTCAGATGCGATTTATCGACCGACGTTGGAAATCATTGCAGTTGAAGTCAAGAATGCTGACTATTCACCCGTTGAAGCGTTGGGGCAAGCTATGGCTTATAAATTGTTCGCGCACCGAACATGGTTAGTTCTGCCGAATGACGCCGACCTTGACCGAATCGAAGGGATTGCTATCTCCGCCAATATCGGCCTAGTCAGCTTTAAAAAATCAAAATCAAACGATGGCTTTGAGTTCGAGACACTCAACAGACCTGTATCAGGCAACCCGGATTTCAAGGAAGTCAATAAGATCTTGGAAGACTTAAAAAAGAAGGACAGCAAAAAATATAACTCTCTTATCAAGAACGAAAGTGATTAATTCTAAGGTGCTCCGGGTTCTTCGGACCACTATGGACCTGATTTAAGGTGGTCTTTTCTGTTGCCGTTATAGCCGTGTCTTGATCCGTTTTCCTTGTCGT
>JABEUV010000239.1 GCA_013044195.1 Elusimicrobiota bacterium | reverse complement strand
CGGCGCGCGCGCCGGGCTCGATGACGCCGATGACGGGGACGCGCGCCGCGCGTCGGATCGCGGGCAGGGCCAGCGCCGAGGACGTGTTGCACGCGACGACCAGGAGCTTGATGCCGCGCGAGGCCAGGAAACGCGCGGCTTGGGCGGAGAAGCGCGTGATCGCCTCCGGAGACTTGGAGCCGTAGGGCACGCGCGCGGTGTCGCCGAAATAGATCAAGGATTCCTCGGGCATGCGCCGCGCCAGCGCGCCGAACACGGTCAAGCCGCCCAATCCCGAGTCGAACACGCCGATGGGAGACCCGGCCTTCATTTGAGCCACCCTTTCTTGCGCGCGTAGTCCGCCACGCCCGCCGCGACGCTCTCGACGACGCGGCGGCGGAAGCCGCGCGAGACCAGCTTCAGCTCATCTTTTGAATTGCTTAAAAACGCCGCCTCCACCAAAATCGCCGGCGCGTGCGTGCCGCGCAGCACGTAGAAGGCCGCCTGTTTAGTCCCGCGGTCGGGCACGTCGAGACGCTTGGCCATCTCGCGCTCGACGAGCGTCGCGAACGGGGCGGACTCGTTGAGCATCTCGGTCTTCGTCATCGCCAGCAGAATCTGCTGGGCGCTCTCGTCCTCCGGCTTCTTGCCCTCAAGAGCCAGCGGCGCGTTCTCGGCCGCGGCCAGCGCCTCGGCCTCCGGGTCGGACGCGGTTTCGGAGACCGAGTACACCTCGAATCCGCGCTCGTGGGGGTTCTTGGACGAGTTGCAATGCAGAGACACGAACAGGTCGGCATTGAGATCGTTGGCTTTCTTTGAGCGTTCCGACAGGGGCACGAAGGTGTCGTCGGAACGAGTCAACACCACGTCGAAATCGCCGCGCTCGCGCAGGACGCGCGCCAACTCCAGCGCCGTCTTCAAGGTCACGCTTTTTTCCTTCGTGCCGCGCGTGCCGGTCGCACCCGGGTCCTTGCCGCCGTGACCGGCGTCGATGACGACGACGCGGCGGCGGGTCTTGGCCGATGCGGCGGCGGCGATGGGCGGCACGACGGCCGCGGACGCGACGCCTTGCGGCGCGCTCGCCGACGGCTTCACGCCCGGGGCGTAGACGTCGACAGCCAGACGCCGCGGTCCGGACACTTCGAACGCGCGCCAGCGTTCGCCGTCGGCGGCCAGCGCCACGACGACGCGCGCGCCGCCTCCTTCCTGACGCGCCGCGTAGGACGCGACGATTCCGTCTGCGACCGGAACCGGGCCGTCGCCGTCGGCGACGCCGTAAGGCGTCGTGACGTCCACTTCCCGCGCGCCGCGCGCGGTCGCGCGCCAGGAGATCCCCGGCGCCAGCTCGACGACGATGCGGGTACGATCCTTGTAGGAGAACGCGTGCACCGGGCCGACGTTGGTCCGGCGCTCGACGACGAGCGTGCCCGCGCCGGTGTCGAAGCGCGCGTCGAAGCCGCTCCAGCGCGCGAAGTCGTCGGAGAGCAGGAACTGCAGCGGCACGAACGCGCGCGCCTCGCGCTCGCGCAGCGGGGCGCCCAGGTCGAACGCGGCCGCCCCGGAGGTCGCCCGCGCGGAATCGACGGCGAGGCTCATCGAGCGGCCGCGCAAAGACAGGCGCAGCTTGCCGGACACCTGCGACCAGTAGACCTGCGCGCCGTAGATCTCGCCCACCCGGGCGACGTCGAGGTAGAGCTTTCCGTCCGCGCGATACGACGGCACCTCGCCCAGAGGACGTCCGGCCAGCACGACGGCGACGGCCGGCCCCGCGCTTGCGCGCGAGACCGGCAGAAGCGCCGCCGCCAGGGCGAGGATGATGAATTTCATTCGAGGATAATCCGATAGTCTTCCCACATCAGCTGGGGGTCGTTCTGAATCTTGATCGAACGCTGGACGTTTTTCTCGATGGTCGCCTGCTGGGAGCGGAACGCCTCGGAGACCGACGGGTGTAGAAGAACGCGGATCGAGCCGCCGGGACGGCCGCCCGTCATCTCGAATATCTCGCGCTGGATCTTGATGCGCAAAGTCTCCGTCGACAACACGCGTCCCGACGCACGGCACTGCGGACAATCGGCGGTCAGCAAGGCGGCCGTCGACATGCGCTTGCGTTCGCGCGTCAGCTCGATGAGGCCCAAGCGCGTAATGGGCAGGATGCGGATTTTCGCCCGGTCGGCGCGGCAGGCCTCGGCGAACGTCTCCATGACCTTCTGACGATTAGACGCCTTGCGCATGTCGATGAAGTCCACGACGATGATGCCGCCGATGTTGCGTAGGCGCAGTTGCTGGGCCACCATCAGCGCGGCCTCGATGTTCGTCTGCGTGACTGTCTCCTCTTGGGACTTCGAGCCCGTGAAGCGGCCGGTGTTGACGTCGATCGCGCACAGCGACTCGGCCTCCTGAATCACGATCGAGCCGCCGTTGGGCAGAGGAACCTTGGTCTCGCGGATGCTCGCGATTTCGCGCTCGATGTTGAACGCCTTAAAAATCGGCGTCTTGGACTCGTAGAGGCGCACGCGGTCCTTGAGCTCCGGCGCGAAGCCCTCGACGAAGCGCAGGACTTCGGCGAAGGCATCCTTGTTGTCGATCATGTACACGTACACCTGCTCCGACATCACGTCGCGCGCGACCTGCAGTGCAAGGTTCAGATCCTGATGCAGCAGCGCCGGCGGCGGCGCGTCGGCGAAGCCTTTCTCGATCTTCTGCCAGGCCTCAAGAAGATACTTCACCTCGCGCTCCAGTTCCTCCTCGGTCGCGCCCTCAGCCTCGGTGCGCACGACCACGCCCTTGCCGCCCAGCTTTTCGGCGACCAAACGCCGCACGATCTTGTCCAGGCGGTCGCGCTCCTCCTGCTCGGCGATGTGCTTGGAGATGCCGATGTCGCTCTGGAACGGCGTGAAAACCAGATAGCGGCCGGGCAAGGTCACATCCATCGTGACCTTCGGCCCCTTCGTGCTGATCGCCTCCTTGGCGACCTGGACCATGATCGTCTGGCCCTTCTTCAGCGTGGAGTCGATCGCCGCGCCCTTGTCGCCGAGAACGTCGGAGATGTAGAGGTAGGCGTTCTTCTCGAAGCCGATGTTGACGAACGCGGAAGAAATGCCGGGGAGGACGTTTTCAACCGTCCCTTTATAAATGTTGCCGACGATGTTCTGGGAGCTGCGCCGCTCCCAATGGAGTTCGGCCAGGCGGCCGTTCTCCATGATCGCGACGCGAGTTTCCTCGAAAGACGTGTTGGCCAGAACCTCGCGCTTGACCGGCGGCCGCGCGCCGCGCACCTCATTGGTGCGTTCCGCACCGTGGCCGTGGCGTTCATGGCGCTCGTGCCGGTCGTGCCGCTCCTCGCGGCGATCTCGGCGCTCCTCGCGCCGCCCTTCGCCGCTCTCGGCGCGACGATCCTCCCGGCGCTCCTGCCCGCGGTCCTCGCGCCGGTCCTCGCGGCGCGCCTCGCGTCCTCGGTTCTGATCGCGGCGATCCTCGCTGCGGCCCGCTTCAGGCCGAGGCGTCGACTCGGGCGACGGAACCGGGGTCTGCGTCGAGCTCGTGGGGGTGGCCGACGGCGGCGGAGTCCCGTTCGGCGTTTCCGGACGCGGAGCGGCCGGGTCGACCGGCGGGGCTCCGGCCGCGGCATCACGACGCTCTCGTCCGCCGCGGCCGCGCCGGCGGCGGCGGCGGCGACGGCCGCCCTCGCCGGGCTGACGGTTCTGCCCGCCGTTGAGCGCGCCCGGCGCGTCTGCCGTCGCGGGCGCGGAAGCAGCCGGGCCGGAAGAGGGCGGCGGAACTTCGCTTTCGTCGTCCCCGTCATCCTCCGATTCATCGGAAACGTCGAGCGCGAGCGCGGCAACGGATGCCGGGATCGGTGGGGCAACGGGAGCGGCGGCAGGCTCGGGGCGCTTTTCGACGACGCCGGGAGTCGATCCGTCGTGCACGCGCTCCAGGCGAGGCGGCGCCGCGGGCGCCGGCGCCGCTTCGGCCGGCGTCACGGCCGCGACGTCGCGAGCCGGTTCTTGCGGAGTCTGAGTCGAATCGATTTCATTGGGCATGGTTTCTCCAGGAATCAAAGAAGCGCGTAACGACGCGCATAGACGTTGGCGACGATGCCGAGCGAGAACAGGTTGATGATCAGGCTCGAACCGCCGTACGAAATCAGCGGCAACGGGATGCCGGCGACGGGCATGAGGCCCACGCACATCCCGACGTTGAGAGTGACGACGAACGCGAACATGGAAGCCAACCCCGCGCAGACGAGGTAGCCGTAGCGGTCGCGCGCCAGACGCGCGGCCGTCACGATGCGCCAGAGCAGTATGAAGTAGAGTCCGAGGATCAGGCCGGCCCCCCAGAAGCCCATCTCCTCGCCGACGTTGGCGAAAATGAAGTCCGTGTGGCGCTCCGGCAAAAAGCCGAGCTGGGACTGCGTTCCGGAAAACAGCCCCTGACCCCAAAGACCTCCCGAGCCGATGGCGACCTTGGACTGGATCACGTTGTAGGCCGCGCCCTGTGTGTCCGAACGCGGCGCCACGAACGCAACGAAGCGGTTGCGCTGATAGCTCTTCATCGAGCGATTGACGACGATCCCGGTCAGCAGGGCGCCCGACAAAATCACGGGCGCCGCAACGAAGGCCAGCGGCTTGACCTGAAGGCGCATCCACGTCGCCAAGCGCCAGACCGCGGCCGAGACGGCGGCGAACGCGACGATCGTCGTCAGTGTCGCCCAGCCCAGACGCGACGTCGCCAAAATGAACGCCGGCAGGGTTCCCGCCGGAGCGCCGGGGTAGCGCACCTGACAGAGAGTGATGACCAAAGGAACCGAAAGCGCCAGCGCCCCGTAGCCGAAGACGAACAGCAACTGAAAGATATCGGCTCCCGCGCAGAACAACATGCCGGTGATCGTCGGCAGGAAGGTCAGAGCAGTGGAGAAATCCGGTTGTTTAAGAATCAACAGCACAATCGGCGCCGCGATCGCGAGGGCCGTGAGCAAGGTCGAAAAGTCTCCGACGCGACGGGCGCGGCGGTCGAGATAATCGGCGAGGACCAGCACGACCAGCACGCGAGCAAGCTCCGCCGGCTGGAAACTGAAACCCGCCAACCTCAGCCACGCGCGATGACCGCGAGCGCTCCGGCCGAGCACAAGAACCGCCGCCATCAGCGCGATCGCGACGCCGTAAAGAACCTTCGCCTGGTCCTGGAAAATCTGGTAGTTGAACGCGAGCGTCACCACGAACAGTCCCGAGCCGAGCGCCAAGGCGATGAAGTGTTTCTGAAGGATCGACTGATAGAACAGCGTGGTGCTCGCCGCCGACAGCATCGCCACCGTCCCGGTCACGACGAGGCCGACGACCGCCGCGATGAAGGTCCAGTCCACGCGGCCGGACAGACCGGGAGGCGTCCGCGTCTGATTCATCGCGCTCCCCCCGCCGAAAGCGCTGGGACAGGGGCGGCCGCTTTGGCGGCTCGCGCCGCGTCCCGCGCCGCCGCCCGCGCCGCGAGCCGCGCCTGGCGCTCGACTTCGGGGTCGGCCATGCCGAAGCGGGCGAGAATCATCTTGCGCGCCACCGGCGCCGCCGTGACGCCGCCATGACCGCCGTTGGCGACGAGAACCGCGATCGCGATTGAGGCGGGCTCCCCGGGGCGTCCGGCGTACGCGATGAACCAAGCATGGTCGACGCCCGAGTTCTGGGCGGTGCCCGTCTTGCCCGCGACGACCAGCCCGGGAATGCGCGCAGACGTGCCGGTGCCCGAGGAGACGACAAGCTCCAGCCCCTTCTGCACCTGATCCCACGCGGCGTCCGTGGCCGGTATTTCCGACAACTTCTCCGGCGCCTGCGTGAAATCGGGGCGCCCGTCGGCATAGACGATTTTCCGCGTGAAATGCGGGCGCCAAACGGCGCCGCGGTTGGCCAGCGCCGCCGCGACGACCGCCATCTGGATCGGAGTCACGGTGAGCTCGCCCTGGCCGATCGAAAGGTTCAGGGTGTCCCCGTCATACCAGCCGCGACCGGCTTTGCGCCGCGTCTCGGGCCCGAACAGATGGCCGGACTTCTCGCCGCGCAGCGCAACGTTCGTGCGCGCTCCCAAACCAAACAGCTTCTCGTAGCGTTCGATTTCCGCGCCGCCGACCTTGAGGCCGAGGTTGTAGAAATAGACGTCGCACGACTGTTCGAGACCGGTGAACCAGTCCACGCGCTTGTGGCCTTTGTGGTCCCAACAACGGAACGTGCGGCCGCCGAGATTGAAATAGCCGGGGCAGAAGTAGGATTCCAGCGGCGAGACGCCATTGGCGAACGCGGCCAGGCCGACGATGGGTTTGAACGTCGACCCCGGCGGATACGCGCCCGCGATCGCGTTGTTGAACTCCGGCAACTCGGCGACGTTGCGCTGAACCTCTCCGGGATTGGCGGACAGGAGCGCGTTGGGATCGAAGTCCGGCTGGGAACTCATCGCCAGGATGTCGCCGTTGCGCGGGTCGATGGCGACGGCCGCACCCCGTCCGGTGACGGACGAACGTAAACCCTCGTCGGCCGCGCGCTGGACCGAAGAGTCGATGGTCAGGTAGACGTTGCTGCCGGCTTCCCACGGTATGCTCTCCAGCTCGCGCTTGATTCGTCCCTGCGCGTCGACCTCCATGCGCCGCCCCCCGTCGCGACCGCGCAGTTCATCCTCGAACAAGGCCTCCAGCCCAAGTTTTCCGATGCGCGAATCGGCGCGGTAGCCTTTCGCTTTGCGGTCGCGCCATTCGCGCGGGTTCATGCGGCCCATGTAGCCGATCAAATGGCTGGCGAAACGCCCGTGCGGATAATAGCGCCGGGCCTCCTCAATGAGCGCGATGCCGGGATAAATCGTCTTAAGCTCCCAAAGCTGGAACGCGGTCACCTGCGGCAGATTCTCGGCCAGGCGCGCAGCCGACTGCTCACGCTCGGACTGTTCCAACGTTTCCAGAATCTCATCGGAATCGCGCCCAAGCTGACGCGCCAACTCGCGCGCCAGCGGCTCCAGTTCGCGCCGCGCCTGATTCTTCCCGGGAAGGAAAATGAGGGTGAACGCGCCTTGGTTCTCAGCGAGAATGTCGCCGTTGCGGTCGTAGAAGCGGCCGCGCGGCGCGCTCTGATAGATGATCTGAGAGCGGTTGCGCTCGGCGGCCTCGCGATAGATCGCGACGTCGAGAATTTGCAGTTGGGCCAGGCGCAAACCAAGGATCGCGCCCGCCGCGGCGATGCTCCACCACAGCACGGACAAGCGCTCCCGCGAATCGGTCTTCACCGCAGGCCCCGAGAGTCCCAAAACTCGGCCGCGACCGCCGCCGCCAGCGCGCTCAGCACGGGGGTCGCCAGGGCCGGGATCCAGCCGGCCCACAGAAAGGACTTCGCAAAAATCGATCCCAGCGCTCCGCGCAACAGGAGGTAGGCCCAGGACAGTAGAAAAACCGCCGCCGCGAGCGGGCCCGTCGCCTCTAAGTCGACCTGTCGTCGAAATTGGCCGGCGACGTATCCCGCCAGCATGTAGAGAAGCGCGTCCGCGCCAAACATATCCGCGCGCAGCACATCCGAGTAGAGCCCCCACATCCAGCCGATCAGCATCGCCGGCACGGGACCGCGCCGCGCCGCGATCAGAATGGTCAGCGCAAACAGGAACTGCGGGGCCGCGCCCCAGTAGGCCAGATGCGTGCTCCACCACCACTGCAGAAGCATGGCCGCCGCCAGCAGAAGAGTCGCGCGCATCGCGTTCATCGTTCCGCCTCCGAAGTCGCGGGGGCGCTGGAGATCGCGACGGGTTCCGCGGGCGCGAATTTGCGCCCGATCGGCGCGCGCGCGCGCAAGATCAGAACTTCCTGAAGCGCGGCCGCGTTGGACGCCGGTGAAATCTCGACGGATTGCGAGGCCAGGAACGGGTCGCGCGGATTGACCGCGGCGACGCGACCGATCAAAACGTCCGGCGGGAAGGTCACGCTCGTCGGCGAAGTGTAGACGGTGTCTCCGGGAACGATCCTGGCTTCGGAGTTGATGTAGCTCATCAACAATAGGCCCTGATTCTGGCTTTGGCCTTGAACGAGTCCCTCCAAGGTGCCCGACGACAGATACGCGGCCACCGCCGAACGTTCGTCGGTCAGCAGGAGGACGGTCGCCTCGCGCGGACGCACGTCGACCACGCGCCCGACTGCGACCACCGTATCGCTGCTTCTCCCCAGCACCGCATCGTTGAGCGTGACGCCGAGGTCCGCGCCCGCGTCGACCGAGAAAGAGCTGTACCAGCGCAGCGGATCGCGCTCCATGACGTGCGCCCAGAGCGGGTGAAGCGCGGACGGCGTCTTGAGCCCCAGATCGGCGCGCAGGCGATCGTTTTCGGCCGCCAAGCTTTGCGCCGTCGCCTTCAGCCACGCGTCGCCGCGCAGTGCGTCCTGAAGGCGGCGGTTCTGGACATCCGCCGTCAGCAAGGCGCGCACACGCTCCGGCGCCAGCGCGATCCTCTGATAACCCTGCTCGCCCTCGTACGGCAGAGGGTCGAACACATAGGCCGCGCAGGCCTTGAAGGCCCGAACGGGCGACGAAAGCGGCAGGGACAAAAGGACCAGCGACAGCGCCGCCAGACACACGGCGACGTAGTGCGCGATCCGCGTTTCGCGTTGCATGCGTTCCGGCTTATGCCGGGTTTAAGCGCGACGACGGCGGAACGACGGCGGCCGGCTTGCTCCCAGGAGCGCCGGGCTTATGAGCGGGAACGGCTGGACATCACGAAGTAGTCCGAGTGCCGGTCCTGTATGTTGTCGAGCTCGTCGAGGTATTTCCCCGTGCCGAGCGCCACGCAGCTCAACGGATCCGCGGCACGCTGCACCGGAAGCTCGGTTTCCTGCCGAATGAGGTCCGGAAGACCTCGAAGCAGGGAGCCGCCTCCCGCGAGCATGATTCCGCGGTCCACCAAATCCGCAGCCAATTCCGCCGGAGTCTCCTCCAGCGTGTTCTTGATCACGTCGAGGATGAGCTGCACGGGCTCCATCAAAGCCTGGCGCACCTCCTCCGAGGTGATCAGCACCGTCTTCGGAAGTCCCGTGGCCTGATCGCGGCCTTTGACTTCCATCGTTTTTTCTTCTTTGAGGGGAAAGACCGAACCGATTTGAATCTTGACGTCCTCGGCGGTCGTCTCGCCGATCAGCAAGTTGTATTTGCGCCGGAAATGGACCATGACGGCCTCGTCCATCTCGTCGCCCGCGATGTCGAGGGATTTGGAGACGACCATGCCGCCCAAGGAGATGATCGCCGTCTCCGTCGTGCCGCCACCGATGTCGACGATGAAGCTGCCGTGCGGCTCCGAGATCGGCAGGTCGGCGCCGATCGCGGCGGCCATCGGCTCCTCGATCAGGTGAACCTTGCGCGCGCCCGCCTGGATCGCCGACTCCTGCACCGCGCGGCGCTCCACTTCGGTGATGCCCGACGGAATGCCGATGACGACGCGCGGATGCAACAGCGAGCGGCGGTTGTGCACCTTGCGGATGAAGTACTTGATCATCTCCTGCGTGACCTCGAAGTCGGCGATGACGCCGTTTCTCAAAGGCCGCACCGCAATGATCGACGCGGGCGTGCGCCCGAGCATTCTCTTGGCCTCGGCGCCGATGGCGAGAACCTCTCGCGTGTCCTTGTTGATCGCGACGACCGACGGCTCCCTCAGCACGATCCCCTGACCCTTGACGAAGACCAACGTATTGGCCGTGCCCAGGTCGATGCCCATGTCGTTGGAGAACAGGCTGAAGAAGAAATCGAGCATGACGCCTCTAGGACACCAGCATGATCATGCCGCGCGTCGCGTTGTCGCCCAGACGCGGCGCCAAGCGCAGGATCCGCGTGTAGCCTCCGGGGCGCTGCGCGTAGCGTGGCGCGAGCACGTCGAAAAGCTTCTCGAAGACCATCTTGTCGTGAATCTGGCGGCGAACCATGAAGCGTTCGCCTTTCTTCGCGTGCGTGATGAGCTTCTCGGCGTACGGCCGCAGCTCCTTGGCCTTGGCGATCGTCGTTTCGATGCGCTCGTGCTTGAACAGGCTGGTGGCCATGTTGCGCAGCAACGCGCGGCGGTGCGAACTGGTGACGCCGAGCTGGCGCCGACCCAATGCTTTAGATGCCATAAAAGACTCCTTTCAACTCTCTCGGCTCAGGCGGCTTGGCCGACCTGCATGCCGAGCGACAGCCCCATGTCCTTGAGGCGGTCCTTGATCTCGTCCAGGGACTTCTTGCCGAAGTTCTTCACGGCCAGAAGCTCTTCGTCGCGCTTGCCGACGAGCTCGCCGATCGTGCGGATGCGGGCGACCTTCAGGCAGTTCGACGCGCGGCTGGTCAGCTCGATCATCTCGATGGGCTGATTGAGGATTTCGCGAAGCTTCGGGTCCAGGCCCTCGCCGGAGATCACCGTCAGAGGAGCGTCCACCGCGCTCTCGTCAAAGCCGGCGGCGGCCGCCTCGGCCTGCTGCTCTTCCTCGGGGATGAAGATGTTCAGCGACTCGCGCAGAAGCTTCGAGGATTGGATCAGGGCTTCCGCCGGGTTCAACGAGCCGTCGGTCCAGATTTCGAGGATCAGGCGGTCATAATCGGTTACCTGTCCAACGCGCGCGTTCTCCACGTCGTAGTGCACCTTGACCACCGGCGAGAACAACGCGTCGACCGGCAGGAAGCCGGCGGCCCACTGGTTCTGCGCGCGCAGCTCTTCGGCGGGGACGTAGCCGCGGCCCTTGGAGATCTCGATCTCCATGTCGATTTTGCCGCCCGCCTCCAGATGCGCGATCTCTAGGTCCTTGTTGACGACCTCGACGTTCGCGTTTCCGGAGATGTCCTTGGCCGTGACCGTGCCTTCCTTGCTGACCTGGAGGTAGACGGTCTCGGGGCCGTTGGAGAACAGCTTGACCCGGAGCTTCTTGAGGTTCAGAAGGATGTTCATCACATCTTCCTTCACGCCCGGCAGCACCTGATACTCATGCGTCGCCTTCTCGATGCGGACCGCGGTGACCGCGGCGCCTTCGAGCGAAGACAGCAGCACGCGGCGCAACGCGTTGCCCACGGTGTGGCCGTAGCCGCGCTCGTAGGGCTCGGCGACGAACTTCGCGTAGCCGTCCGACATCGTCTTCTCGTCGACGGACAGCTTCTGCGGCAGGATCAGTTCTTTGTAAGCCATGTTCTCTTATTCTCCAGTATCAGCCCGACACCCGGGCTTCGGGACGTGTATGAAAGAAATTTATTCGCGCGGCCGTTAGCGCGAATAATACTCGATGATCAGCTGGTCGTTGATCGGGAACGACATCTCGGCTCGCTCAGGAATGCGGAGCACCTTCGCGGAGAGCTCGGCCTCGTTGAACTCGATGAACGCGGGCCGGTTGTTGAGCTTCTTGGCCGTGTCCAAGCTCAGCTTCACGCCCACGTTTTCCTTAAGCTTCGGCGTCAGCGAGATGACTTCGCCGGCCTTGACCGCGTAGGACGGGATGTTGACGGGCTTGCCGCCGATCTTGACGTGGCCGTGTTTGACGAGCTGGCGCGCCGTCTTCAGCGACGTCGCCAGACCCGAGCGGCGCACGACGTTGTCGAGCCGCAGTTCCAGCGCGCGCAACAGATGGTCTCCGGAAGCCTCACGGGCCTTCGAAGCCTCGGCGACCTTTCTCTCAAAAGGGCGCTCGTTCATCTGGATCATGCGGCGCAGCTTCTGCTTCTCGCGCAGACGGATCGAGTACGCGGAAGGTTTGCCCCGCTGGGGCTTGGCCACGCCGGGTCCGCCCTCGCGCTTCTCGAGGACGCACTTGGTGTAGCACTTGTCGCCCTTCAGGAACAGCTTCTGCTGTTCGCGGCGGCAAAGACGGCAGACGGCGTCAGTATAGCGGGACATCGGTTACACCCTCCTGGCCTTCGGCGGACGGCAGCCGTTGTGCGGCAACGGCGTCACGTCCTTCAAGCTGACGACGAGCAAGCCCGCCGAACCCAGCGAGCGCACTGCGGTCTCGCGGCCCGGTCCCGGTCCCTTGATGAAGACCGCGACCTGCTTGACGCCCATCTCGGCGGCCTTCTTGGCCACCTTGCCGGCGGTCACGCCGGCCGCGAAGGGTGTACCCTTCTTCGTGCCGCGGAAACCGGAACCGCCGGCCGTCGCCCAGGCAAGAACGTCGCCGCGGTCGTCGGTCAGCGTCACGATCGTGTTGTTGAAGGAGCACTGAATGTGCACCTTCGCGAAGGACACGGATCTCCATGCCTTCTTTCTGGGCGCAGCCGAAGGAGCGGCCTTGGGTGCTGCGGTCGTCTTTTCGTCAGCCATGATTCGATCCTCTCAGATTGTCCGCGAAATCAACTCTTGCCCGTCGCCGACGCGGCCTTGCCCACGCCCACGGTCTTGCGGCGGCCGCGGCGCGTGCGCGCGTTCGTCTTCGTGCGCTGACCGCGCGCAGGCAGGCTGCGGCGATGCCGGTGCCCGCGATAGGAGTTGATCTCGGTCAGGCGCTGCATGTGCGCGACGACTTCGCGGCGCAGCTCTCCCTCGACCTTGTACTCCTTGGTCAGGATAGTGTTCAGAATACCGACCTGCTCCTCGGTCAGGTCCTTGACCCGGGTCTCGGCCTTGATCGAGCCGCTAAGCTTCCCGATCACTTCCTTCGCCCGCGTACGGCCCACGCCGTACAGGTAGCACAACGCCACGTCGATCCTCTTGTTCTTCGGCAAGTCCACTCCGGCCACACGCGCCATACTTGTATTCTCCTGTGTTCCTTACTAAAAGTTGCGCTCAGCCCTGACGCTGCTTGTGCTTCGGGTTCGAGCACAGCACGCGCACGACTCCGTCGCGCTTGACGATCTTGCACTTCTGGCAGATTGGCTTCACGCTCGCTCTGACTTTCATCTCGTTTACTCCCGGTAGGTGATGCGTCCCCGGTTCAAATCGTAGGGGGACAACTCGATGCGGACCTTGTCGCCGGGCAGGATCTTGATGTAATGCATGCGCATCTTGCCGGAGATGTGGGCCAGCACGACTTTCCCGGGGGCGATCTCGACGCGGAACATCGCGTTCGGCAGCGCCTCCAGGATGCTTCCTTCGACTTCTATCTTCTCTTCTTTCGTCATGAAATCTTCTCGGCCGGAGTCGAGGGCAACGTCAAAATCTGCGAACCCTGCTCGGTCACCAATACCGTGTGCTCAAAATGAGCGGAGAGGCTGCGGTCCTTGGTGACTGCCGTCCAGCCGTCGTCAAGCGTCTCCGCCTCGGGTCCGCCGGCGTTGACCATCGGCTCGATGGCGATCGTCATTCCGGCCTTCAGACGCGGCCCGGTACCGACCTTACCGTAATTGGGAACGGGCGGCTCCTCATGGAGCGCGCGGCCGATGCCGTGGCCGACAAAATCCCGCACGACGCCGTAGCCCGCGGCCTCGGCATGAGCCTGCACGGCCGCGCCGATGTCGCCGATGCGCGCGCCGGCCTTGACCGCCGCGATGCCGCGCTCCAAGGACTCGCGCGTGACGCGGACCAGGCGCTCGGCCTCGGGGCTGATCGCGCCGACGCCGACGGTGATCGCGGAATCGCCGTAGAAACGGTCGACGACCGCGCCGAAGTCCAGGCCGACGATGTCGCCGCTATTCAGTTTCCGCGCATCGCTTGGAATGCCGTGCACGATCTCGTGATTGACGGAGACGCAGATCACGCCGGGAAATCCGTGGTAGTTCAGGAACGCGGGCTTGGCGCCGCGCTTCTTGAGCTCCTCGCGTGCGATGCGGTCGATTTCGCCGGTCGTCATGCCGGGCGCGACGAGGCCGCGCAGGAGAACAAGGATGTCGGCGACGACGACGCCGGCGCGGCGCATCGCGGCCGCCTCATCCTGCGTCTTGATCTCGACGGCCTTCTGCATGAACATATTCAGCGCGCCTTCCCGCGAGCATCGATCTCGGCTGCGATCGCGGCCTCGATGGCGTCCGGAGCCCCCGACGCATCGATCTCTTTGAGCAGCTGCTCGCCTTTGTAGTAGGCGACGAGCGGCTGGGTCTGAAGTTCGAAAACCATCAGGCGCTTTTCCGCCGTGGCCGCGGAGTCGTCTTCGCGCTGAATCAGCGCGGCGCCACATTTGTCGCAGACGTTCTCGACGCGCGGCGCGCGACTGATGACGTTGAAGACCTCGCCACAGTTCGAGCAGATGCGCCGCGAGCTCATGCGGCGAATCGCTTCCGCGCTGGACAAAGTCAGCGAGAGCACAAGGCCCACTTCCGTGCCGGCGCGGCGCAGGATCTCGGAGAGTCCGTGCGCCTGATCGACGGTGCGGGGAAATCCGTCCAGCAGATACTGACCGCCCGGCTCGATGCGCCCAGCGACCATTTCCAAAACCACGTCATCGGGAACCAGCTTGCCGGCCTTCACATAGCCTTCGGCCTTGAGACCGAGAGCAGTCTTCTGCGCGATCTCGGCGCGAAAGATATCGCCCGTCGCCAGATACTTGAAGCCGTAGCGCTTGATCAGACGCTGGGACTGCGTGCCCTTTCCAGAGCCGGGCGCGCCAAGGAGGAGAACGATCATGCCTGGGTCTGCTCCCCGATGTTGAACCAGCGGCCCTGGATGCGGCCCTTTTTCATGAAGCCTTCGTAGTGGCGCATGATGAGCTGAGCTTCGACCTGGCCCATTGTATCGAGCGCGACGCCCACGACGATAAGCAAGGACGTGCCGCCGAAGAAGAAAGGAACGCTGAAGTTGCGGCGCAGGACGTCGGGCAGGACCGCGATCGCGGCCACGGCCAGCGCGCCGCCCAGAGTGATGCGCTCCATGACCCACTCGATAAACTTCGCCGTCGGCTCGCCGGGACGAATGCCGGGAATGAAGCCGCCGGACTTCTTAAGGTTGTCGGCGAGATCCTGTGGGTTGATCGACACCGAGTTGTAGAAGTAGCAGAAGAACACGATCAGCGCGGCGTACGAGAGGTCGTACATCCAGCTGCCGCGATTGATGACATCTTGAATTTTCTGTCCCCACGCGGTTTTCGCGTAGAACATGGAGAGCGTGAGCGGCACTTGGATCAAGGAAATCGCGAAGATGACCGCGATCACGCCGGACTGGTCCACCTTCAAAGGCAGATAGCTCTGGGACCCGCCGTACATGCGCCGGCCGACCATGCGCTTGGCGTATTGCACGGGGATGCGCCGCACCGCGGTTTCCAGCCACACGACCAGGAGTGTGACCCCAAGCAAGGCCGCGACGATACCGCCGGCCATCAGCAGATTCATCTCCTCGATGCGCACCAGTTCGATCAAGCTCATGGTCGCCGCCGGAATACGTTCGACGATGCCAGCAAAAATGATCAAAGACACGCCGTTGCCGATGCCCGTCTCGGTGATCTGCTCGCCCAGCCACATCACGAAGATCGTGCCCGCGACGAGGGTCAACACGGTGACCAAGTAGAACGGCACGCCCGGGTTGGTGACCACCGGGATATTGCCCGGCGTGGGCATCTTGGTGATCGCAAGAGTCAGGCCAAAAGACTGGAAGCACGCCAAACCCAAAGTCAGATAGCGCGTGTAGTTGTTGAGCTTGCGCCGGCCCAGTTCGCCTTCCTTGGCCAGGCGGTCCAGCGCGGGGAACACGTGCGCGCCCTGCAGGAGGCTGACGATGATCGAGGCGTTGATGTAGGGCATCACGCCCATCGAGAAGATCGAGAAACGTCCCAGCGCGCCGCCCGAGAACGTGTTCAGGAAGCCCAGCAGGCCGTTGGACTGCGCGTTGAAGATCGCGCGGATGGCCGCCGAGTTCACGCCCGGGATGGGAATCGAAGCGCCCACGCGGAACACCGCGATCGCGCCCAGCGTGAAGCCGATGCGCTTGCGCAGGTCCGGGACGTCGAAGAAATCGCCGAGGCCGGCCATGCTAGAACCCTCTCCTCGCGACGCTCAGGTGCTTCACGCCTTCAGGACCTCGGCCTTCCCGCCGGCCTTCTCGATTTTCGCCTTCGCCGGACCGGAGAACGCGTGCGCGCGGACCTTCAGCGCGCGCGCCAACTCTCCGTCGCCCAGGATCTTGACCGGGCGGCGGCCCTTGACCAGGCCGTGTACGCGCAGGTCTTCGATCGAGATTTCGGTCTTGTTCTTAAAGACACGCTCCAGCGTCTCCAGGCTGACAAGTTGGTACGTGACCTTGAACATCCCGTTGGTGAAGCCGCGCTTCGGGATGCGCCGCAGCAACGGCGTCTGGCCGCCTTCGAAGCCGACGAGCTTGCCGTCGCCGGAACGCGAGCGCTGGCCCTTCTGGCCGCGCGTCGCGGTCTGGCCGGTGCCCGAGCCTTCACCCATGCCCAAGCGCAGGCGCCGCCGGCGCGCGCCGGGGGTCGGAGCAAGATTGGAAAGGTCGATATTCGTCGTGGTCATAAATTTTTCCCGGTAAGGAGGTTTACTTGCCGCGCAGCTTGG
>JABEUV010000238.1 GCA_013044195.1 Elusimicrobiota bacterium | reverse complement strand
AGCCTCGCTGCCATGTCCATGTTTGCCTCCCCGGTGGGGAGACCAACATGACATTTCAACTTTCGCTAAACATGACATATCAACTTTCGCGCGACAGGAGGGCCACTTTTGTATCATCGGGCCATGACCGAGCTTGACGCCGACACGCCGCCGATCGTCTCCGAGCCGGACCGCGGCTCGGCGGAGTTCCTGGCCAACGCGGCGCATCACCGCGCGTTGCTCGACGACCTGGACGCGAAGCTGGCGCGCATCCGCGCCGGCGGGCCTCAGAAGTCGGTGGATCTGCACCGCTCGCGCGGCAAGCTGACGGCGCGCGAGCGCGTGCAGAAGCTCATCGACGAGGGTTCGGATTTCTTGGAGCTGTCGGCGACGGCGGCGCTGGGGATGTACGACGACGAGGTGCCCGCGGCGGGGATCGTCACCGGGCTGGGCGTGGTCGCGGGCCGGCTGTGCGTGATCGCGGCCAACGACGCGACGGTCAAGGGCGGCACCTACTACGCGGAGACCATCAAGAAGCATCTGCGCGCGCAGGAAATAGCGCTTGAAAACCGCCTGCCCTGCGTTTATTTGGTGGATTCCGGCGGAGTCTTCCTGCCCAAGCAGTCCGAGGTGTTTCCGGACAAGGAGCACTTCGGGCGCATCTTCTACAACCAGGCCGTGATGTCCTCCTTGGGCATACCGCAGATTTCCGTGGTGATGGGCATGTGCACGGCCGGCGGCGCGTACGTGCCGGCGATGAGCGACGAGGCCGTGATCGTGCGCAACCAGGGCACCATCTACCTGGGCGGGCCGCCGCTGGTCAAGGCCGCCACGGGCGAGGAATCCACGGCCGAGGAACTGGGCGGCGGCGACATGCACTCGCGCACGTCCGGCGTGACCGACCACTTGGCCGACGACGACGCGGACGCCTTGGCGCGCGCGCGCGCCATCGTGGCCAACCTCAACGCGCCCAAGCTGGACCTGGGCGAAGGGGAGTCTCCTTTATATCCGCCGGACGATCTCTACGGCCTGGTCAACCGCGACCTGCGCCGTCCCTGCGACCCGCGCGAGGTGATCGCGCGCCTGGTCGACGGCTCGCGCTTTCAGGAGTTCAAGGCGCTGTATGGCGCGACCTTGATCTGCGGCTTTGCCCATATCCACGGGCGGCCGGTGGGGATACTGGCCAATCGCGGCATTTTGTTTCCGGAGTCATCGCTGAAGGGCGCGCACTTCATCGAGCTGTGCGACCAGCGCGGCATCCCGCTTCTGTTCCTGCAGAACATCACCGGCTTCATGGTCGGCAAGGACTTTGAGCAGGCGGGCATCATCAAGCATGGCGCGAAGCTGGTGCAGGCGGTGTCCACCGCGCGCGTGCCCAAGATCACGGTGATCTGCGGCTCGTCCAACGGCGCGGGCAACTACGCCATGTGCGGCCGCGCCTACGGCGCGCGCTTCCTGTTTACCTGGCCCAACGCGCGCGTCTCCGTGATGGGCGCGGAG
Organism: Elusimicrobiota bacterium; assembly: GCA_013044195.1. GTDB lineage: Bacteria > Elusimicrobiota > Elusimicrobia > UBA1565 > UBA9628 > GWA2-66-18. The sequence continues at coordinate 2,895 of JABEUV010000238.1, read as the reverse complement.
CAGGCCGCCACGGTGATGACCATCATCAAGCGCGAACAGCTCAAGCGCTCCGGCGGGGACCTGACCGAGGCCGACGTGGAGAGAATACAAGCGCCCATCCGCGCGCAATATGAAGCGGAGGGCCAGCCCTATTACGGTTCCGCGCGTCTGTGGGACGACGGCATCATCGCGCCCGCGGACACGCGCCGCGTGCTGGCGTTGGCGCTGGCCGCCGCCGCACACGCGCCCCTGCCGCCGGTGCGCCGTCCCGTGTTCCGGATGTAGCGTGGCCTACGAGCACCTGAAGGTCGCCCTGGGACCGGTCGCCGAGGTGACGCTGGCGCGCCCCGCCGCGCGCAACGCCATGAGCGAGGTCACTTTGGGAGAGCTGGAGCACGCCTTCCGGGACATCGCGAAAAATCCGGACCTGCGCGCGGTCATGGTGACCGGCGAAGGCAAGGATTTCTGCGCGGGTGCGGATATCGACTGGATGCGCCGTGGCGGAACCTTGCCGCCGGAGGAGGGCAAGAAGGACGCGCGGCGCTTCGCCGACATGCTGTTTGCCGTAGACGAGTGCCCGGTGCCCGTGATCGTGGCCGCGCAGGGCGCGGTGTTCGGCGGCGGGCTGGGATTGCTGGCCGCGGCGGACGTGGCCATACTGTCAGAAGACGCCAAGTTGTGCTTCTCCGAGGTGCGCCTGGGCATCATGCCCGCGGTGATCTCTTCCTGGGTGCTGCCCAAGATCGGCGCGGCCAACGCGCGGCGCTACTATTTGACCGCGGAGCTGTTTGGCGCCGCGAAGGCGGTGGCCATGGGCCTGGCGCAGGAGACCGCGCCCGCCGCGGAATTGTCCGCGCGCGCGCGCGCGGTCGCCGCGGAGATATTGAAGAACGGACCGCTGGCGGTCCGCACGGCCAAGGCGATGATCCCGAAGATCGCGCGCGCGTCTTTGGACGAGCGCGTGAACCTGACCGTCGACACGCTGGTGCGCCTGCGCTCCGGCGCCGAAGGCCAGGAAGGCCTGTCCGCCTTTTTAGAAAAGCGCGCCCCGAAGTGGGTCGTCAAGCCGTGAGCCGTCCGCGCCTGCGCCTGGTGGAAGTGGGCCCGCGCGACGGCCTGCAAACCGCCGGCGCGGCCGTCTCCACGGACGCGAAAGTGGCCTTCGTCGACGCGCTGTCGCTTTCGGGCCTGCGCGAGATCGAGACCGGCGCCTTCGTCAGCCCCAAAGCCGTGCCGGAAATGGCGGACTCCGCTCAGGTGTTCTCCCGCATCAAGCGAAAGCCCGGCGTGCTCTACTCCGCGCTGGTGCCCAACGACAAAGGCTTGGACGCGGCGTTGGCGGCGGGGGCGGACAAAATCGCCATCTTCACGGCGGCCTCGGAGACGTTCAACAAGAAGAACATCAACGCCTCCATCGCCGAGTCCATCGACCGCTTCAAGACCGTCGTTCCGGCGGCCCAATCAAAGAAACTGCCGGTGCGGGCTTACGTCTCGACGGCGTTTTACTGCCCCTATGAAGGAAAAATAAAACCCGAGGCGGTCGTCGCTGTGATCAAGACGCTCGAATCCATGTCCGTCGACGAATACTCCATCGGCGACACCATCGGCCGCGCCTCACCCGACGACGTGCGCCGCCTTCTCGACGTTCTGCTGAAAGCCGTTCCCGTTGAAAATATTTTCCTGCACTTCCACGACACCTACGGCATGGCCGTGGCCAACGCCTTGACCGCCTGGACCGAGTACGGCGTCTCCGGTTTTGACGCCTCCACCGGCGGCGTGGGCGGCTGTCCCTACGCGCCCGGCGCGTCGGGCAACGTGGCCATGGAGGACTTGGTCTTCGCCTTCCACGCCAGCGGCGGCGACACCGGCGTCGACGTGCGTGCGCTTCAAGCCGCCGCGCGCGGCCTGTCTTCCGCCCTGGGCCGTCCGCTTCCGTCCAGATTAGGTAAAATAGCCCTGTAGTTCCTTCCTCACCGCGCCCGTGGTGAAATGGATATCACAGCAGCCTCCGAAGCTGCGGGTTCAGGTTCGATTCCTGACGGGCGCACCACTTTTTCGACGGCGACGCGGCGTCATTTCCGCCCTGAGTATCGTTTGAATGCTCCACAAAAGGTGAGCGTCGGCCATCTACGGAAGCGGTGAAGCCTCGTCCGTGGGCGGCGGGCACAACGCTTCGCGCTGACGCGCCCCACCCACCGTGTGCACTTGCGCGGTCAGTGATGCCCATAGTACCCATCGCCGAGCGGCGATCATCGTGGTGCACAAGTACCCGAGCGGCGATTCGACACCGTCGTCCGAGGCCAAGCCCTGCGCTCGCTTTAGTAGGATGATTCCGGAAGAGCGCCTCAACACATTCATGGAGAGATTTAGCCGATGATTCAAACAACCAAGATGGACAAAATATGGATCGCGACAGCCACCTTACTCCGAGCCACCCCGACCCCCGCCAGCCCGGCGACGCTCGTCGATGGCTCTCAGATCGCGGCACAGGTGAGACTAATGTGGGGACACGGAGTGACCCCGATCATGTACGAACGTCACCTGGTATCAGGAATCGATCGTGACGTTAATCCGAAAAATCCAGCAGTCGGCGGGTCGCGGAACCGCTATTTATTTAGGACCGTTAACGGAACAGCGCACTCCGGCGCAGGCAAGTTCCGCTTGTACAAGAAAGCCGACGCGCCCTTTGATGCAAAGGATAAGACGGGTCCGCACCATCCCGATCTTTCTGAATTTGACGAGACTGACCATCTGTATTGTCCACTCGTGGTTTGGTATTTGAAGAGCTACTTCTGACCGGAAACCAAGCCAATCCGACTAAGGTGCTCCGGGTTCTTCGGACCACTATGGACCTGATTTAAGGTGGTCTTTTCTGTTGCCGTTATAGCCGTGTCTTGATCCGTTTTCCTTGTCGTT
>JABEUV010000032.1 GCA_013044195.1 Elusimicrobiota bacterium | reverse complement strand
CGACACGGTCGCGATGTTCCGGCCGGTGACGAAGATGAGCGCTCAGCTCGCCTCCCCGGCGAACACGCCGGACATGCTGCGCCGCGCGCTGCGCGCCGCTCTGACAGGACGCCGGGGCCCGGTGCACCTCAGCATTCCGACCGACCTGATGCGCCGGCCGGCCCCGCCGGGCGCGTTGGCTCCCGCGGGCTACCGCCCGATATCGCGCCTGTTCGACCGCGAGGCGGTCAAGGAGTGCGCATCGGTCCTGCTGGCGGCGCGCCGCCCGGCGATCTTGGCCGGCCACGGCGTCAACCTGGCCGGCGCGCGCGCGGAACTGCGGGAGCTTGCCGAACTGCTCTCCATCCCCACGGCGACGACCCCGAAAGGAAAGGGCGCGTTTCCGGAGACTCACCCGCTGTCGTTGCGCACGTTCGGGCTGGCCAGCTCGCCGCTGGCGGAGCGCTACCTGCTGGAGGGGGGCGTCGACGTCCTGTTCGTGATCGGCAGCAGCCTGCATGAGAACTCGACGTCGGGCTGGGATCCAAGGCTGGGGCTGGGCCGAACGGTGATCCAGCAGGACGTGGACCCGGAGACGATCGGGCGCAATTATTCGGTCGACGTGGCCCTGGCCGGAGACGCGAGGACGACGTTGCGCGAGCTTCTGTTTCATTTGCGCCGCCTGCTGGCCGTCGGGGAGCATCCGCGCCGCGGCGACGGCGGCGCGGCGCTGGCGCGGGCGCGCGCCGCCGGGCCGGCGATCTTGAATCCCGATTCGACGCTTAGCGACGCTCTGCCGATGAAGCCTCAGCGGCTGATGCGGGAGTTGGACGCCGCGCTGCCCGAGGACGCGATGATCTTCCTGGACGTGGGCAACAACACGCTGTGGGCGACGCACTACCTGACCGCGACGGGCCGCAACGACTTCGTCCACAACTGGGGCGACTTCGCGGCGATGGGCTTCGGCGTGGCCGCCGCGGTGGGCGGGAAGCTCGCGGCGCCGTCGCGCCCGGTCGTCGCGATCGTCGGCGACGGGGGCTTTGCGATGGCCGGAATGGAGGTCTCGACGGCCGCGACGCACCGCATACCGGTGGTCTGGGTGGTGCTCAACGATGGAAGGCTCAACGCGGTGCACCACGGCCAGACTTTGCAATACGACGGCCGCACGATCGGCACTGAGTTCCGGCGCATGGATGTGGCCGCGATTGCGGGCGCGCTGGGCGCTTGGTCGCGGCGCGTGCGCTGTCCCGAAGACGTCGGCCTGGCCCTGCGCGCCGCGCTGGCGCGCAAAGGACCCAGCGTACTAGACGTGACGATCGACGCCGAGGAGATTCCGCCGATTTTGTCGCGCGTACGCTCGCTCGACAAGCTGTTCGTGGGAGACCACCGATGAAAGGTTCCGCGGCCGTTACGGCCGACCGGCTGATCGACGAGATCATGGGCTACCGCAAGGCCAAGGTCCTCATGGTCGCGTCGTATCTGGGATTCTTCGATCGCCTGGAGCCGCCGCGCTCCGCACGTGAAGTCGCGCGTCTTCTGCGCCTGGACGCGCGGGCCGTCGAGATATTGCTCGACGCGCTGGTCGCGATGGGCTATGCGTTCAAACGCGGCGGCCGCTACGGCAACGCGCCGGTCAGCCGGCGGCATCTTGTCTCCGGCAGACCCGGCTATCTGGGAGACAATCTCAAGTATCAGGAGATCATCTGGGACGCGTGGGGGGAACTGCGCCATTGCGTGAAGAAGGGCGGCGCGGTGCGCCCGCTGGAGTACTGGCTGCTGCGCCACAAGGGCTTCACTCAGGAATATATCCGCGGCATGGACAACATCGCGCGCGGGCCCGCAGCCGAGATCGCCGCGGCGCTGGACCCGACCTCCGTTCGGGACATGCTGGACGTCGGCGCGGGGCCCGGCACTTACAGTCTCGCCTTCCTGAGCGGCAATTCCTCCCTTCGCGCGACGCTTTTAGACCTGCCCAGCACGCTGAAGATCACGCGCAACATGCTGGCCGCCCATCCCGGGCCGCGGGCGCGCGCGACATTGAAGCCCGGCGATTACCGCCGCGCCGACTTCGGCCGCGCCGCCTACGACCTGGTCCTGCTTTCACACATCACGCACGACGAAAGCCCCGCCGTTAACGAGAGCCTCCTGCGCCGCAGCCGCCGCGCCCTGCGCCCCGGCGGGCGCGTCGTCATTCACGACTTCATGCTGGAGCCAGATCGCGTAAGCCCGACCTTCGGCGCCCTTTTCTCCGTTCACATGCTGGCCTACACCGAGGCCGGCCGCACCTACACCGCGCGCGAATACCAGTCCTGGCTGCGCCGCGCGGGCTTCAGGTCGATCGTGCGCCGCCCCATCGCCGCCTCCGCGCGCAACTCTTCGCAAATACTCGTCGCGACTAACCCCGGCTGAGCATGCCGTTTATTCTTGCTCTGCTTTCTCTTTGCCTCGCACCCTCGGCGCGTTCCCAATCCGTCGCGGCGAGTTCCCGCACCTTGGTGGTCTGCGACGACGTCGTCGATCCCGCGACCCTGGACCCCCAAAAGGAGTTCTCCGAGAAAAACCACACGATCGTCCAGCAGATTTTCGAAGGCCTCGTGCGATTCGACGCCGACGGAAAAATCGTTCCCGCTCTGGCGACCCAGTGGCGGCGCTTGAGTCCCACCGCGATGCAATTCGACCTGAGAAAGGGGGTTTATTTCCACAACGGCGAGCCGTTCAACGCGGAAAGCGTTCGCTTCAGCATCGAACGGTATCTCGACCCAAAGACGTCTTTCCCGGCACGAGGATTCATCGAGACGATCGATCATGTCGACATCGTCGACGATCATCGCGTCAATATCGTCACCCGCATGCCCGACGGTCTCCTATTGAACAGAATAGCGGGCTTTATCGTGATGGTTCCACCGGGATATTACAAAAATGCCCCTGAAAGTGTTTTACAAGAGAGGCCGGTTGGGACCGGCGCGTTCGCATTTAAGAAATGGATTAAGGGCGACCGCATCGAACTCGTCGCAAATCGCTCGTATTGGCACGAAGGTTATCCGCGCGTCGCCGGACTTGTTTTCAGGTTCATCCCTGTCGGCGACCAAGTGCGCGCGCTGATGGCTGGATCCATCGATGTGTTGACGAATCTGCCGGGGACAAAAACACTAGAGGTTCAACACTCTCGAAATACTTACGTCGTTAAAAGAGAAACGTTCTATACAGTCGCCGGCAACTTCAACACCACGCACGCTCCCTTGTCTGATATCAGGGTACGAAAAGCGATAAACCTAGCCGTGGATCGGCAAGCCCTCGTTCGTTACGATATTCTCGGCAACGGCAATCCCATCGGCACTTTGACTTCGCCGGGAGAATTTGGACACAATCCAAAAATATTGCCGTATCCATTCGATTTGAAACGGGCACTGCAATTACTCTCCGCGGCGGGGTATCCCCATGGATTCCGGTTGCGAGTGCTGCTGAAAGTTAACGCCGAGAGAACGGGCAGGATCATCGCCAGTCAATTGGCCAAAATAGGCGTCAAAGAAGACCTCACCCTTGTTTCCGATTCAGAATTATTCGCAAAACTGCGCGATCGTTCGCATTGGGACATGGCGATTTATGATGTCCCCGATCCGATGTGCCATGCGTTCTTTGTCACGTCCATTTTTCTATCGGGCCAGTCGCCCTTCGCGCTCTCTTCTGCGACCGCGCTCGATGATCAATTTAGTCGTCTGGTCGGAACTCTTGATCGCGGCCGTCAGCGCGAGATCGCTAAAGGCATCGATGATTTCGTCCACTCGAACTATTTGGCGTTGCCTACTTATCAACGCATTAGGACGTACGGCCTTCGCCGCAACGTTTTATTCGTGCCGTACGTCTCGGGAATGCCGTATTTCTTTTCCACGGAAATTAAAAAAGAGGCGCCTATCGAATGAAATCGAGACTTATTGTTACAAGTCTTTCGCGTCTAAAGGCTTCGCGCTTTGGGGGTCTTCGCACGCGCAAGCTCCCCGACGGGTGCCTCCTCGGCGACATGTCAATCTTGCATGAGCATCTCCCCGCGAGAACCAGTCTGCCTAGAATTCATCACGAACGTACGGCGGAGTTTGTGTATTGCTTGTCCGGAACAATGACTGCGACTCTTGATAAACGCAAGCATCGAATTAGAGCGGGGGATATGCTACTCATCCCTAAAGGGGTCCGGCATCAGTTTACGACGCACTCAAAGGCCTGCGATGCACTCTCGATATTCGTCCCGGCATTGACCATCAACAAGTCTGCGGATATTCACAAAAGCTGACCCAGGCCGCGGCTTATAATATTTCGGCATTCGATCTGGGACATTCACACACAATTGTGACGTGTTCTTCAGTAAAAAATTGGAGAAATTAGCGATTTGATCTTGACAACCGCAGCGGACCGGTCTATCCTGGCGGCGTACGTCGGTTGACCGCGTCGCTCGCGTCAAGGAAGTCGTGATAAAACTCCATTCGCCGAAGAAGCTATCTTGGAAGCTGTTCGTCGCGATCATCCCGCCCGTCATCCTGGCCGTCGGCGGGGTCGTATGGCTGCAGTATCACCGCGCGCGGCGGGAGATGTTGGGGTCGATCGACACGGAGATGGGGTTGCTGGCGCAGCGGACGGCGTCGAGCGTGGACGATCTGCTGGCGGAACGCTACCGCGATCTGGCGACCTTGGCCGAGACGCCGCTGATCGCGGATTATTATCGAAACGTCGACTTCGGACTGCGTGACGAGGCGGAGAGCTATCGCAAGGAGTTGGAGCGCTACCTGCGGCGCTTTTCCGCGCGCGGCCGCGTTTATGCGCATATTCTTTACCTGAACGCGGACGGACGAGTGGTCTGCCGCGTGGATGGGGCTTCTTCGCGGAGCTCGGAGGCGACCGCGTTCACCCCGGCGGACTTTCTTGCGGCGTCGAAGCTCAGCGCCGGTAAGCGCTGGATCTCCGGCGTCCGCGGCCTGCCCGGGGGCGGCCGGGTTCTTTATTTCGCCCAGCCGATCCGCGACGAACTGGGCGCGCTCAAGGGACTGCTGGTGCTGGGCTACGACTTGAACCAGCTCCATCGCCTGCTTTCAAGCATTGCCGTGGGAGAAAGCGGCGGCGCTTTCATCCGCACCGACCAAAACGGCGGGATCACGGGACGGGGGGG
>JABEUV010000237.1 GCA_013044195.1 Elusimicrobiota bacterium | reverse complement strand
CTGACCCTGGCCGTGGAGGTCGCACCCACGCCGACCGCCAAGGACTACGCGAAGATTCCCGTGAAGCGCAAGCCGCGGAGCGCGGACGCGTCCGCGCTCGACAAGCGCCTGCAGGAACTGCGCGAGTCGCACGCGCGTCTGGAAGTCGCCCCGGAAGACGCGGTGGCCGCCACGCACTTCGCGGTCATCGACTACGCGGCCTCGCGCGACGGCAAGCCGCTGGCCAACGCGAAGGGAACCTCGGAACTGGTGGACATGTCCGCCGAGCAGTCCGTCGAAGGCCTGACCGCCGGCCTGCTGGGCCTCAAGCGCGGCGAGAGCCGCACGCTGAAGGTCAAGCTCGGCGGCAAGGACGCCGACCTGTCCGTGACCCTGACCGAGATCAAGACGAAGATCCTGCCCCCGGTCGACGCCGAGTTCGCCAAGGACATGGGCTTTGAGACGCTCGACGAGTTGAAGGCGAAGCTCAAGGAAATCCTGGACCGCGAGGTCGCGCAGGAGTCCGACGCCGACGCCTCGCGCCAGATCGAGCAGGCGCTGGTCAAAGCCAATAAATTCGCCCTGCCCCCGTCCATGGTCGAGCGCCAGCTTCAAGACATGCTGGAGCGTTTCCAGCGCCAGCTCGGCTCCGTGAAGCTCCCCGAAAAGAGCGTCTCCGACCTCAACGACAAGATGCGCACGGCTGCCGAGGATTCGGTGCGCCTGTCCTTCGTGCTGGGCGCCATCGCCGAGAAGGAAAAAATCGCCGCGACCGACGCCGAAATCGCCGCGGAGTTGGAGGCCGGGCTTAAGGACGCGGAGAGCGAGGAGAAGAAGAAGGAGCTGCGCGAGCTTTTCGAGCGCCGCAAGGACCAGATCGCGCACATGCTGCGCGAGCGCAAGGTCATGGCCTTCCTGCGCGACAAGGCCGCCTACACGGACGCATAATCTTTCGTCCGACGGACTCAACTGCGGCGCCGGCCTTCGGGCCGGCGCCGCGCTTTTGAATGTCTCGACGTCGGGGTGAATGCCGTGAAAAGAGCTTGCGGACGCGAAAGATTAGATATAAGCTTAAACATATGGACAAGATCATACCGATCAGCGATCTCCAGACGAAAGCGAAGAAATACGTGGACCAGGTGCGCGAGACGGAGCAGCCCGTCGTCGTGACCCAGCGCGGGCGCGCGAGTGCGGTGCTCGTCAGCTACGAAGCGTATGAAGGCATGCTCGCGACGATGGACGAGATGTCGTACCCGGATTGGCGACAGCGCCTGGCGCGAGCCAAGCGCGAGGAAGCGGCGGGGAAAACGATCCCTCTCTCGGTCTACCTCGCTCAGCGCAAGCGCCGCAAGAAGTGAACGTTGAACTTCTGCCGCAAGCCGCGGGCGATTTCCAGGCCATCGCGGAGCCTTTGCACGGACGAGTGCTCAAGCGCCTGGAAGTCCTGGGCGATTTCCCGGAACTCGGCTCGCCCCTGAACCGCGCTTTCACGGGATACCGGAGCACGATCGTCGAATTATTCCGAATCGTGTATCGCCTGCGCACCGACGGCGTCGTGGAGATTACCTTCATCCGCGACTGTCGGCGGCGGCTGCCGAAGCGTCCTTGAGGGGCGGCTTTCTAAAGAGCTAGACTCTGCTTATGCCCAGCATTCTTCCCACCGTACTCGAGCGTTGGTCCGGCGGTTCAGCGACGTCTTACGACATCTTTTCGCGCCTCCTTCAAGAGCGGATCATCTTCGTCGGCGGCGACGACGGGGCGGTGACCACGGACTCCGCCAACAACCTGATCTCCCAGTTGCTCTACCTGGACTCGCAGGACGGGCAGAAGGACATCCACCTGTACATTAATTCCCCGGGCGGGATGGTTTCGGCGGGCCTGGCGGTCTACGACACGATGCAGTTCGTGCGCGCGCCGATCTCGACTTTGTGCATGGGCATGGCCATGAGCTTCGGCGCGGTGCTGCTGGCCGCCGGCGCCAAGGGCAAGCGCCTGATCCTGCCGCACGCGCGCGTGATGATCCACCAGCCTCTGATCCGCGGCGGCCTGGGCGGCCAGGAAAGCGACATCCGCATCGAGGGTAAGGAAATGGCGGCCACGCGGCGGCGCCTGTCGGAGATTTTGGCGCGGCACTGCGAGAAGCCCTACGAGGACGTCGATCGCGACGTGGAGCGCAACTTCTACCTGTCGGCCGAAGAGGCCGTCGCCTACGGCCTGGCCGACAAGGTGGTGCCGGCGGCCAAGCCGTGAGCGAGAAGAAACCTTCCGCGCCGCGCTCCGCCCGCCCTGCGCGTCTGCCCCTGCTGGCCGTGCGCGACGTGGTGATGTTTCCGCACATGGTCCTGCCGCTGTCGGTAGGACGGCCGAAATCGGTCAAGGCCATCGAAGCGGCGATGGCCAAACACGGCAAGCTTTTGGTCGTGGCCGCGCAGAAGGACGTGGCCGTCGAGGACCCCAAGGTCGACGACGTCTACAAGACCGGCGTGCTGGTGGAAGTCGTCCAGTATCTGCGCATGCCCGACGGGACGCTGAAAGTGTTCCTGCAGGGCCACGCGCGCGCCACGCTTGAGACGATGGAGTTCTCGGAGGCCGACGGCCACTGGAACGCGAAGCTGGGTTATCCCGAGACCGCGGCGCGGAGCACGGCCGAACTCAAGGCGCTGATGCGCCACGCCGTCGAGGCCAGCGAGGAGCACGCCAAGCTTGCGCGCCGCGCGCCCGGAGAGCTGGCCGCTCTGCCGCAGATCGAGGATCCCTCCGAGTTCGCCGATTCCGCCGCCGCCGCGCTGATCGCCAAGCCCGCGGACCGGCAAGCCCTTCTGGAGGCGCTCGACGTCAAGGAGCGCCTGGAAAAACTCGTCGTGATGATCAAGGCCGACGTCGAGATACTCAACCTCGACCGCAAGATCCACACGCGCGTCAAGACGCAGATCGAGAAGACGCAGAAAGAGTACTACCTCAACGAGCAGATGAAGGCGATTCAGAAGGAACTTCGCCAGAAGGACGACTTCGCCCAAGAGATCGAGGACCTGAAGAAAGCGATCAAGGACGCGAAGATGCCCGAGGCCGCGGAGAGCGTCTCGCTCAAGGAAGTCGGACGTCTGGAGAAGATGGCGCCGTTTTCCCCCGAATCGACGGTCAGCCGCACCTACCTGGACTGGATGGTCCACCTGCCCTGGTCGAAGCGCACGCGCGACACTCTCGACCTGCCCAAGGCGCAGAGGATTCTCGACGAGGACCACGCGGGCCTGCCGAAGATCAAGGAGCGCGTGCTGGAATACCTGGCTGTGACCAAGCTCACCAAGGGCCTGCGGGGCCCGATCTTGTGCTTCGCCGGCCCCCCCGGCGTGGGCAAGACGTCCTTGGCCAAGTCCATCGCGCGCTCGCTAGGCCGCAAATTCGTGCGCATGTCCTTGGGCGGCGTGCGCGACGAAGCCGAGATCCGCGGCCACCGCCGCACCTACATCGGCTCGCTTCCCGGCCGCCTCATGCAGCACCTGCGCAAGGCCGGCTCTAAAAATCCGCTGATTCTGCTCGACGAGATCGACAAGATGGGCATGGATTGGCGCGGCGATCCGTCGGCGGCCTTGCTGGAGGTCTTGGACCCGGAGCAGAACGCGACCTTCCTGGACCACTACCTGGACGTGGAGTTCGACCTCTCCGAGGTGATGTTCGTCTGCACGGCCAACGAGTTGGGCGGCATCCCGGTCACGCTGCGCGACCGCCTGGAGGTTCTCAACTTCTCCGGCTACACGCTGGCGGAGAAAACGGCCATCGCGCGTACGCACCTTCTGCCCAAGGCGCTGGAAGCGCACGGCCTCAAGCCCGAGCAGATGACCTTGACCGACGCGGCGCTGGAGCGCGTCGTGGAGGAATACACGCGCGAGTCCGGCGTGCGCCACCTGGAGCGCGAGATTTCGTCTCTGTGCCGCAAGGCCGCGCGGCGCGCGTTGTCCGAGAATCCCGAGACCTTGTCCTGGGACGCCGCCGACGTGCCCAAGCTCCTGGGGCCGGCGAAGTTCCCGCGCGAGAAGAACTCGCACAACGGCGTGGGCGTGTCTACGGGCCTGGCCTGGAGCGAGGTCGGCGGCTCGACCATGGCCATCGAGGCCGTCGCGTTGCCGGGCCGCGGCTTGGTCAAGATCACCGGACGCCTGGGCGAGGTCATGCAGGAATCCGCGCAGGCCGCGCTATCCCACGTCCGCTCCATCGCCGAAGAATTGGGAGTCGCCCCGGAGTTCTTCCGACGGCGCGACTTCCACCTGCATTTCCCCGAAGGAGCGGTGCCCAAGGACGGCCCTTCGGCCGGAATCGCCATCGCCACCGCGCTGGCCAGCCTGGCCTCGGAGCGCCCGGTCGCACCGGACTTGGCGATGACCGGCGAGATCACCTTGCGCGGCCGCGTCCTGCCCATCGGCGGTTTGAAGGAAAAGCTTCTGGCCGCCGACCGCGAGGGCCTCAAGACCGTGCTGATTCCGGAGGCGAACGCCAAGGACCTGGAGGATGTGCCCGCGGAGGTCCGCGCCCGCCTGAAAATCGTGCCCGTCAAGCATTTTCGTGAAGTCGCCGCGTTGGCCCTGGGCACCGCCGCGCCGGCGGTGTCGGCGAAAGCGAAGCCCGCGTGGCGCGCCCCCGGCACAGCCGCGTCCGACCAGCCGCCGCACCGCGGCGGCGTCGCTTGAGAGTCGCCCCTGAGGTTCTTATGACCGACCGCAACATCATGCTCACCCCCGGCCCCACCCCTCTGCCGCCGCAGGTCTTGGAGGCCATGTCGCGACCGCTCATCCACCACCGCACCGAAACGTTCGGCGCGCTGTTTGCGTCGGTGATCGAGGACATGAAGTGGGTCTACCGCACCAAGGGCACGGTGCTGATGATGACGTGCTCGGGCACGGGTGCCATGGAATCGGCGGTGACCAACCTGTTGTCGCCCGGAGACGCGTCGCTGATCTGCACCACCGGCGCGTTCGGCGATCGCTTCGTCGCCATCCAGAAAGCCTTCGGGCTCTCGCCCGAGGTTCTCCCGTTCGAGTGGGGCCGCGCCGTCGACGCCGACGTCCTGCGCGCCAAGCTCAAGACGCTCAAAGGCCTGAAGTCCGTATTCCTTCAACACACCGACACCTCGACCGGCATCGTCAACGACCTGAAGACGCTCGCTCACGTGGTGCGTGAGGAATCCGACGCACTGGTCGTCGTCGACTCGGTTTCGGGTCTGGCCTGCGAACCGCTGGAAATGGACGCCTGGGGCCTGGACGCGGTGGTGACCGGCTCGCAAAAGGGCTTGATGAACGCGCCCGGCTTGGGCTTCGCAGCACTCTCCGAGCGCGCCGAAAAGGCGGTGGCCGCGGCGCGCCTGCCGCGCTTTAACTTTGACTATCGCCTTATAAAGGAGTCTCTCGCGCAACGAGAGACACCCTGGACACCGGCGATTTCGATCGTCGTGGGCCAGGCCGCTGCGCTAAAACTCCTGCGCGCGGAGGGCCTGGACGCGGTCTGGAAGCGGCACTTCGCGCTGGCCGACCACGCGCGGGCACGGCTGAAGGACGCGCTGGGCCTGCCGTTCTTCGCCAAAAATCCGGCCAATATCCTCACCGGCGTGATCCTGCCCGAGGGCGTGGACGGAAACAAACTCCTGGCCGACATCCTGCGCGAGGAAGGCATCTCGATTGCGGGCGGTCAGATGCATCTGAAGGGAAAAATCGTCCGCCTGGCGCACATGGCCTATATCTCGAAGGCCGACGTGGACGCCGGCGTGTCGGCGCTCTCCCGCCGCCTGGCGAAGGCGAAGGTTTGACATGAGCAAGCTGAAAGTTCTGGTCACCGACAAGATCGATCCCGAGGGTCTCAAGCCCCTGCAGTCCCATCCCGACATCGACCTGTGCTACGAAATCGCGCCGAAGCCCGAGGTGCTGGAAAAAGCCCTGGCCGGCGTCGGCGTCTGGCTGGTGCGCTCCGAAACGAAGGTCACGGCCGACTGGATTGCCAAGGCGCTGGACCTGCGCCTCATCGGGCGCGCGGGCGTGGGCGTGGACAACATCGACCTGGCCGCCGCCACGCGCCGCGGCGTGGCCGTCATCAACGCGCCGGCGGCCAACACCTTGGCCGCCGCGGAGCACGCGCTGGCGCTGATGCTGGCCGTCGCGCGCCACGTGCCGCAGGCGGACGCGTCGCTGAAAGCCGGCAAGTGGGAGCGCGGCAAGTTCATGGGCGTGGAGCTGTTCGGCAAGACCTTGGGCGTCGTCGGCCTGGGCCGCATCGGCCGCGAGGTCGCCAAGCGCGCGCAGTCCTTCGGCATGAAGATCGTCGGCTTCGACCCGTTCGTGTCCGAGGCGCAGGCGCGCGAGTTGGGCATTTCGCCCGCGACCTTGCCGGAACTGCTGGCCCAGGCGGACTTCGTCACCTTGCACGTGCCGGGCGGCGAGAAGACCAAGCACCTGATCTCCGCCGAGTCGCTGAGCCGCGCCAAGCGCGGCCTGCGCCTGATCAACTGCGCGCGCGGCGAACTGGTTGATGAGGCCGCCCTCGTCGAGGCTCTCAAAGACGGCCGCGTGGCGGCCGCGGGCTTGGACGTGTTCAGCGCCGAACCCTTGCCCGCCGACAGCGTCCTGCGCGGGGCGCCGAACCTGGTCCTGACCCCCCACCTCGGCGCGTCCACGTCCGAGGCGCAAAGCCGCGTCGCCGTCGAGCTGGCGCAGGCCGTCGTCGACTTCCACGAGAAAGGCATCGCGCCCAACGCGGTGAACCTTCCCGGTTTCGACGCGCGCACGCTTGCGGAACTGGGCGAATGGTTGGGCCTGGCCGAGGCGCTGGGCCGTTTTCTAGGACAAACCCTCGAAGGCGGCGTACGCGAGTTCGTCGTCCAGTTCGAGGGTGAGTTCAAGGGCTCCGAGCGCCGCCCCCTGCTGGTCAGCGCGCTGAAAGGTCTGCTGACGCCGATCCTGGGTCCCGCGGTGAGTTGGATCTCCGCGCCGACCGTCGCCGCGGACCGGGGCATCAAGATCTCGGAGTCGTCTGATCCCAAATGCTCCGAAGGCGTGCGCCGTCTGCTCACCGTCGCGGCGGTCACCGACGCGGGCACCGCATCCGCCTCCGGCGCCGTGCTGGCTCCCGGCGAGCCGCGCATCCTGCGCCTGGGCGCCTTGCGCGTCGACGTGCGTCCCGCGGGCAAGATGGTCGTGCTGACCAATACCGACGCGCCGGGCGTGATCGGCCGCGTGGGCACCTTGCTGGGTCGCGCCGGCGTTAATATCGCCGACATGCGCGTCGGCCGCCGCTCGCCGCACGGCGAGGCCGTCATGGTGCTCAACGTCGACGATACCGTTTCGCCGCAGGTCCGCGCGGAACTGGAACGTCTGGACGGCGTGCGCCGCGCGCATTGGGTCGAACTGTGACCGCGGCGCGATGACTCCGGAGAAGTGCCCGAACTGCGGCACGAAGCTCAAGCCCGAGACGCTCTCGTGCCCGAACTGCCCGATGTCGTTTCCGGAGGACGACTCCGCGTCGGCGGTGCATCCGCTCAAGCAGACGCCGCTCTACCGCGCCCTTCCGCCGATACTGCTCTTCGCCGGAATCGGCTATCTGATCTGGTCGATGGCCACAGGCCTGTTCCATCTTGGAGAGACCAGCGCGAACTACGACGCGGTCGACCGCAACGCGGCGGCGTCGGGAACTCCGGCGTCATCGTCAGCATCATCGTCGACGACGATTGCGGCGGAGGTGTCGCCGCCGTCGGAGCCGGCGCGCCATGAGGTGGTTTACATTTCCCATGAAGACTCGGTCGCGCCGCGCCGCGCCGCGATCTCGGCCCGCGCGGCCGATCCTCAGACCCGCTCCTGGCGCCTGCGCGGCGTCGTCTATGACTTGACCACGCTGAAGCCGCTGTCCGGCTGCACGATCATCTTGGTCGATGAGCGCGCCAACCGACGCATCGAGACGCGCACCGACGCTTTCGGCCGCTACCGCACGATCGTTCCGTCTCTGGCCGAAGGCGGCTACGTCATCGGCATCGAAAAGGACGGCTACGCGCCCGCCTATCTGGATTCGGCGCAGGACGGAGTCCCGACGATGAGTACGGCCCAACGCGTCGCGCTGGCCGACGACATGGCCAAGACGTTCACCTCGCAGCCCGCGACGATCCAGGCCGCGAACGCGGCTCCGGTGCGCACCGACTTCTACCTCGCGCCGCGACGCTGACGCGCCGAACTGCGTCGGCGCGTCAGACGAGCGTGGCCAGCTCGACGGCCTTCTCGCCGACCGACTGAGCGACGGCCGCGTACGTGACCTTGCCGCGGTAGACGTTGACGCCCTTGCGCAGGGACTCGTCGCGGCGCACCGCCTCCTCCAGTCCGAAGCGGGCGATGTCGCGCGCGTATTTGAGCGTGACGTTGGTCAGCGCGTAGGTGGAGGTGTGGCTGACCGCGCCGGGGATGTTGGGCACGGCGTAGTGCAGGACGCCGTGCTTGACCAGCACCGGCTTGTCGTGGCTGGTGACCTCCGCGGTCTCCACACAGCCGCCCTGGTCGACGGCCACGTCGACGATCACCGAGCCCGGCCGCATTTGCTTAACCATCTCCTCGGTGACCAAGTGCGGCGCCTTCGCGCCGGGGATCAGCACCGCGCCGATGACCAGGTCCGCGCGCAGGACCGCGTTCGTGATATTCTCCTCATGGCTCATGAGGGTGGACACCGAATTGCCGAACACGTCGTCGAGGTAGGCCAGGCGCTGGGCGGAGACGTCCAGTATGTTCACGCGCGCGCCCATGCCGATGGCGATCTTGGCCGCGTTGATGCCCACCACGCCGCCGCCGATGATGGTGACCACCCCGCGCGCGACGCCGGGCACGCCGCCGAGCAATACGCCGCGTCCGCCGTGGTGCTTTTCCAGGAACTGCGCGCCGAGCTGGACCGACATTTTGCCGGCGACCTCGCTCATGGGCGTCAGCAGGGGCAGAGCGCCCTCGCGCGTCTGGATGGTCTCGTAGGCCACGGCCTTGACCTTGGCCTTCATCAGCGCCTTGGTCAGCGCCGGGGCCGGCGCCAGATGCAGGTAGGTGTAGAGAATCTGGTCCTCGCGGAAAAGCGGATACTCCTCTTCCAGCGGCTCCTTGACCTTGATGATCATGTCCGCGTCGGCGAACAGCCGCTTCTTATCGACGATGGCGGCTCCCGCGGCCTTATACTCGTCGTCGGCGATGCCGGAACCCACGCCCGCGGATTTCTCGATCAGGACCTTGTGGCCGTCCTTGACCAGCGCGCGCACGCCTCCGGGCACCAGACCCACGCGGTGCTCTCGGTTCTTGATTTCCTTCGGCACTCCGATCTTCATAGGGGTTTTCTCCTTAATGTTCGCATCTTAGCAAAGTCCCGGCCGCGCGCTACGCCGGGCCGCCGTCCAGCGTACTGCGCAGAGCTCGCGCCAGAGCCGCGGGCTCTGCCGGCTTTCCAAGAAAGGGCGCGCCCCGGCGGCGGATCTCCTGCGTCAGTTCCAGCGGCGCGAAGCCGCTGAGGAAAAGCACTTGCAGGTCGGGCCGCAGGGCCTTCATGCGGTCGTAGGTTTCAAGGCCGTCCATGCCCGGCATCACCAGGTCCAACACGACCGCGCGGACCTCGGGAGCCGCGCTCAAAGCGCGCACGCCCTCTTCGCCGCCCGAGGCGCTGAGGGTCTCGTAGCCGAAGCCGCTCAGGATGCGTTCTAACGTGGACCGCACCATAGGCTCGTCGTCGACGATCAATATCCGCTCAGAGCCGCGCGGCGCGTCCGCCGCGCCGATGGGGGCTGCGGAAGTTTCGGGCGGTGGGCACGCCGGCCAATACACCGAGACCAAGGCCCCTTTTGGGGGAGCCGTGGAGATGTCCAGCCCTCCGCCGTGCTGGCGCACGATCCCGGAAACCACGGCCAGGCCCAGACCCGTGCCCTCGCCGAACGGCTTGGTCGTGAAGAAGGGTTCGAGTAGCCGCGAGCGTTCGGCCTCTGGAATTCCTGGGCCGTCGTCGGCGACCTCCATGACCCAGTAGCGTCCTGAGGTCACGGGCAGGAGCGCGTCGCCGCGTCCGCGTTCCAGCGTTTCCTCGCGGAGGCTCACGCGGACCGTCCCCTTTCCGGCGACGGCATCGCGGGCGTTAAAGCACAGATTAAGCAAAACCTGCTCCACCTGACCTGCGTCGGCCACGATCCAGGCCGGAGCGCCGCCGGTCCGCAGTTCCAGAGCGACGCGGCGCCCCAGCGCCGCACCCAGCATCTTGCCCATGCCGGCGACCAGCGCCTCCAGATCCGTCGGGCGCATCAGCGCCTCGCGTCGGCGGCTGTAGGTCAGCAGTTGCGAGACGAGACTGCCCGCGCGCCGCAGGGCGGCGACGATGCCCTCGACGTCCGCGGAACTCGGATGCTCCGGACCGAGAGAGGCCAGGACGATCTGCGCCAGGCCCGACGCCGCCATCAGGATATTATTGAACTCGTGCGCCACGCCCCCCGCCAGCCGGCCGACCGACTCCATGCGCTGGGCGCGCATCACGCGCCGCTCCTGCTCGCGCAGTTCGGTCGTCTTGAATTCCACGAGAGCGGTGATGCGCCGGGCGCGTCCATGCAAGGTCAGGGCGATCCAGCTCGCCAGAGACATCAATACCAGAACGCGCCCCAGCACCAGCCAGCTCTGTACTTCGCCGCCGAGGGGGCGTGCGTCGCCGGCCGAGGCCGGCTCGATGCTCCAGCGCGCGCCCGCGGCTTCGATAAACGCGCGGGCGCCCTGCGCCGCGCCGCCCAAGTCCCCGCCGAACGTGGAGATCGAAACGCGAAACTTGGCCGCCGCGCCCGCGACCGGTAAGTTTTGCGCCGCGGCGTCGATGTCGAGCAGGCCTTCGGCGTAGCCCGACAGGCGGGATGAGCCCGGCGCGCGCGCGGGGACCCGCAGAACGACGACGCCGCTGCGGCGGGCCGCGACGGACGGCTCCGCGAAGCGAATCGGAGGATTTTCTCCCGCCGCCGCGGCCGGCGCGTGCGGACGCCAATCCAGCGCCAAAAGCTCCGGGTGAAGGCGCAGAGCGGCCCGCGCATAGGCCGCGAATTCGGAATGATCGACGCCTGGGACGCTCTCGAAGAGGGCGGCAAGGCCGCGCACGGCCTCAAGGTTTGCGTCCAAACGGGCGCGCAGCGCCAGCGCGGCGCGGTCAAGGCGGTGCTGCGCGCGCTCGCGCGCCAGGTTCTGCTCGCCGCGGAGAGTGTAGGAATGGATGGCCACGGCGACGGCCAGCGTGGCGAACATGACCGCGCTCACGGCCGCCTTGCCGCGCCTCGCGCCGGCCGGCCCCCGGCCCGACCACAACAGGATCAACGGGGCGGCGAAGACGACGCCGATGGCGTCGCCGACCCACCAAGTGGCCCACGTGTAAAGCGCCTGGGGCGGGGCGATCCTTCCGAAAAAAAGCATGCCGGCCGTTCCCCAGACGGAGGCGATCAGCCCGGCCAGCGGCCCGGCGGCCATCATGAAGCGGAAGAGCAGGCGCTCCTCGGACAGCGGCTCGCGTCCGCCGGTGGCGCGGCGCGCCAGGGCCGCGGCGGCCAGCGCTTGGACGGTCGCGCCCACGCCGATCCACGCGGCCAGTAAAATCGGCGCGGCCCCGAACGCGCCGCGCAGCCACGCGCCCGCCGCGTTGGCGGCAAACGCGCCGAGCAGGACGCCGGGCCACAACTCCGCGCCCCACAACCACAGGGCGGCGACGGCGATTCCCGCCGAAGGCTGGGCGATCGCCGCGTAGCCGGGCGGGATGGCGAAGCACAACGCCGCGCCGGCCGCCGCGAGATAGGCCGGCGCCAGGATCAGCGTGCGGCGGATGCGAGTGCTCATGGCGCGAGTAGTGCCGCGATGTCCGAGCCTTCGGCGGCGATGCGTCCGGGGCCGGTCACGCGCGCCAGCGCCCGACCGTCCCAGCGCGACAGTCGGTAGAGGGCCGCGAAGCGGCCGGAGGCCGCGCCGGAGCCTTGCCCCCCCACCAACTCGGCGCCGCGGCGCGCGCCGTCGGCCAGCCAGCAGGGCAGGAGAACGTGGTAGGGGTTGCGCGCGATCTCCCCTTCATGGAAAGACAGCGCGGCGGCCAAGTCGGCGGCGTCGTCGGCGGACGCCGCGACCATCAAGTTCGGGTCGCGCAAGGTCGACCAATATTCGGTCTCGGCCACGAAGCCCGAATAGTCCGCGCCCACTTCGCCCAGCGCCGCCAGCGCGCGACGTTGCACCTCGCGGTGCGTGGAGTTGGCGTCGTCGGCGTGCGGAAACAAAATCAGCTGTGGCGCCGCCTCGCGCACGACCCGCGCCAAACCGGCGTCCGCGTCAAGCATATCCCAACCGAGGTAGCCGCAGGCGCCCGCCAATTCCGTGCGCCGCGCCGCCTGCCGATCCTGGCGCGAGCCCCAGGTGACCGCGGCCACCGCCACGCGCCAGCCCTGCTCGCGCTGCAGTCGTCGCGGCAGAACTCCAACCAGGCACTCGTCGTCGGGATGCGGCGCCAGCACCAAGACGGTCGGCGCTCCGCTCGTCGCCGCGCGAGGTGCATCGACGCGCGGGACGCCGCGCGGCAGAGCCGCGGCGCCGTCGAGAAGCCGTTCGAATTCGCGCACGAAATCCCGGTAGGGCGCGTTCATGGGGACAATGATAGCGGATTTAGTGCCGGCCCAAAATCAGAGCAAAGGTCGCACACGCG
>JABEUV010000236.1 GCA_013044195.1 Elusimicrobiota bacterium | reverse complement strand
TGGCTGCGCTCCCGCGGCAACGTGATCCGCGAGATCTCCGGCCTGGTCTACCGCGGCGTCGGCGCACTGCACGGATTTGCGCAAGCGGACTGACGTCGATCCCATGGGCGCGCTCACTCTGACCGTCAACGGCCGACGCCGGACGTATCGCGGCGCGCCGTTTACGCGCCTCATCGACGTTCTGCGCGAGGACTTCCGCCTCACCGGCGCCAAGGAAGGCTGCGGCGAGGGCGAGTGCGGCGCATGCACCGTCCTGCTCGACGGCGCGCCGGTGAACTCCTGCCTGATCCCGGTCGGTCAGGCCGCGGGACGGCGCGTGGAGACGGTCGAGTCGCTGGGCTCCCCGGAGAAGCTCTCGAAGCTCCAGCAGGGCTTCCTGGACTGCGCGGGCGCGCAGTGCGGCATCTGCACGCCGGGCATGCTGATGAGCGCGCACGCGCACCTGAAATCCGGCGGCCGGGCCGACGACGCCTCGGTGCGCACCGCGTTGTCGGGCAACCTGTGCCGTTGTACGGGCTACCAGCACATCGTCGACTCGGTGCTGGCGGCCGCGCGCGGCAGAAAAAAGAGAAAGGCGGCCCGGAAATGAGGGGCGACGCGCGCTCCATGACGTGGACGAGCCCGCGCACTCCCGCGCAGGCCGTACGCGCCCTGGCGGCCGATCCCCGGGCGCTCGCCTTCGCGGGCGGCACGGACCTGATGGTCGCCTGGAACATGGGCCTGCTCAACGGCCGCGCCGTGATCGATCTCTCTCGCCTCACGCCGTGGCGGGCGATCCGCGCGGCCAAGGGCGGCCTGATGATCGGCAGTCTGGCCACCCATGCGGACATCCTGCGCCACCCGGCCGTGCGCGCGCGGTTTCCGCTGCTCGCCGCCGCCTGCGCCACGGTCGGCGCGGCACAGATACAAAACCGCGGCACTTTGGGCGGCAACCTAGCCAACGCCTCGCCTGCGGGCGACACGTTTCCAGCACTCGCGGTCTATGAAGCCGTCGTCCATTGCCTGGGCCCGGAGGGCCGCCGCGCACTTCCGCTCCTGGAATTCTTCGCGGGGGTCAAGAAGACCCGGCTCAAGCCCGGAGAACTGATCGAGTCCGTTTTTCTACCGTCTTTGCCCAAGCCCGCGCGCGCCGAATTCCGCAAGGTCGGCACGCGCGCCGCGCAGGCGATCTCGAAGACCATGTTCGCGGGCGCGCTCTGGCTGGGCCGCGGCGGAGTCGTCACGGACGTCCGACTCGCCTTCGGCAGTCTCGCGCCCACCGTGAGGCGTCTGTCCGCCGCCGAAGCCTTCATGAAAGGCCGCCGCTTGGACGCCGCGACCGCCGCCGAGGCGGCGAAGCTCCTCGACGCAGACGTCTCCCCGATCGACGACATCCGCTCGACGCGCGCCTACCGCCTGGCGGCCTCGCGAGGCCTGCTCATCGGCTTCCTGCACGGAAAGAATTAGCTTTCGGCGGCCGGCGCGCGGACGCGCAATAAAGCATTGACAGCGGAATGCAATTGTTTTAAATTCATCCACCATGAATTACAACAAGCGTCAAAAGTCGTTCCTGGCTTCCATCCTGATGGCAGGCCTTTGCCTGTCCTTGGGCTCGTTGAAGGCGCGGGCCGCGGACTCCAGCGCGTCCGCGTCCGGCGGCGATTACGTGAACATCAAGAAGCTCGGTCTTGGACCCTCGCTGGACATCGTGGACTCTCCCAGCCTGTCCGGCACGGCCGCGACCAGCTTGGGCAGCGTCGACGCGCGCTACTGGGTCAACCGCCAATTCGGCATCGACGTGGGCGCGGGCTTCGGCTTCCCGCAGACCAGCCCCAACAGCGAGTTCCTTGGAAACTTCCGCTTCGAAGGAATGTTCGCCATGAAGGAAACCAAGCACAACGTGCTCTACGCGGACGCCGAGCTGATGCCCGGCTTCGCCTCGGGTTCCGGCGCGGGCAACAGCCCATTCTTCATGGTGTTCCAGGGCGGCTTCGGCCTGGAGCACGCCGTCGAGGAGATGCCCAGCCTCAGCGTCTTCGCGGAATGGGAACCCCTCTCCCTGAGCATCTACTCGCCCGGAGGCGGCGCGGCCAGCGAGGTCGGCCTCGGCATCCTGGGCAGCGTGATGAACTTCACCACGGGCTTCCGCTACTACTTCTAGAGAATCCGAAGTACGATTAAAACCCGGCAGGCCTCGCGCCTGCCGGGTTTTTCTTTGCTCTTTTGCAAGAAAGTCCGGTTTCCTGGACGGAATCAAATTAGTACCATGAGCTCCGCATCCGATCCACGACCAGGAGCTTTGCTATGAAGCCCCAGACTACTCTCGACTCGAAATCTCTGAAACCCGCGCTGGCGGCGTTGGCCAAGCGCAACGCGGCCTACGCGCGCCGCTTCCCCGGCGACTTCGCGGGGCGCCAACCCGTGCATACGGTCTACGGCGGCGCGCACCTGTTCAAATCGGACTCCGCGGCGAAGCTGGGAGAGCTGGCCCTGCGCTCGCTGTCGCGCTACGCGCCCGACGCCGAGACCTTCGCCCTCGCCCTGGGCCTGGACCCGGCGCTGGCGCGCAAGGTCTACGACCGCGTCGTCGACAAGCTCAAGCGCGAACCCGTGGAGGACTTCCGCATCGACTTCGAGGACGGCTACGGCCACCGCCCGGACGCCGAAGAAGACGGCCACGCGGTCTGCGCCGCGCTGGAAGTGGCCCGCGGCCTGGAGGAGAACTCCCTGCCGCCGTTTATCGGCATCCGCGTCAAGACGTTTTCCAATGAATTGGCCGGCCGGTCCGTGCGCACCATGGATATTTTCTTGACGGCCCTGATCCGTCAAACCAAGGGCCGCCTGCCGGACTGGTTCTGCGTGACCTTGCCCAAGATCGTCCACCCCGGACAGGCCGCGACCTTAGCCAAACTGCTGGGCGCCTTCGAAAAGAAGAAAAAACTCAAGCCGAACACGATCAAGGTCGAACTGATGGTGGAGACGCCCCAGTCCATCATCGGCGCGGACGGGTCGTCGCCCCTGCGCGCGATGGTCGACGCGCTGGGCGCGCGCTGCACGGGCGCGCATTTCGGCACCTACGACTACACCGCCTCCTGCAATATCACCGCCGCCCACCAGCACATGCTGCACGCCTCCTGCGATTTTGCCAAGTCCGTCATGCAGGTGACCTTGGCCGGCGCCGGCGTGACCTTGTCCGACGGTGCGACCAACGTGATGCCGGTGGCGCCGCATCGCCCGGCGCCCGGCGCCTACCTATCCGCCGAGCAGGACCGCGAGAACGTGGACGCCGTACGCCGCGCCTGGCGCCTGCACTTCGAGCACGCGACGAACTCTTTGGTCAACGGCTTTTATCAAGGCTGGGACCTCCACCCCGCCCAACTGCCCACGCGCTACGCCGCCGTGGACGCCTTCTTCCTCTCCGGTCTGCCCGCGGCCACCGCGCGCCTCAAGAACTTCATCGAGAAAGCCGCCCAGGCCACGCTCGTCGGCGACGTGTTCGACGACGCCGCCACCGGCCAGGGCCTGCTCAATTACTTCCTGCGCGCGCGCAACTGCGGCGCGATCACGGCCGAGGAGGCCGCGGCCACGGGCCTGACGCCCGAGGAGTTCGCGTCGCGGTCGTTTCTTAAAATTCTCGAAGGCCGCCGGGCCCGCTGACCCGGTCTGCGGGCCCGCCCGAGGCTGGGCCCTCTGCTCTGCGCGCGCCGGGTCTTTCGCACCAGGCGCCTGCGGCGCGTTCCAGCTATATTAGCGTCATGGCCCACTGCATGACTCGTCTTTTCGGCGCCGCTCTGGCTGTTTCTTTTGCCGCCGCCCCCGCGCTGGCTCAGATCGACGTCCGTCTCGCCGCGCCGGAGACGGTTGCCCCGCTCTCAGCCGCCGCGCCTCTGAACGCCGCAGCGACGCTCTCCATGCCCCTGACGACGCCGTCGGCGCTCAGCGGCCTTTCGGCCTTCACCCCGGCCGCGTCGCTCACTTTTACCGCTCCCGCCGCCGCCTTGGCCGCATCCGTTGCCGCCGCACCCGCCGCCGAGACCGCGGCGTCGATGCCCGCCGCCGCGCCGCTTGCCGCGATGGCCGTTTCCGCTTCCGCCGCGGCGGCCCCGACGCGCGCATCTTCCTCCCTGCTGACGTCCGTCGTCGCGGCCGTCCGTCCCGCCGCGTCGCGCGCGGCCGCCTCCGCCTCGAGGCGCTGGCGCGCTTTCTTCGACGGCGGTGGCCGCGGGCAGACCGACGCCGACGCGGTCACCGTCTCCGACGTCCAGCCTATCTCCGGCCTGCGCCGCTTCGCGCGCTCCCAAATCTCCGCGCCCGTCGCAATCCCCGCCCCGCACCCCGCCCGCCGCCGCGCCGCTTGCCGCGATGGCCGTCTCC
>JABEUV010000235.1 GCA_013044195.1 Elusimicrobiota bacterium | reverse complement strand
CGACCCGCGCCGGCGCTCTCCGGCAGGAATTCCGCGTCCACCAGCCCGTCAAGCGCGCCGCGCAAGGCCCTCATCAGCAGGATTTCCCGCGCCCCGTAGAGCGCCGTGCGCCGCGCGCTTGCGCCATCGGCCGATGCGACGATGTCCGGCGCGTTGACCGTCAAAGTCCCGCGTGACAACTCCGAGCGAAGCCCGTCGGCAAGCCCCCGCCAATCTTCCCGCTCGCCGCCGCCCTGGGCGCTTCTCCCCAGCCGCTCGGCCTCCTCGCCAAGCCGGAAGTCGAGCACTTCCCTCATGGCCGGACTGGCCCGCCGCACGCCGCCGCCGCTCTGCGTCATCCGCCCCTCATCGCGCCGTCGTGCTCTGCGGCCGAGCGTTCACGGCGGACGCGGCGCTTGTCGTCGGCCGTCCGCGCCGCGCCTTGCTCATGCGCTCGGCCATGAGCTTCTGCATCGCCTTGTTCACCTTTTCCTGAATTTTCGCCATCCTCTTCTGGAACTCGGGCGATGAAAAGACGGCCGACGAAAGCCTTTGCTCGGCCTGGAAATCCGGATCGTCGCGCAATTCCTGCTCCTCTTTCAGCAGCGGCAGCAACTGCGCGTGCGCCTCGTCCTTGTCGATCTCCTTGTCGGCGAAGCTCTTCATCACCTTCATGATCTGGCCCTGGACGCCCTGCATCTTTTCCTGATAATCGACCAGCTCCGGGTCCGTTTCCTTCATGAGTTCCGTCTGTTCCTTTTGCAGTTTCTCGATCTCCGGCGACGTCGGCCCCATCTGCGCCATTGGCCCGCCCATCATCGGCCCGCCGCCGAACCCCATCTGCGCGCGCGCCGCCGCCGCGCACAGCAACAGCCCCGCCGTCAAAACATATCCGCATGACTTGACCATTGGCTCCCCCTTCCTTCATTTCCCCCGCCTCCATTCTCCCGACGTGTCACACCCAGGCCCGAGGGGGAGGGGTGGCTGGGCCAGCCTTAGGTATGCGTTACATGTGATAGCACAGTCCTGTTGGTGAGTACTCTATGAATCCCGCAGAGGCAGGCGCAGGATCAACATAGGTCGGCAGGGCGGCAAAAGGATAATCGCAAGTAGTGTCGATTAAGAACTTGTTGATGGAAGACAGGTAGAAAGGGGTGCAGGACAGCAAAGGCCAACTCGCCCCGAGGCAGCCCGCCGTTGTGCTCCACACATCGCACGTACAACTCCCTCCAACCATTCCGCGAGACCAGGCGGCCGGCTCCCAAGTCCCCCCAGTACACACCTCAAGCATCCCGGAAGTCCACATAAGTGTTCCCTCCTTGGCGGCTGTGCAGGCCGAGGTGTCAACCCCCAGTTGAACGCCGCCGCTGACCGAAAGGGCGGAGGCGGGAGACATCACGCCGATTCCGATGTTGCCGCCGACGTCGAAGATTCGTCCTACGTAGCTCCCGCCGACGCCATCGTACATCGACCAGCCGCCGCCGGGCAAAACGTTTAAAGCGAACTGCGGCGCGCCGGCGTTGACGACGGCGAGAGCCGTCGCGGGGGCGGGACCGTTGGCGGGATCGATGGTCACCTTGGACCCGCTATTCACGGTGGTTCCGATGGCGAGGTAGCCGGCATCGCGAGCCATATAGGTGTTGCTGGTGCCGATCAACTGGGTGTAGACGCCGGAGGGCGCGGGGTAATATGTCGTCAGGGACACGCTCTCGCTGGCCAGCTCGGACGCGGAGGCAAGCAGCATGGCGCCGGTCAGCGCCGCGCGGATGAAGCGCGCGCTGAAGTTCACGTCGAAGCGGACGTTGAGATTGGACATCCTGAACCTCCCGACCTGCGAACTCTATGACAACTAGTTTAGTTCGCGGCGTGAGACGGTGCACGATTTATTTCGGGGGGGGGGGTAAAATGGCCTATAAGCACTTTTAATGTAAACGTATGTAATATTACACATGCGTTGAAATGCCGACGAGCCACGCCGCGGCGCGCGCCGCAAGAGAGGGCGTCACGGCAAAACGGGAGGAATACTCGCGGCTCCTTTTTGGACGGTGGCGCGCACTCAAAACGTTATAATCCGCCATGGGGAATTTCAGCCGGACCTTCGTGAAGCTTCGCCTTCAGAGCGGCTTCAAGACCGCCTACGGCTTCTACCGGTCCAACGGCGGAGTTCGGACCTTCCCGTTTACGTACGCGACCTACCTGAAGTTCGAGCGCGGCGAGACGCTGCCGTCCCCTTCGGGGCTGGCCTGTTTGTGGAGGAGCCTCCGCCGGGGATTTTCCGACTCCGCGCGCGAGCAGCTGGCGCGCGACTTTCTGCGCGACTTCAGCGGCGACGACGCGACGTTCGACTTCCTGTTCGCTCCCCTGCTGACGGCGCCTCGGCCGCCGGCTCTCGACTCTCTGCTGCGCAACGTCGCCGGCCCCACCAAACTTCATCTCAGCCTGGAGCAGATGCGCGTCGTCGTCTCCTCGCCCGAGGCGACGGGCGCCTTCCTGATCCTGACCAATTCAAGCGCGCCCAAGTCGGCGCGGGAAATAAGCGCGATCATCGGCGCCGACGAAATCAAGACGCGCGCGGCCCTGCGCAGGCTGTGCGACACGGGACTTTTCCGCGGGAGTCGAGGCAAAGACGGCTTCCGGTGCCGGCGGACTGGGCCCCGCTACAGTTGCCCGCCGCCGAGCCCCGCAAGTCGCCCGCTCTACGATAAGCAGGACCGCAATCTCAACGAAATCGCGCGCCGCGGCGGGGGGGACATTCTTTACCGCGGCGGCAGCACGATCCGGCTGGAGCGCGGCGCCGCCCAGGCGATGGCCTCCGATTTGTCCGACGCGATCAATCGCGGCGGAGGGCGCGAGGAGCCGCTGGGCGCCCCCGCTCCCGGAACCGCGTTGTATCTCGTCGAGGCGAGGGTGCGCAAGCTCGCCGATTTGACGCCGCGTGAGTAGTCCGGGCGCGGCCGGTCTCCTTGCCCTGGCGGCCGCGTCGCTGGCGGGCTGCGCCGCCGGGCGGGCCGCCTCCCCCTGCCGAGGCTTTCGGCGGCTCGTGCGCGCCGAGTTGGGCGCGAGCGTCCCGAAGGGGCGGCGCTCATTCGAGCTGGAGATCGTCGATCGCGCGACCGGCAAGGATCTCTGCCGCTCGTCCGTCGAGCCCACGCAAAGCGTCTACCCGGCCTCGACGATCAAGACCCTGATCGCCGTCGCGGCTCTGCGGCTGGTCGACCGAGGCAGGCTGACCCTGGGCTCGCGCATACGCATCGACCAGCCCGAGGCGTTCGCGGCCGACGAGTGCCGGGAGCGCGAGGGAGATCCCTCATGCGCCGTGTTCGGCCCCGGCAAAACGGTCACGCTCGACATGCTCCTGGCCGACATGATCGCGATTTCGAACAACCTCGCGGCCGACCAGCTCATCGACGTCGTCGGCAAGGACTTCATCGGCCGTACCGCGCGCGAGTTGGGCGTCCCCTCTTTGCGCGTGGTCCGCAAGGTCTACAACAACGTCGACCCCGAGCCGGACAGCCGCGTACACAACGCCGCCGACGCCGCCGGGCTTGCGGAGTTGTTCCGGCGCGTCGTCTCGACGCGAGACGACGCCCTGTCGCAGAGCAGCCGCGCCTACCTGATCGGCCTCCTGCGGCGCCAATACTACCACGACTACTTCGACAAGGACTTCCCTCCGGGCGCCGTCTACTTCCACAAGGACGGCTACACGAGCCATGTCGTGGCCGACTCCGGCTTCTACCTGCTGGGTTCCAATCGCGCGGCGATCCTCGTGGGCCTGGCCGACTACACCCGCCGCGATCCGCGGCTTGAGCCGTCCGCCTGGAAGTCCGACGAGGACAGCGTGATCTCCGCGTTCGTGCGCATCGGCCGCGGGACGTACGCGCTCACGCAAGACGGCGCGCGGCGTTGAGCGCCGGCGCGGTCGCCGGGGCAAGCGGCGGCGGCGAGTGTCGCGAGGCTTGCGCGGCCATCCCTCATCCGGCCCCAAGATGGTTGTTTTCCTCGCAGGAAATCTCCCATGTCCGCAACTCGTAGTTTTCGATGCCGCCGGAGACGAAAGGATCGGACTCCGCGATTCTCCGGGCCTCCAAATGGGAGGGTGCCTTTATGATCAACATGCCGCCGTCGCCATTCTGGAACGGACCGCCCATGACCAGTTGCCCTTTCCGAGCCAGTTCGCGCAAATGCCGGATATGACCCGCAAGCATATCCCCATCCATGGGCCTGCCGGTCTTCTTGAGCAGGATCACGTAACGCAGCCATTTCGTATCCGTCGCGCTCATGCTATTGCCTCCCCCCACTGGCTGCACTCCCTAATAAATACGATTTAAGAAAAAGTGTTGTTGGATGTGGGGAGGAGGATAGCCCGGAATAAGGCTGCGAGTAAAAGACGAGATCCTGACCTTCGATGCGGATTCCTTCCATGATCCCGTCGATGATGACGAACCACTGGATTTGCGCGAGATCCGCCAGGCTGTTGTAGGCGGTCCAGTAGACGCCCTGATCATCCTTACGCACAAGATCGACGGACCCGGGAACCCCGGAACGGCCGTCCTCGTAGGCAAGAGCGTAGGTGACGTATGGAAAAACGACGCGATCCGCCGTGGCATAGAGGGAACCAAGAAGAGCCGTCAAGGAAACCGCGGCAGGCGCGGAATCCTTCCGGCCGACCGGAAAAATATTAAGAATTCCATTTTGATAAACCAGTTTGTAAACGCCGAAAGGGAACTGTTTCTCGATTCCGTTTTTAAGATCCGCGGCGGCGGAAACGAAAACTGCACTCCCTTGGCTGACTTCAATCCATGGCCCGCCCTCACCGTCGAACCTCAGCCTGACGCCGAGGCTTCGGCCGCTGACGTCCAAAAACAGGCGGGCTTTCTCCTGGTCATGACTGATCTCGGAGAGAGGAATACTCAGAAGGACGGTCGGCGCTCGGGCGCCTTCGCTTAAGCCGGCGGCGCCTTCGCGGATTGCTTGGAATAGAGGCTTGACGTCGGCTTGCGCCGCGGCGACGGATTTTGAAAACCGCTGATCCGATTGAGGCGTGAACGAAGAGTTCTGCGCCGCCCCGACGGATGCAAGAGCGACGGAAACCATCACGGCCGACATTA
Organism: Elusimicrobiota bacterium; assembly: GCA_013044195.1. Taxonomy (GTDB): domain Bacteria; phylum Elusimicrobiota; class Elusimicrobia; order UBA1565; family UBA9628; genus GWA2-66-18. Next base: position 6,822 of record JABEUV010000235.1, on the reverse strand, counting down.
TTTTCTTCGAGCAGGCGCTCATTTGGATGCCCTGGCGTCGAACGAAGCCGGGACGAAGCCGAAAATCGCGTCCGCCGCGCGGCGCGCGCGCGTCAAGTCCGGCGCGGGCGGCGCGGGCGCTGCGGCCAGCGCGCGGCGCAGAACGGGAAGCTTCGCGTAGGCGCGGTCGCCGGGGCAGGCGGTGGCCATGTAGTCGCGGTGGCCCTTTAGCTCATCAGGACGTATTCCGTAGCGCGCGACCAGGTAGCGGCCGAGAGCGGTCACGGCCGCAAGTTCGGGCGCGGTCGGCAGATCGTTGACCGGCGGATGATAGTCGCCGAGCAGGACGATTCCGACGTTTCCCACGTTGTTGCCCAAAGTGTGCGCGCCGAGGGTCCCCTCGGGGCGACCCTCGATGATGTTGCCCAGAGGGTCCACCGCGAAGTGATAGCCGATGTCGATCCAGCCGCGGCCGTGGATGTGAAAATCCTGGATGAAGCGCACCTCGTCGAGGCTCTCCTGAAGCGTGCGCGTGTAGCGGCCGTCGGAGTGATGCAGAGTGATCCGCCACGGCATAGGGTCCGAGATGTAGGGCTGGGTCGGCGGCAGTGCCTTCCATGCCGAGCGCGGGTACACGAACGGACGTTTCGCGTCGGGATTCTGCGGCCCGCGCGCCGGCGGGACGGCGGCGCCGGGAGCCTCGGCGCCGGCCACGAAGGCCTCGACCGAGTAGATGTCGACGGCGTGATCTCGGGAGACTCCCGCGTCGAGAGCGCGCAGTCGCAGGGGGCCGGGGCCGATTGCCGCGCGCGCGCGCGCCCAGAAACGGCCGTTGGGGAAGCGGTGGACCTCCAGCGGTATCCAATCAGGCCGCGCCGAACCGGCGCGCGCGGCCTCGAAGCTCACTCCGGGGTCCGGGAGGAACCCTTGGATCAGAACCGTGTCCCATGGCTCGGGCACGGGGTCGCTGTCGCCGCTGTCGAAGAGCGCGCGCGGACCGGCGCCGAACGCAGTCACCGAGAAGCTCGCGCTCGCGCGCGCGGCGAACGTCACGGGTTGCCCCACGTCCTCGGCGCGCGCCGCGACGGCGATCATGAGAAGCGTCAATGAAAGCTTTGTGTTCATGGGCGGCCTCCGGGTCATCGTCAGAAGTCGAAGTATGCGGCCTGCGCCGCGACCTCGTTGCAGCGCAGACCGGCGCCGTCGGTCATCTTGGTGCGCATGTAGCCGTTCTCGCCCCACGACGTGCCCCAACTGTTGCGTAGGATCCAGATGCCCTTGCCCGGAGGCAGGTTGCCGTCCGCGTCGAACGTCGCGCCCTCGTTGTCCCAGCCCACGATGTCGATCATGTGGTCGATCGGGCCGTCCGTGCAGCCGTTGTAGACGCCGCCCGAGTAATTCTCCCAGTCGCCCGCGCCCGCGGCGACCGTGATCGCGACCGGAATGCCCGAGCCCGCGATCTCGGTCTCGATGTCCAGCACGCTCGGCCCCTTCTTCGCGTCGCCGAGCATGTGCCACGCGGAGATGCTTCCGTTCTCGGCCGGTGCGAGCAAGGCCGAGCATGGAGCCAGTGGATCCGCTCCCCTCGATTCCACCCAATTTTTTTTCGCCGGAGTCAGCGTCGACCACAGGAGATCCGCCGGCACCGCGTACGGGCAATCCTTCCAGAGCGGCTCTCCGCCCGGAGGCATCATGCCCCGAGTCTCGACGGGGTCCCCGACCCTCTCCAGCGCGTAGGCGGCGTCGAAGTCCCCGCCGTTGCAGCCGTAGCCCTCCTTCGCGTTTTCGACGAGCCATTCTTGAGAGAGGCGGCCCGGATCATTGCCCAGGATCGCGTGCCCGTCGCGGTTCATGGCCGTGAGGGCGAACGCCCAGCAACTGCCGCACTGGCCCTGGTCCTCAATACGCGTCAGCCGCGGGCGCAGATCGAGCGTGTCCGGGATGCCCTGGTCCATGCGCGAGGCGCCAGCCTGCTTGTAGTCCCGGGCGCGACCGTCCATGTGCGGGCGGAAGCCCTTGGCGTGCACGCTGCTCTCCATGGAGACTTGGTAGGTCTTCACGTCCGCGGCGCCGGCGTGCGCGCCCAGCAACGACGCGCCCGCGAGCAGTTCGACGATCACGGTTCCGATTCGTTTCATCATTCAAGAGCATTCACCTGGACGTGCGTTGGTCGCCAGGGTCTAACGGCCTATAAACGCTTTTGAAATTCACGCATGTAATATTACACGCGCGTTGAAACGTCGACGCGGTTCGACCGGCGCGGCTCGTCGCCCGGTTAGAACATGTTGTTGGGATTGCTCATCGTCCGCGCCCGGCCTTCCCAGGACTTGAGTTCCTTCGGGTTCAGGAACGTCTTGTGGACGATGACCTCGAAGACCCGGTCGCGGAACCACTGCATATACATGTGGAAGAAGCCGCCGCTGCCCACCGACGCGCCCCAGGAGTTCTTGACCTTCATCTTGACGATGGGACCGCCGGGACCGGCGGGCTGGTCGTAGCCGGTAATGGCCATGGCGTGATCGGGCTGGTTGAGCTGGTAGTACACCGAGTTCTTGCGTGAGAGGCGCTCGCGCCGTTCCTCTTTCGAGAAGCCGTAGACGGAATCGCGCTGGAAGATGTCCGGATGCATGATGCCGCTCTTGACGTCGACGTCGTCGATGACGTCGGACGCGAACCAGGCGGCGTGTCCGCCGCGGATGGAGGCCGCCACCAGTTCCGCCAGGCGCTTGGCGCCGACGTCCATGAAGCGCAGGTTGTAGCCCGGCTGTCCCCGCTGGGCCGCGCCGATGGCCGAGCGCGGCACCTCGTAGACGACTCCCTTCTTTTGGCTGGGGGAATTCGTCAGGACGACGTAGTCTCCGGGATGAAAGCCGATGTACTCCGAGGCGAACCGCCGCGGCGTGTAGCGCGTGACTTTGGCCGGTGTCGACGCGACGCTCCCGTCTTTCACGGGCGCGGCATCCTCGCGCAGGTCGAAGTCCGCCGGAGGCGTGCCCAAATGCGTGGCCAGGACTTTCCAGACGCGGGCCATGGCGCGGTCCTGAATGGAGGCCGCGCTCTTCGCGGCGTCCTCCTTGCTGCGGCCCGCGGACGCGCGCATGACTTCGGCCGCGGAGGTGGCCAGGGACGTCTGCAGTTCCTTGATGAGAACGTCGCTGTTTTGCGAACTGGCCGTCTCCGGCATGGCCGACTTCGGGACCAGGCCGTATTTGTCCACGAGGAACTCGAAGTACTCAAACCAGCCGCCGTCGTCGATCGCGCTTCCCACGGAAAGCGACGCGCGCAGCTTGCTCTTCGAGATCTTCTTGCCGCCGGCCATTTTCAGAGCCAAGGCCGCGGTCTGGTCGAGATAGGATTTCGATTTCTCCAGCAGGCTGTAGAAGTAGACGTAGTTCTCGGAAAGTTCCGAGAAGGGAAGCTTGCGCCCTTGGGCCGCCAGGCCGGTCATGATCACGTTCAGCCCGGCGAAATCCCAGCAGCGTCCGGACTGCTTCTGGTCGGTGACGGCGCTTTCCGGCAGTTCCACGGTGTAGCGGTCGTCGTGGCGGGCGATGAGCTTGCCGTTCAGGGCGACGGCGGAAAATCCCTGGCGCTGGGCCGCGTCGCGCAAGCGCTTGAGCTGAGGCGGCGCGGCGGCGTCCCGACGGATCATCTCCTCCACCCAATCCTGAGAAATTCCTCGGTCCGCGCGCGAGGCGTCGAATGCGGCGCCGGCGGACGCAGACGCCGTCGCGGAGGCCGCGGCGGCGCCCGCGAGCGCCCGGCGCGCCGTCGGCTTGGCCGGCGACGCGGCCGCCGCAGGCGCGGCGACGGCGGCGGAAGGTTCGGCCGCCGCGGCGGCGGGAAGAGCCGCCGCAGACGCGGGAGCGGCGCCGACGACGGACGCCGGAGCGGCGCCCAGCGCCGCGGGCAGAGCGGACAACGGCGCCAGCACGGGCGCGGCGGAAGCCGCCGCGGGTAAAGCGGGAATGGTCGCGGCGAAGGAAAAAGCCGACTCGGGCGCGGCGCCCGCCGATTCCAGCACGGCGGCAGAGGCGCCCGCCGCAACCAGTAAAATCGCGCCGCAGACGGCGAAGGCCTTGCCGATCGATCTCGTTGCGTTCATGCCTTGATTTTAGCCGCATCTCCCGGCGCCGACCCGGGTCCATCGGCCCGTCGCGCGGGGGCAATGGTCCTAGAAAAAGTAGTCGAAAGACGCGCAGAACCGCTCGAGCAGTCGGACGGACCAGGGGCGGCGGCGCCAATCGGACGGCGTGATCTCGCGCGCGCCGGCCAGGCCGAGGTCGAAGAGCTCGGCCAGGCGGCCGGCGAAGTCGGCGTCGATGACGTGCAGGTTGGCTTCCAAGTTGTGGCGCAGGCTGCGGTGGTCGAGATTATAGGAGCCGATCGCGCACCAAAGTCGATCGACGACGACGGCCTTTGCGTGGAGCATGGGGCCTTGCCACTCGAAGAGGCGCACGCCGCGCGACAGCAGGGACCCGTAGGCCGCGCGCATGGCGTGCAGGACGGCGTCGGAGTCCAGCCGTCCCGGCACCAGCACGCGTACGGACACCCCGCGGCGGACGGCCCGCGCCAGCGCGCGGCGGATGCGCCAGTCGGGCATGAAGTAGGAGTTGGCGATCGACACCTCGCGTCGTGCCGCGCGCAGGGCGTTGACGTAGGCCTCGCGGATGACGAAGCGGCGCAGAAGCTCCTGATTGGCCGCGACCTTGACCGGTACGGCGCCGGGGCGCTTGCGCGGGTCGCCGGCGGACTCGAACCAGCGGCCGGTCTCCTTGAACCAAACCTCTCGGAAGAGACGGTCCATGTCGTAGGCCGCGGGACCTTCGACGCGCGCGTGGACGTCGCGCCAGCCGCCGCCGCCGTCCTCCGCCGACAGGTGCGCGTCGCAAATGTTCATCCCGCCCGCAAAGCCCACGCGGCCGTCGCAGACCAGGATCTTGCGGTGGTCGCGCGCGTTCCACGCCCAGCGCGGCCGCCAGGGCGCGACCGGGTGGTAATCGAGGATCTGCACGCCCGCGTTGCGCATGCGCGTGACGAGCGCCGGGTCCAGGTCGATGGAGCCGATCGCGTCGTAGATCAAGCGCACGCGCGCGCCGGAGCGCGCTTTTCGGGCCAGCAGTTCGGCGAAGGTTCGACCGGTGCGGTCGTCGGCGAAGATGTAGGTTTCGAGGTGGACGGTTTGACGCGCGTCCTCGATCGCCTCGGCCATGGCCGCGTAGAGCCGCTCGCCGTCGGAGTACAGCGTCAGTCGATTGCCCGGCGAGAAATCGTGACGCTCCCAGGAGAAATCACCAGAACCCGGACGCGGGCGGCGCAGAAGACTCGGCACGCGCGGAAGGAGAGGCGGCGCCATGAGGCGATCCTATCAACTTTGCGCGGATGTCCGCGCTCAGCGCGCGGGCGTCTCGCGCAGGACTTCGGGCACGGCGATGAGGCCGTCGTAATCGGCGCCGCCGGGCAGGAGCCAGTCGCCGTCGTCAAGGCCGGCCGTGGTCAGGCGGGCCACCGCGGGGTCGCCGGGTTGGGCGAACGCGTAGGAGCGGCTGTCGACGCCGTCGTCGCGCAATCGGGAAGGCTGTGCGCCGCGGCGCGCGAGATCGACATCGATGAAGACGATGACGCGCCCGCCGCCCTTGCGGCGCGAGAGCGAGGCGACCGTCGCGGCCATGCGCGCGTTGCGCGCGCCCGGGCCGTCGGAGTCTCCGGCTTCCTCGGTCGTCGGGTCCGGATTCAAGGCGAACAAGTCCAGCCCGGCGGCGTGGGCGGCGTCAAACAGCTTCAGATAATCCTCGGCCGGGGCCGTCCGGGCGGCGCCGAGGCGTCGGCCGATGAGGCGGCGGGCGTCGGGGTCGACGCCGTAGCGGTCGAGCAGGGGTTGGTCGGAGACGTTCAGCATCTCGACGGCCAAGGCGCCCGCCCCGGCGCGCGCGAAGTCGGGCATGGCCGCGGCCAGCACGCGCTTGATCGCCGCCGAGGAGCGGATGTCGCCGATATAGACGACGGGCTGGGGACCGCCGCCGACCTCGCGCCAGTTCAGCGTGGCCGCGGCCGCGCCATCGACGTGCATGCACGGGATCTTGCCGCCGTCGGGTGCGGTCTGGGCGAACGCGGCGGGAACGGCCAGGCCGATCAGCGCGAAAGTGGAGAAATAGCTCATCTTCGTAATTATATACGTTGGCGCGCGCGCGCGCCTGGGTCTTTTGGCCCCCGGAGCGGAGGGGGCTTGCGACCGCGCATAAATGATACTACAATGGTTACATATGAAGAGCGCGACGCGTCAACCCGTCCTGTTCCTGGCCCACGGCTCGCCGATGAACGCGCTGGCCGACAACGAGTTTGCGCGCGCGCTGGCCTCTTTGGGCCGACGCCTGCCGCGGCCAAAAGCCGTTCTTTGCATTTCGGCGCACTGGCAGACGCGGGGAAGCGTTTTGACGGGCATGGCGCGCCCGCGCACGATCCACGACTTCGGCGGATTTCCCGAGGAGCTATACGCGGTGAGCTATCCGGCCCCCGGCAGTCCGGCGCTGGCGCGACGCGCGCGGGAGCTTCTGGGTCCGCAGACGGCGATCGATGAGAGCGAATGGGGCCTCGACCATGGAACATGGTCGGTCCTGCGCCACCTGTATCCGAACGCCGACGTGCCGGTGGTCCAGTTGGGCGTCGACTTCGGCGCGACCGCGCTCCGTCATTTCGAGTCGGGCGAAAAACTGCGGCCCCTGCGCGAGGAGGGCGTGCTGATCGTGGGCAGCGGCAACGTCGTCCACAACCTGCGCCGCATTTCTTGGGAGGAGGACGCGCCGGTCGCGGACTGGGCGGCGGCGTTCTCGTCCGCGGTCAAGG
>JABEUV010000234.1 GCA_013044195.1 Elusimicrobiota bacterium | reverse complement strand
CAGGGGGAGCAACGCGCAACGCCCGTCCCGCCGGAAGGATGGACCGGGAGCGGCTCCTGGGGGTGAGCACGCCCCCGGTCCGTCATGTGAGACGCGGCACGGCCGCGCGGTGTGTCGCGGCCGCGGAGCGCGTTAGTCGTCGTTGGACCGGGCGTCGGAGCCGCCCTCAGGCGGACCGCCGGAGCCGACTCGGCCCGGACCTCGGCCGTGTCGGCGGCCGTGCATTTTCATGGCGCCGAGCAGCATCTTGGCCTGCTGGGTGGGCGTCAGGAATGAAGAGGCGGAGTCGATGAACTTGTCCTCCTGCGCCCGCATCTGGCGGCGCGCCTCGCGCAACTGAGCGAGCGTCGCCTTGACGTCGTCGTCTGAGGCCTTGGCGTCCAACTGCTGGCGCAGTTTGGCCATGGCCGTGCGCGCCTGCATCCGCTTCATCATGCGCGCGGCGGGTCCGCCCGCGGGGCCCGATCCGTCGCCTTGTCCTCGGACGGCCGGGCTGTCGGCGGCCTGAGGCGCAGCTCCGTCCCCCGACTGCGCCCAAACCCGGGGCGTCAAAGAGCCCGCAGTCAAAATCGCGGCGGTCAGCGCCGCGTATGCGATAGTCTTCATGATTCCTCCTTAACTATGTCCGTTCAGTTCGGAAAGAGCTTCAGGACGAATTTCCCCGTGCTCCCGTCCGGGTCGACGCTCAGGCGCTTGAGTCCGCGGCGGGCGTCGGCGCGCGTCGGGCGCGCCCCCTCTGCCCACTGCGTCAGAGGCGCCTTGCCGGATTTCTGCGGCATCGTGTAGCCCACCAACACCGCGACCGCCGCCAGAAAGGCGAGCTCCAAGCCGAATTTTAGCGCGCCCTCGCCTAAGTCGAGTATTTTCTTGAAGAACGCGAGGCCGACCACGCCGCCCGCGATGAGGAACGGCACGAACTCGTGGTAGAGGGCGCCGTGGCCGTCGGGGTAGGCGACGACGAAGCCCGCGTAGATCAGACCGGCCAGTACGGCAGTGCGGATCAATGCCATCGCGCCTCCGAGGTCAAGGTCAGGTGGATTTTCAAAAAATGATCGTGGAAGCCCTGGGGTAGGGGCGGGAAGGGCGCTGCGGCGCGCACGGCGGCGACGGCCGCGGCGTCGAAGCCGGCGTCGCCGGAACTGGACTCCACGGAGAGGTCGGTGAAGGACCCGTCGGGCAGAATGGAGAACCCGACCACGCCTCCGGCGTCGAGCGCGGGGCGGCGGCCCTGCCATGCTTCCCAAAGCAGGAGGCGGACCTGGGTGATGTACCACGGATAAGGAAAATTAGGAAGGTCGGTGGTCACGCCCGCGCCCGTGCGCGCCGACGCGGCCGCGGCGGCGGGCGCGGCCGGTGTCGCGGCGGGCGAGCGGCCGGCCAAGGAGGTGTCGCCGGAGTCGGCCGCGTCGGCGCGCTCGTCGTGCTCGCCGGCCAGCAGGCTTGGCGGCGGCAGGCCGTGCGCGCGCGGCGCGGTCTTGCGCGAGATCGCGTCGGGGTCGCGCAGGGGCGTGATTTCCCCACCGCGCGAGGCGCGCTGAGACGGCGCGTTCGCCGCGGCGGCGGCGGCCGCCGGTGCCGAAGGTCCGACGAAGTCGATCGTGTAAACGCTTTGCGGCAGACGCGGTCCGGTGCGCGGTGAAATCAGCAGGAACGCGGCCAGTCCGGCGGCGTGAAGCCCCAGCGAGCGCGCCAGGTAGGGCTTGAGCGTCTCGTTCACGGGGCTTCGGGCGTGACGCCCACGCCGAGGCGGCCCACGCCCAGCTTCTTGGCCGCGTCCAAGACCGCGACCACCTTCTCCACGGGAACGCTACGGTCGGCTTCCACCAACAAGGTTTTGCCCGCGGACTTGGGCAGGCGCAGGACCAACTCGCGCTCGAGGTCCTCCCAATGCACCGCGGTGCCGTCCACGGTGACCGCGCCGGATTTCGTGATCTGGACGGTGACGGCGCTGTCGGCGGAGGCGGGTTCCCCCGACGAGGCCTTGGGCAACTTCACGGTCAGTTGGTGCTGGACCAGTATGGGCGTGAGCACCATGAAGATGATGACCAGAATCAAAGACACGTCGATCAGCGGGATCAGGTTCATTTCCGCGATCAGGCGGCGGCGCTTGCGCGCGCCGGTCTCGACTTTCAACGGGGGGCCCTCTCCGAGAGCCCGTCAAGCACCTCCTCGACCATCCAGCCGAGCTCTTCTTGAAAACGCGCGATGCGCTGGTTGAACGCGTTGAAGGCGGCGACCGCCGGGATGGCGACGAGCAGGCCGGCGGCGGTGGTGACCAGCGCCTCGGAGATGCCGACGGCCACCAGACCGGGACCGGCGCCGGCGGCGTTGGCCAGATCATGGAAGGCGCGCATCACGCCGACGACGGTGCCGAACAGACCGATGAAGGGGGCTACCGAGGCGATGGTGCCGAGCGTGGCCATGCCGCGCTCCAACTCCGCGGCCGCGCGTCCGATGGCGCGCTCGGCGGCGCGCTGACGTTCCTCACGGTGCGGCGGGCCGGACAATGTGGCCGACACCACGGCCGCGGCTAGGCCGCGGTGCTGTTTGGCCAGCGCCGCGGCGTCCTGCAGTTTGCCCCCGGCGGCCGCCGCGCGCACGCGCGAAAGAAAATCCGCGTAGCCCGCCGTCGCGCGCGAGAAAAAGCGCCAGCGCTCCCAGATCAGCGCCAGACAGTACACCGACAGCAGGACCATCCCGACAAGAATCGGCCCGCCCGCGGCCACGACGTCGAGTACCCCGCCCTGATGTCCCATACGCGCGATTATGCCAAATCGCGGCGGGCGCTTGCGCGATGCGGCGTCGGCTGTTAAACTTCTGCCAGCCATGAAGGCGACCCCTCTCCTCCTCTGCGCGGCTCTGCTCGCCGCGGGCTCCGCCGCGCGCGCGGACGCGCCGGCGCCGGTCGGCATGGAAATACCGCCGGGCTGGAGCCGGGCCGCGCCCAATCCCCCCATCGCGGGGGCGGTGATCGCGCTGCAAGGGCCGGAGTCCAGCTCATTTGTCGTCGTCCGCGCCGGGGCGGTGCCCGCGGGAGCGGCGGGGGCGCTTTCGTATCTGACGCGGGTCTTGGACGGGGTGCGCGCGGGTTCGAAATTGGATTTTCATTCCTCGGGCGCCATCGAGACGCGGCTGTTTCGCAACGGCGTCTCGGTCCAGCTTCTGCGCGCGACGCTGGGCGGAAATCCGCGCTTGGTGGTGGCGCTGATCGACGCGGGCGGGCCGCCGTTGGTCGCCACGCTCTCGAGCGCGGCGCCCGAAGCCATGCTGACGCCGCTGTTCGGCGGCTTGCGGCCGACCGCGCCCGAAGGCGCGGTGCGCCTGACCGGCATCGAGCGTTCGCTCGACGGCCAGTTCGAGGTCGCCCTGGGCGGCGGCCTGCGCGCGCGCGCGCTGACGGTCCCGGAGCGCGGCAAGGGTGCCGTGATGGCCCTGCAGTCGGAAGGCTCCGAGGTGATCTTTCTGAAGCTGTCGCAGGAGGACGCGGCGGCCAAGGATCAGGCGGGGCTTGTGCGCGCGACGGTGGCCGACGCGGCAAAGGCGCCCTTCGACGCGGTCTCCCCCGCGCGGCTGGCGGCCACGCCGGCGGGGCCCGCGGCCCTCTGCGCGTGGGCGTCCGTGCCCGGTTCGCCGGACCTGCGCTTGGCGGCGGGCTTCCTGCCGTGGGCCTACTGGGGCTATTCCGTGATCGCGCGCGGTCCGCGCGCCGACCAGCTCCTGGACGGGGCGCTGGCCGCACTCAAGCCCGGCCCCGACGCTGTGCCCAAGCTGTTGGCCGACACCCCGCGGTTGGAAGCGCCGGACTCCGACGACTTCGGCCGGGGCGCGGCGATGGCCGCGGCCGCGATCGCCCTGGTCCTGCTTCTCGTCTGGAGGGCGGCGCGCAAAAAAGGTAACGTGTCGCCATGAGCGTCGAGACCCGTCCGGACGTCGCGCTGGCCGAGCGCTTGGCCGCCGCGCGCGACTCGATTCGTCGTCAACTGTCGGCGGTGATCGTCGGCCAGGAAACCGTCGTCGAGGAGGTTTTGATCGCGCTGTTCTCGCGCGGGCACTGCCTCCTGCAAGGCGTGCCGGGCTTGGCCAAGACCTTGCTGGTGACAAGCCTGGCGCGCATCCTGGATTTGGACAGCGCGCGCATTCAGTTCACCCCCGACCTGATGCCCTCCGACGTGACCGGCACCGAGATCCTCCAGGAGGATCCTGTCACGCGCGCGCGCAGCCTGCGCTTCGCGCGCGGTCCCGTATTTACCAACCTTCTTCTCGCCGATGAGATCAACCGCACGCCTCCGAAAACGCAGGCGGCACTTCTTCAGGCCATGCAGGAAGGCCAGGTCACCGCCGGCGGCGCCACGCACGACCTGCCCCGGCCGTTTTTCGTCATGGCCACGCAGAACCCCATTGAGCAGGAGGGAACCTACCCTCTTCCCGAGGCCCAGCTTGACCGCTTTTTCTTGCAGGCGCTGATGGATTATCCGAGCCTCGAAGAAGAGCGGCGCATCGTGACCGAGACCACCGGCGCGGGCGCGCCGCGCCTGGAGCCGGTGCTGGGTGCGGCCGAGGTTCTGGAACTCCAGGACCTGGTGCGCCGCGTACCGGTCCCGGACGCGGTCGTCGACTTCGCTGTGAAGCTTTCGCGCGCCACGCGCCCGCGAGATACTCTATCTCCGGAAGGCATCAAGGAGTGGATTTCCTGGGGTGCGGGCCCGCGCGCCAGCCAGGCGCTCGTCGTGGGCGCCAAGGCGCGCGCCCTCTTGGAAGGCCGCCTGGCCGTCGCGTGCGAGGACGTGGCGCGCGTAGCCAAGCCCATCCTGCGCCATCGGCTCGTGCTCAATTACCAGGCCGAGGCCGAGGGCGTGCGCGCCGACGACCTGGTCGAGCGCCTCCTGCGTGCGCTGGCTTGATCCCGCCGACCAAGCCCGGCTGAAAGGCCTGAGCTTTACCCCGCGCCGGCTGGCCGCACCCCTGGCCGCGGGACGCCATCGCACCGCGTCGCGCGGCTTCTCGCGTGAATTTTCTCAGCACCGCCCGTACGCGCCCGGCGATGAGACGCGCGCCATCGATTGGAAGGCCTACGCGCGCTTGGACCGCTGGTATGTGCGCGAAAATCGCGCCGAGGACCGGGTGCGCCTGGCCGTCGTCCTCGATCTGAGCGGCTCGATGACTTATGCGGGCGCGGGCCGTCCTGCCAAGCTCGACGTCGCGCGCCGCGCGGCCGCGGCGTTGGCGTGGCTGGCGCTTTCGCGCGGCGACGAGGCGGGCCTAATCTGCGTCGGCGGCGGCGCGCGCGCCGACGTGCCCGCGCGCGCGGGAGCGGCCCAGCTTGCGGCGTTCGATGCGGGACTCACGGCGGCGGCCTCCGCGCCCGACGCGGACCTGGGCGCGGCGTTGGAGTCGGCCGCGGTGCGCCTGCCGCCGCGCGCGGCGGTGGTGGCGATCAGCGACCTGCTGGGCGACACGGCGCGCGTACTTAAGGGCCTCAAGCGCCTAGCCGCGGGCCGCCGGGAATTG
>JABEUV010000233.1 GCA_013044195.1 Elusimicrobiota bacterium | reverse complement strand
CGCCTGGTGGGCAAGAAAAATCTGGTCGTGCGCCTGGGCCGCAAAAACGGGCGCTATCTCTATCTGACCCTTTCGGCCTTGGGGCTCTCCGTCGCGGTGATCGGCGCCGTTGCCGGCATATTCCCGCGCGCCGCCGTGCTGGCGGCCGCCGCCGGACTTCCACTTTGGTATGCCAGCCTCAAGGCCGGCCGCGATACCTGGGACACGCCGCGCCTGTTCGTTCCGGCCGTCAAGCACATTGTACAGTGCTACGCGCTGGCGACATCCGTCTTCGCGCTGGCCGTGGCGTTCGGGGGCATGCGTTGAAGATCGACGCCTTCGGCGCTCCCACCATGGTGACCTGGCAGCTCACCCGGGACTGCAACCTGGCCTGCCTGCACTGCTGCACGGATTCGGCCCCGGGCAAGGCCCTGCCGCATGAGCTGTCGCGCGAGAACGCGCTGAAGCTGGCGGGGGAGATCGCCGCGGCGGGCGTGCCCTACGCCATGATCGTGGGCGGCGAGCCCACGCTCGTGCCGCATTTCGTCGAGGTGTGCCGGACCTTGTCCGACGGCGGCGTCCTGCTCAAGATCGAAACCAACGGCGTGAACTTCGACGTGAGCGCGCTCAAGGGTCTGCAGATCCGTTCGATCCAGATTTCACTCGATGGCGCCACTCAGGAAACGTACGCTAAGCAGCGCCCCGGCGGTGACCTGGCTGCGGTGCTGGCCTCTTGTCGCGCCGTCGTCGCCGCGGGCTTGCCGCTGGAGATCACGTTCGCGCCCACGCGGCTCAATATCCAAGAGGCCGAGGCCGTGATCAAGCTTGCGGCCCAACTGGGCGCGTTCCGCTTCAACACCGGTCAATTGATGCGGCTGGGAACAGCCGCTAAGCTGTGGGATCGTTTGGAGCCGAGCGCGGAGCAGTATGCGGCCTTCCGCGCGATGCTTGATTCTTGCCGCGAGCCCATCGAGCTTTGCTATCTTCCGTTCTCGATGGAAGAAGAACTGCGCGGCCGCAAGATCGAGCCTTCGGGCACCTTGCTCATTTTGCCGGACGGCCGCGTGAAGGTCTTCGCGGCTTTGCCGTACACCTGCACCGACGTCGTCCGTCATACGTTTCTCGAGGCGTGGGACGCCTACCGCAAGGCGTGGAGCGATCCGCGCGTGCGCAACGCCCTCGAGCGCCTTTCCGCGGACCCTGCGTTCGCGGCGAAGGCCAATGCGTGGGTTCCTCTGGACTCCATTTCGCACGATTTGCCGGCCATGGTCTGACCGGCAATAAAGGAGCAGTCATGAACGACCAGAAGACCGTGACCGATGCGAAGGCTCAGCCGAAGCTCGCTTGGGAGACGCCCTCTTTGGAGGAAGTTTCCGAGCGCGTGATGGCGCAGCCCTACATCCGGTTCACGTGACGCACCGGAGGGGGGCGTCCGTGGGCGACTACGGCGCCCCCCTCTTTCTTGCCTGGCAGTTGACCAACAACTGCACCGGCCGCTGTCTGCACTGCTGCGAGGAGTCCGGCGCGGATTTCGTCTGGAAGGACGAAATGAGTCGCGCGCAAGCGCTTTCGCTTGCGCGCCAAATCGTCGAACTCCGCATTGCGTACGTCGCTTTCGGCGGCGGTGAACCGATGTCGGTCCCGCATGTTTGGGATGTCTTCGAGACGCTCGCCGCGGGCGGAACGGAGATCAAGATCGAGACGAACGGTCTCGATCTCGATGAGCGTGCCTGCGACCGCCTGAAGGCGATGAACATCGCCTGCGTCCAAATCTCCATCGACGGCGCGACCGCCGGCGTCCACGAGAAGCTGAGGCCGGGCTCCGGCTATAAGCCCGCGTGGGACGCCATCGACCGCCTGGTCAAGCGCGGCCTGGAGCCCGAACTGGTTTTCATCCCGACGAAGTTCAACGTTCAGGACGCCGTCGCGGTCTACGAGCAGGCGACCGAGAGGGGCATTCGCACCTTCGTCACCGGCCCCATGATGCGCCTGGGACGCGCCGCGCACGCCTGGGACGCGCTGGCGTGTTCCGACGAGGACTGGGCCGAGGCGGTGATGGGCCTGAAGGCCGCGGCCGCGGCGCTCAAGGGCCCGCGTCTGGCGGTTTACCCCTGGGGCATCCAGCAGGAGATGAAAACCCGCGCCGAGAGCCCGCAATCCATGGTTTTGGTCGTGCCCAACGGACGCGCCAAGCTTCTGAACGCCTTGCCCTTCGCCGTCGCCGACTTGAAGACGGAAAGCCTGGCCTCCGCGTGGCCGAAAGTGGGCGCCGCCTGGAAGTCCGCCGAAGTCCAAGACTTCGTGCGCCGCGCGCAGACCCAGACCGACCTCCTCAAGCACGCCAACGAGTGCTGGGACCTGCGCCTCGACGAGTCGCCTTCGTCCTCGACGAAGTAGCCGACGCTGCGGTTGCCGATGACGCGACGTAGAATCCCTGAAGTCTCAACTAACGATAATCAGTGGCACCGGTGATAGTATCGGCTCCCATGTTCTGGGATCCGGACAGGTGTTGGAAAATGGTGACTCCAGCGTCAGTCGACCTTTTTAGTCAAGATTGATTTCCCACGGAGTGCGTTCTCAGGCCGGGCCTTTTTCCGGCGCGCGGCTTCCCGGAGGACCCAGGCGGCCTCTGCGCCCATTCGATACCCTCAAAGCATGAAGATCCGAGCGCTGGTCCTTCTGCTGACGGCGGCGACGCTGAGCGTAGGTCCCGCGTCCGCGCAAATGATGGCGGGCGCGGCGGCGGAAGGCGCGTCCGCCGCGGCCGCTCCGGCGGCGGCGATCACCGCGCCCATGGTGCCGGCCGTGCCGCACGGCGCGTTCGTGTCCGCGCTGAACACGCAGGCGCTGTCGATGACCGCCGCACTGGGCGCCGCCGTTCCGTCGGCCGCTTTCGCGGCGACGGTGGCCGCCGCGCCCGCCGCCGCGGCCGCCACGCCGGAGGCGTTCGCCGCGCGCGCCGCGTTGGTGTCCGCGCTGGCCGATCCCAAGCCCGCCCAGGCGCTGCCCGCGCTCGCCGCGGCAGTGCGCGACGCGGGCGGCAAGCATTCCGAGACGGCCGCCGCGTCGATTGAGACTTTGGACCGGGCGATTCAGTCCGCGCCCGCCGCCCAGCGGCGCGCGCTGGCGGCCGCGGCCGCGGCGCTGAACGCGCGTTTTGACGGCGCGTCCGCGGCACCCGGCGAAGCGATTGATTTCTCCGCGATTGCGACTGTTGAGGGAACGGCGAGCGAAAAGAAAGCGCGCACCGCGATGAAGGACGAGCGTCGCCAGGTCATGGCTTTGCAGGAGGCGCTGGCGGCGTCCAAACAGCGCGCGGTGCTGATCGTGCTTCAGGGCATGGACGCGGCGGGCAAGGACGGAGTGGTCAAGCGCCCCCTGCGCCTGAACCCGGCGTGGACGAAGGTGGCGTCCTTCAAAAAGCCGACGGCCGAAGAGGCCCAGCAAGATTTTCTGGAGCGCATTAAAAAACAACTCCCTCAGAAAGGCATCATCGGCGTGTTCAATCGCTCCCACTACGAAGACCTGGTCGTGCCGCAGGTCTACGGGGGATTTTCTCCGGCGGAGATTGAGGCGCGCTACCGCAAGATCAACGACTTCGAGCGCGAATTGGTGGCGCGGGGCGTGCTGATCGTGAAGATTTTCCTGCATGAGTCCAAGGACGTCCAGAAGGCGCGGCTGCAGGACCGTCTGGACACGCCGGCCAAGCGCTGGAAGTTCTCCTTGGCGGACCTGGAGACGCGCAAGCACTGGGACGAGTTCCATCGCGTCTACGCGCAGGTCATCGCCCGCACCAGCACGCCGTGGGCGCCGTGGCGCGTCGTCGGCGCGGACGACAAGCCCACGCGCGACGCGCGCGTGGCGCGTCTCCTGCGCAAGGCCATGTCGCGCCTGGGTCTGACCTATCCCGAGCCGCCCGAGACCAAGGGCGTGAAGATCCCGGACTAGGAGCCGGTTTTCGGCGCTTCGCCCGTCGTCGTGCCCGTCGCGCCGGCTCCAAAACCGCCGCCGCGCGGCGCCGACGGCTCTTCGATCAGGAAAATGTCCACGTCCAGCCTCGCGCCCATCACGCCCAGCCAGCGCAGATCGTCGCGTTGGAAGCGCAGCGGAGGCGACTTCTTTCGGTGCAGGATGCAGCTGAACTCAATCTCGCACTGAGGCGCGATCGCGCCGACTTTTTGCGCGCTGGGCGCCAGCCTCTTGAGCATGGCCTTCACGTGATCGTCGAGCGTCGCGTTGAACAGCGCCTTGGAGTCCAGCACGAAGCCGTGGATCTTCTCGACGACCGCGAACGGACCGCGCTTGTCGCCGACTTTCCAGGTTTCGTCGGCAGTCAGCCCGGTGCGCGCTTGAATCTCGGCCGCGCTGAGCGCCGCGCTGGTGATCTTGAAGCGGACGGTCGTCTGCTCACGCGTGGCCACGGACGCAGTTTAGCCCGGCTCCGCGCCGCGCGTCAAGGCCGCCGTGGGTGAAGGCCTTCGGGCAGGATCAAGGTGAACTCACGGCCGGTGATCCGGGAGCCCAGGCCGCCGTACTCGTTGCTGTCGGTGGCCACGTCGATGTGTCCGGTGCCGTGGAACAGGCGCACGGCGCCGGTATCGACGATGCGAAACAAGATATGCCGCCCCGCGATATCGTCGATGCCCGGGATCAGCAGAGGCGTGCCGTCGGGCACGTCCAAGCTGCGATCGATGGCCACCGAAACATACGGGCAGCGGCCGGCCAGGAACCGTTCCAAGGTGCAGATCGCGTGCGTGAAGCGATCAATCGGCGGGCCTTCCCGGCGGAGTTGCGCCGCGCTCAAGTCCAGATACGGCGTGTAGACGGTCGCCAGCACGCCGTGGATCGTTCTCTCGCGCCGGTCCGGCGTGAAATCAGAGTCCGGACCGCTGAAATAGCGGCCGGGGTAATCCGGAGCGGTCCTTCCGCGCGCCACCGCCAGCGCGCGATCGGTGGCCAGGTTCGCGGTTCCCGTGGCGGGCAGGCCGGTGATTTCCTGATAGCGCCGAAGAAGCTCGGACTGAGTGGCGGCGTCGATCATTCCCGTCGCGGGCAGACCGTGGATTTTCTGAAAGCCATACACCGCCCGACCGGTGCCTGGACCGAAAAAACCGTCGGGTCGGATTCCAGACAGCCCTTCGGCGCGGCGCACCGCGTCGAGTTCCAGCTGGATGGTCGCGACCAGGGGGTCGTAGCGTGGGTCGCGTGAAGGTCGGAGTATCGAAGGGGGCGGAGAGACGGCCGCAAGGGGCGGCTCCGGAGGCGCGGCGGCCGGCGCCGGCGGTCGAGTCGCGGCGGGACGGTGGGACGCTTCGGGGGAGGGTTCTTGCCGGGCGCGGCTGAGCGCAAGTAGGGCCGCGCTCGTGGCGGCGTCGATGTCGCCGGTCGCGGGCAGACCGTGAATGATTTGAAAGCCCAGGACGGCGCGCTGCGTGTCCAAGCCGAAGAAGCCGTCGGCGCGAATGCCCGGCAAACCCTCGGCGCGGCGAACCGCGTCCAATGCACGCTGGGCGGCGGCCACGCGGGCATCATAGCGCGGCGCGCGCGCCGGGAGCAGAGCGCTTTGCGGCGCCGCCGCGGGGGCGGTCGGGAACTTCGCGCCCAGCGCGACAACCGGCAAGGACGCCGTCGCGCCGTCGAAACCCGAGGCCGCGGAAGCGAGAACGCCCTGTACGCGGTCGCGCGAGTTCGCCAATGCCGCGTCCGCCGCGGCCGGACGGGGGAGTTCCGGGAGGGCGCTCCGCGCGGTGCCGGTGGACACGTTCGGTTCGGTCGCCAGGGCCGCGCCCACGCTCCAGAAGACCAGCCACGACGCGCACATCACGCTCTTCATCGACTCAATCTAGCAGGCAAGGCCTAGGAAGGAGACAGGTCTTAAGGGACGTATTCGGCGAGACGGTAGGCCCAGGCGAAACCGGGACCTTCGTCAGAGCCGGAAGTGGCGCAGGCCGGTGGCCACCAGGGCCACGCCGTGGCGGTCGGCGGCCAAAGCGGCTTCGGCGTCCTCGGCCGCGCCGCCGGGGTGGATGATGGCGATGACGCCGCCCTCGGCGGCGGCGTCGACGTGCTCGGCCGTCAACGCCCCGTCGCTGGCCAGCACCAGCGGTTCGCCCGCGGCAAGGATGGGATGGCGCTCCTGGCTTTTTACCACGGCCAGGCGCACCGCGTCCAGGCGAGACGTCTGGCCGGAGCCGATACCGATCACGGCCGTGCCGCGCGCCAGCACCGCGGCATGGGAGCGCGCGCGCATGGCCACCCGCCAGGCCACGTCCAGCGCGGCGGACTCGCGCTCGCTGGGTGCGCGTTTGGAGGTTCTCTTGAGTTCCCCGGTGTAAGCGCGCTGGTCGCGCTCCTGCACCAGCATGCCGCCGGCGACGGCGCGCAGATCCAATTCATTGGGTGCGACCAGCGCGGAGGGCAAGGTGACCAGGCGCGCGTCCTTCTTGGCTTTGAGAATCAGCCGCGCCTTCCCCGAAAAGTCCGGGGCCGCGATGCAGTCCAGGCGCTCTTCGGCCAGCGCCTGCGCGGCTTCCTCGTCGATCTCCCGGTTGACCGCGGCGGTGGCGTGGAAGGTCCCGCGCGGGTCCACCGCGCAGGCGCGGCGCGCGGCGCGCGCCAGGTCCGGGCCGGAGGCGAAGCCGGCCGGTACGCCCAGCTTGACCACCGCGCACGCTGGTTCGGTGAAGCCTGAGGCCAGGTCCCAGGCCGCTTCCAGGTCCAGGTAGTGTCCATAGGCTAACGGCCGTCCCTGTATGACGCGGGCCGCGTTGAGACCCCACGGACGCGCGCCGGACAGCGTGTAGAACGCACCGCTCTGGTGAGGATTTTCCCCGTAGCGCAGGTCGGCGCTTTTCTTAAGTGCGACGACCACCTCGTCGGGAAACTGCTCCCACTTGCCGCCCAGATACTGCGCGACCGTGGAGTCGTAGTAGGCTGCGGAGTGAAAGGCCTTGGCCGCCAACGTCTGGCGCCGGTCGGGCAGCATGCGGTCGTAGGCCTTCAGCGTCTCGACGGCCTGCGCGTAGTCGTCGGGATCGCACAGCGCGATCACGTTCTTGAAGTTGCGTGCCGCCGCGCGCAGAAGCGTGGGCCCCGCGGGGTCCACATAGGACAGCACCTCGTCCTGGCTCAGCGCCGGGTCGCCCGCCGCCTCGGCCAAGGGATAGAAGTTCACCGCGACCAGGTCGACGCCGGGCTTCTCGGCCGCGATGGCGCCGACGATTTTCGGGTGCAGCAGGGCCAGCGCGTCCGCCGGCAGGCGCTCGCCGGTGAACTCCGACAGGGACCGATGTGCGGCCCCGGCCTGGCGCAGAGCCGTGGCCGTCGGGCCCGTGGCGATCAGCTCGAAGCCCAGTTCCAGCAGGGCGTGGGCGAACTCCACGATGCCGGTGCGGTCGGCGACGTGCAGGAGGGCCACGCGCGGGCGGTCGCGGTCTTTGCGCGCGCTCATGGCAGAAGCTCCCGGAACTGATTTTCGGTCAGAATCTTGACGCCGAGGGACTGCGCCTTCTTGAGCTTGGAACCGGCGGCCTCTCCGGCCACCAGGTAGGTGGTCTTGGCGGAGACGGAGCCGGAGGCCTTGCCGCCCAGAGACTTCACTTTTTCCTCGGCTTCCTCGCGGGTGAAGCCGGTCAGTTCGCCGGTGAAGACGAACGTCATTCCGGCCAACGGCGCTCCGGCGGCGATCGTCCGCTCGGGCTTGGGCATCTTAACTCCGGCCTTGCGCAGTCGCGCGATCAGGCCGGAGCCTTCCTTCGACGAAAAGAATTCGTGCAGGGACTGGGCCACGATGGGACCGACGTCGGGCACGGCCTGGAAGTCGGCTGCGCTCGCGGCCAGCAAGGCGTCGATGTCCAGGCGTTCGGCCAGGACCTCGGCGGTTTTTTCTCCCACGTGGCGAATACCCAGCGCGTTGATCACGCGGTCCAGGGGGCGCTCCTTGCTGGACTGGATTTGAGCCAGCAGGTTGTCGGCTTTTTTATCGGCGAACAGCTCCAGATCCAGCAGCTGTTCTTTTTTCAACGCATATACGTCGGCCACGTCCCGGACCAGGCCGCGCGCCACCAGTTGGTCCACCGCCGCATCGCCCAGGCCGACGATGTCCATGGCCGGGCGGGAGGCGAAATGCTCCAGCGTGCGCCGCAATTGGGCGGGGCAGGAGGGATTGTCGCAGCGCCAGGCGACCAGGCCCTCCTCGCGCGCCACGGGCCCGCCGCAGGACGGGCATTTCGCGGGCGGCGCGACGGCGCCGCGCTTGCGGCCCTTCTCCACGACCTTGACGACCTTCGGGATCACCTCGCCGGCGCGCTCGATGAGCACGCGGTCGCCGATCTTGACGCCCAGGCGCTCGATCTCCTCGAAATTATGCAAAGTGACCGAGGAGATGGTGACGCCCGCGCAGAACACGGGCTCCACTTTCGCCACCGGCGTGATCGCCCCGGTGCGACCCACGGAGAATTCCACGGCGACCACCTTCGACGTGGCCTGCTGAGCCGGGTATTTGAACGCCATGCCCCAGCGGGGGGAGCGCGCGGTAAAGCCCAGGCGCCTCTGCTGCGCGAAGTCGTCCACCTTCACCACCAGGCCGTCGACGGCATACGCCAGCTTCGGCATCAGCTCTTCTCTGAAGCGCGCGTAGTAGGCGACCACTTGGTCGATCGTTGCGCAGCGCTCATAGGTGTTCGAGGGAATGCCCAACTCGCGGCACCGGGATAGAAATTCGGCGTGGGACTTCGGCTCCTCACCGCTCCAGACGCCGTAGGAGTGGGCGGTAAATCGAAGGCGGCGAGAGGCCGTAACGCGCGCGTCCTTTTGGCGCAGAGAGCCGGCCGCGCAGTTGCGCGGGTTGGAAAACGGCTCCCGTCCGGCGCGTGCCTCGTCCTCGTTGACTCTCGCGAAATCGGCGAAGGTCATGTACACCTCGCCGCGCAGTTCCAAGCGCTTCGGCGCGCCGGCGGGCAGGGACAGCGGAATGGCGCGCAGAGTGCGCGCGTTGGCGGTGACGTCCTCGCCGGTCTCGCCGTCGCCGCGCGTGGCGGCGCGTACAAACGCGCCGTCCTCATATGTCAGCGCGCAGGACAGCCCGTCGATCTTCGGCTCCACCAGATAGGACGGTAAATCTCCCTTCGGGAGATTCTTCAGCACGCGCTCGTCCCACGCGCGGATGTCCGCCTCTTCATACGCGTTGTCGAGCGACAGCATGGCGACGGCATGCTTGACCGGCTTGAAGTCCGCGCCCACCGCACCACCCACGCGCTTGGTCGGCGAGTCCGGCGCGTCCAGTTCCGGATGCGCGGCCTCCAGTCCCTTAAGCCGCTCCATCAGCCGGTCATACTCCGTGTCGGACACCGTCGGCGAATCCTGCAGATAGTAGCGCCGGTCGTGCGCGCGGATTTCGTCGCGCAACGCGCGGATCTCCGCTTCAGCCCCTTTTCGCGTGGAAGCCGGGGTCACGGCGCGTCTTCCGCGATCAAGTTAAAAGGGGTCACGGCGAATCTGAACGATGGGCAATATGCGGCGCGACGGCGGGTTGTTCGGATCCAGAAAATAGAGCCGCGCGCTCAAGCGCCGCACTGCTTCAATGCGCTCCTCAATGGGGCGGGCGGACCACGCCTCCCGGTAAGCGGCCGCTTCAGCCGCCTCGTCGAGCGTGTCAAGATTCCTGATCCGAATCGTCTTCTCCATCGAACCCAGTATAGCAGGGCGCAAGCGCGCACGCCAACTTCTAGCGCGGGGGCCAAATCCGTGGGAATACCCACACGCGCCGGCGCTACTCCGGAAAGGCGTGACGGACGTCACGCCGGTGCTGAACTGGGGACTTGGCGCGCGGCGTCGAGGCGCGCCAAGGACCGGCTCAAAAGCGCGGGCGTGACCAAGGTCGTCACCACGCCCATGAGGACCAGGATCGAGAAAATCTCGCGGCCGATGAGGCCGTTGGAGAGGGCGATCTCCGCGATCACCAGCTCCATGATGCCGCGGCCGTTCAGGCCGAAGCCCAGAGCCCAGCATTCCTCGCGCTCCAGGCGGGCCAGGCGACCGCCCCAGTAGCCGCCCAGAACTTTTCCGGCGAACGCGACGGTCAGCACGGAGATCAGCAAAGCGGGGTTCGTCAATTGGTGGGCGTCGAAGTCCAGGCCGATGGTGGCGAAAAAGACCGGGGCCAGGAAGCCCATGGTGACGCCGGACGCGGTTTTTTGCACCTCTTCGAAATGATCCTTGCCCAGGAACTCCCGGCCCAGCAGGGCGGAACCGAAGAAGGCGCCGATGATGCCGTGCAGGCCGACGCTTTCAGAGAGGCTGGCGAAGATCAGGACGAACAGGATGGCGAAGGCGAACAGGGTCTCGCGCCCGCGCACCGCGGTCAGCATTCTTTCCAAAAGGCGGCGCGACACCGGCGCGAAGCCGGTGCCGTAGCGCACCAGACGGTGAGCGGCGACCACGGCGGCCAGAAACGCGGCGGCCTTCACCAGCGACCAGGCCACCGCGCCGAACAGCGCCAGCCAGTCCGCGTCCCCGGCCTTGACGTTCAGCACCACGCCCAGTACCAGAAGCGAACACACGTCGTTGGCCACGGCGGCCGAGATGATGCGGCGGCCGATCTCGGATTCCAGTCGGCCCAGGTCCATCAGGATGCGCACGCTGACGGGCAGGGCGGTGATCGCCACGCACAATCCCAGGAACAGACAGCGCGTCGCGTCCTTGCCGAAAGCCGCACCCACGCCCGCACCCAGCGCCAACGGCAGGAGGAAACTGACGACGGCCACCCAGGCGCCGCGCCCGGAGAACGCGCGCCTCAGTTCGTCGAAGTCGATTTCCAAGCCGGCCAGAAGTACCAGCAGAAAAACGCCCAGATCGGCGATGCCCTTCAGCCCCGGCGTCAAAGCCACCCAACCGAGCACCGAGGGACCCAGAAAAATTCCGGCTAAGATCTCGCCCATCATCGCCGGTTGGCCGAAGCGCTCCGCGATTTCGCCCACCACGCGCGCGGTCACCAGAAGAAACAATAGCGACGTCATCAGTTGCATCGTGATTCCGTTCTCAGGCTCCGGCGTCGGCGGCCGGGCGCAGGGCCTTCAGCGCGTCGAGGATGCCGTTGACGAAGCGCGTGGCCTCCTCGGCGGAATACTTGCGCACGATCTCGACGGCCTCGTCGATGATCACCCCGATGGGGGTTTCGGGACGGGCGATCAGCTCGAAAGCGGCTAGGCGCAGGACGTTGCGGTCCACCGCGGCCATGCGGTTCAGCGCCCAGTTCTGCGCGCGCGCGGCGATCAGACCGTCGAGCTCCTCAATGCGCGCCAGCGCTCCCAGCGCCAGATCGCGCGCGAACTCCCGCGTCTCTACGTCCAGCTCTCCGTCGTCCAGACGCACGACGATGGCGAACGCTTCCTCGGCCGGCGTGTGGGACACGTCGGCG
>JABEUV010000031.1 GCA_013044195.1 Elusimicrobiota bacterium | reverse complement strand
GCACGAAGAACAGTACCGACGGCGCAAGGAAATCTACTTAAGAAACCAGGCAAAAGCCTTCGGCTATTCCTTGGTGCCAGCTTGAAGTTTATTAGAAGTGAGTCACCTTCGGCCTCGCCGCGATGCCGTTTCGGTTTGGCGCTACTTCTTCGCGCGCAAAGCGCTCAGCCGCTCGGCGATGCGCTTCTCATCGCCCTGGTCCGTGGGTTCGTAGAAGCGCTTGGGGTCGGGCATGTATTCCTGCGCGACCCAGTGGCCGGGAAAATCGTGGGCGTATTTGTAGCCCTGGCCGTGGCCGCGCTCCTTGGCGTCCATGTTCGCGTCGCGCAAAGGAAGCGGGACCTCGCGCGCGGGACCGGTGCGGACTTCGCTCAGCGCGGCGTCGACGGCCAGGTAGGCGGCGTTGGACTTCGGCGCGCAGGCCACGAACAGCGCGGCCTGCGAAAGCGGGATGCGCGCCTCGGGCATGCCCAGGACCTCGGCGGCGGAGAAGGCGGCCTGGGCCACCAGCAGGGCGCGGAAGTCCGCGTTGCCCACGTCTTCGGCCGCGCAGATCAGGATGCGGCGCGCGATGAAGCGCGGGTCCTCGCCGGCTTCCAGCATCTTGGCCATCCAATAGACGGCGGCGTCGGGGTCGGAGCCGCGCATGGACTTGATGAAGGCGGAGATGTGATCGTAGTGGTCGTCGGATTTTTTGTCGTAGCGGATTTGGCGCTTCTGAATGGACTCCTCGGCCACGGCCAAGGTGACGCGGCGGGCGCCGTCGGCGTCCGCGGCGGTGGTCAGCGCGGCGATCTCCAGGGCGTTGAGCAGGCGGCGCGCGTCTCCGCCGGCGTGGCGGATCAGGTGCGCCCGGGCCTCCGGCGACAGCGAGACCTTCAGCGCGGCCACGCCGCGCTCCGCGTCCGCGCAGGCCTTGTCCAGAATCTTGGCCAGTTCCTCCTCCGGGATGGGTAGGAACTCGAAGGCGGTCACGCGCGAGCGCAGGGCGGCGTTGACGTAGAAGCCGGGGTTTTCCGTGGTCAGGCCGATGAGCAGGACGTCGCCGCGCTCCACGGAAGGCAGAAGGGCGTCCTGCTGGGTCTTATTAAAATGGTGGATCTCGTCGACCAGCAGCAAAGTGCGCCGTCCCAGATTTTGCGCGGAGTAGCGCGCCGCCTCCACGGCCTTGCGGATGTCGGCCACGCCGGCGGTGACCGCGTTGAGCTCCACGACCTCCGCGTTGGACTGCGCGGCGATGTGGCGCGCCAGCGCGGTCTTGCCGCAGCCCGGCGGGCCGAAGAAAAGCGCGGAGGCGAACTTGCCGCTTTCCACCAGACGGCGCAGGAGCTTGCCCGGTCCCAGCAGGGCCTGCTGGCCCGCGAATTCGTCGAGCGTGCGCGGCGCCATGCGCGCGGCGAGCGGGGCCGCGGAGCCGGCGGCGAACAGCTCGCTCACGCGGCGGCCGCGGCCAGGGCGTCGCGCAAGGTCTGCGCGAACTGCTCGGCCCGACCTTCCACGAGGCGGCGCAAAGTCTCCGCGGCGGCGCGCTCCCGGTCCAGGTCCGCGGCCAGCGACAGCGCCACCAAGAGCGCCAGCTTGGAGGTGTCGGCCACGGTCTTGTTCTGGTTCTGCAGTTCGGCCAGGCGCTCGCCGACGCGCTGGGCCAGCATGTTGATCTCGATGGGGGTCAGCCCCTCCATCTCCACGACCAAGCGGCGGGAGCCGATCTGGACTTCAACTTTTTCGTTCACGTGCCGCTCCGCGGCACGTGAATTTCCTTCATAAAAATTGGCCTCACGCTATTTTCTCCAGTTTCTCGGAGAGCTTCACCAGGCGCGCCTTGATCCGCTCGTGGCGGCCGAGCGCCTGCTTGGCCTCGCGCAGTTCTTCCTTGGCGCGCTTGTGTTCGTCTTCCATCCGCGCCAGGCGCGCGCGCAGGGCGCGGTTGTCGGCCGCGGCTTGGCGCAGGGCGTCGGCCGATTGCTTGACGAGCGCTTCCAGTTGCTTAAGGCCTTGAAGCGAGGCGTTGATCACGGCTTAGCCCCGCAGGACCGCGCCCAGCCGCGCGCCCAAAGCCGCGACGATACCAGCGACGAAGCCGGCGACTTCGGCGTCGGTCAACGTGCGGTCGGCGCGACCGAAAGTCAGACGCACGGCCAAGCTCTTCTTGCCTTCGGGAATGTTCTTGCCTTCGTAGACGTCGAAGAGCAGGATATCTTGGAGCTCGGCGATCTTGCAGCCGCGCACCGCGGCCTCCACCTCGGCGTAGGCCCGCGCCTTGTCCAAGACGAGCGCCAGATCCCGGCGGGAGACCGGCAGGCGCGAGAAATCCTGGAAGCGCGCGGCGGCCGCGGGGCGCGCGGCCAGACGGTCCAGGTTGACCTCGAAGAGCACCGCGCCCTCGCGCTCCAGGTCGAAGGCGCGCGCCGCGCGCGGGTGCAGCCAGCCCACCGAAGCGACCGGCGCGCCGTCGCACAGCGCGCGCAGAGCGTTGGCCGGATGGAAAAGCGGATCACAGACCCAGCGCCCGGCCGCACCTTCACCGGGCTTGGCCCAGGTCAAAGCGCCGGCGGCGGCCAGCAGTTCCTCGACGGCGGCCTTCGCGTCGGCAAAGCCCGCCCGCGGCGCGCGCGCGGCCTGCCAGCGGGCGTCCAGCACCGGTCCCAGCAGCAGGCCCGCCACGCGCCAGCCTTCCGCCAGCGTCCCGTCTTTTTGAGAATAAGCTTTGCCGATCTCGAAGAAGCGCACCGCGTCGGCGCCGCGGCTGACGTTGTGCGCCGCGCTCTTGAGCAGTCCGGGCAGCAAGGTCGGCCGCATCACGGCCCAGTCCTCGGACAGCGGCTTGGCCACGCGCGGCAGGCCTTCGGCCGACAGCCGCGCGGCGGCAAGCGTTTTCTCGGACAGCATGTCGTAGTTGTAGGCCTCGGCGTAGCCGAGTGCTGCCAGGCGCGCTCGTACGCGCCGGGAGGTTTTCTCGACCGGCGTCAGCGTGGCCGCGCGCGGCGCCAGCGCGCCCAGGCGGTACGGGATGCGGTCGTAGCCTAAAAAGCGGCCGATCTCTTCGGCCAAGTCGTTGGCCGTGGCCAGGTCACGGCGCCAGGACGGAGCGCGGAAGATCAGAGAGTCACCGTCCGCTTTGAACTCGGCGGCGATCGCGCGCAGGACGCGGTTGATTTCATCGGCGGCGAACGTCGCGCCCAAAATAGTGTTCAGCCGCACGGCCGTGGTGCGAATCTCTGGATTCGGCGCGGCGGGGGCGCCGACGACGGCGGCCGTGCCCGCTTTGCCGCCCGCGCTTTCCACGATGAGCGCCGCCGCGCGCGCGGAAGCCGGCGCCGCGCCCGCGGGGTCCACGCCGCGTTCAAAACGGTAGGAGGAATCCGAGCGCAGGTGGGTTTTCTGAGACGAGCGGCGCACCT
The DNA here is from genome assembly GCA_013044195.1 of Elusimicrobiota bacterium. GTDB lineage: Bacteria > Elusimicrobiota > Elusimicrobia > UBA1565 > UBA9628 > GWA2-66-18. Next base: position 13,214 of record JABEUV010000031.1, on the reverse strand, counting down.
CGGCAGGGCTGAAGTAAGCGCTCTCCAGCACCACGCGCGTCGTCGACTCCGTGACCGCGCTCTCCTCGCCGCCCATGACGCCGGCGAGGGCCACGACTTTGCGCGCGTCGGCGATGACCAGAAGGCCTTCGGGCAGATCGTATGTCTTGTGGTCCAGGGCCAAGAGTTTCTCGCCCGCGCGCGCGCGGCGCACGACCAGCGTGCCGCCTTCAAGCTTGTCGGCGTCGAAGGCGTGCAAGGGCTGACCGACGTCATGAAGGATCAGATTGGTTATGTCGACGACGCTGTTGATTGGGCGCAGACCGACGGCCTCAAGCCGCCGGCGCACGGGGTCCGCGGATGGTCCCACCTTGACGCCCTCGATCAGGCGCGCGGAGTAGTAAGGGCACGCCGCGGCGTCCTCGACGGAGACGGGAAACGTCTGGACCAGAGACTCGTCGCGCGGAAAATCGAGCGGCTTCAAGGTCTTGCCCAGCGCGGCGGCAAGCTCCCGCGCCAGGCCGCGGTGCGACAGGCAGTCCGGACGGTTCGAGGTGATTTCCACTTCCAAAATATCGTCGGCAGGTCCCAATTGCGAGCCCACGTCGGACCCCAACGTGGGGCCTTCGCCCAGCACCCAGATGCCGTCGTTGTCCTTGGGCAGGCCCAGCTCGGCGCGCGAGCAGATCATGCCCTGGCTCTCCACGCCGCGCAGTTTGCGGCCCTCGATCTTGAAGTTGCCCGGCAGAACCGCGCCGATGCGCGCGAAGGCGATGGTCTGCCCCGCGGCCACGTTCGGCGCGCCGCAGACCACGTTCCATTTCTGCGCGCCGTCGTCGACCACGCACACGGCCAACTTATCCGCGTTGGGATGCTTGTCCTTGGCCAGCACCTTGCCCACGACCACGCCGCTGAACTGCGGCCCCAGGCGCTGCACGCCCGCGATCTCGAAGCCGATCTTCAGAAGCGCCGCCGACAGGTCGGCGGCACTTCCGTCGAAGTCGAGATGGGCTTTAAGCCAGTTAGACGAGATCTTCATCGGTCTATTGTGGAATTAAGATTCTGCGTCAGCATTCTGTCCGATCCAGGGTTGCTGCGAATAATCCTCTATTCGATTCAACCGGAGAGAATCGGCGGTTTCGTTGATCCATCGGGATGCCGTCTTCGTTGTCGTAGTCGACAATCATAACGCGCAGTCCGTCGCGATTGGAGATGACACCATCAACGACTCCGCCTCGAACGTAAACGATGATATCTGCATGATTCATGCGGAATACCTCAGATGATATTGTCCGGTTCCGAGAAAATCGACTAATCCCATATCGCGAAGAACCTGAAGTTGTTGACGAATTTTTGGACGAATGTGGCGGTTTCCGGGATATTTTTCCTTGAAAACCTGCTCGTAGGAATATACATCCGCCAAAGAGAATCGCATTTTCCGCATGCCGCGTATCATTGTCAGCACATCGAGTGCCCAGCCGCGAGCGGAAAATGAAAGTCGGGACAAATCCGAGGTTTTTCCGAATCGTTCGCGCACCAGCCGACGAGTTGCAACCTTGCCGGAATCGATTAAAGTGATTTTGCCGTCATCTGGTACGCGCTCGAGATTGATGTAGCAACCAATCCATCCAGCGCGCCGGGCATGCGAGGCAAGGGGTTTCCGGCGCTCGATTGAGGAGCTGGATATGAAATGTCGCGGGATGAGGATGAGGCGTCGCACGCAAGAAGAGTTGACGTCGTAGCGTAGCAGTAGTAGATGTGGAGAAGACTTTGCTCGGAGCGAGCGAAGCATCGCCTCATAGGCTCCATCGACTACCCGTGCTCCAAAATCGGACTTACTTGCCTTTAATTGGTAAGAGGATCGGCAGGAGCCACAGTAGAAGTCAGAACCTTCAGTGTTGTTGGGAGTCCTTTCGACGCGGATTGAATCGCAGGCCGCGCAATACAGATTATCCTGTGCCCATGATTCGGTGACAACGCGTGCTTGCTGTGCCGGACTTTTATAATTGTCGGCAAGCGAAAGATTCAAAGCGATGTTCATGACTTCTCAGCTAAGCGATATCCTCATCAAATTGGCGCAAGAATCTGAGGTCGTTGATGTAAAAGTCGCGGATGTCGGGCACGCCGTGCAGGAGCATGGCCACGCGCTCCACGCCGATGCCGAAAGCGAAGCCGGACCATTTTTCCGGGTCCCAGCCCACGTTGCTCAGGACCTTGGGGTTGACCACGCCCGCACCCAGCAGTTCGATCCAGCCCGTGTGCTTGCAGGACGGACAGCCCGCGCCGGAGCAGAAGAAGCATTTCGCGTCGACCTCGGTCGACGGCTCGGTGAACGGAAAATAGGAGGGGCGAAAGCGCGTCTTCGTGTCCTTGCCCAGCAGGCTTTCAAGAAAAGTCTGCAGGTGGCCCTTGAGATCGGCGAAGCCGACGTTCTGGTCGACGACCAGGCCCTCGACCTGATGGAACACCGCGGAGTGCGTCGCGTCGATTTGCTCGTGGCGGAAGACTCGGCCCGGGCAGACGATGCGGATGGGCGGCTGTTGGGCTTCCATGGCGCGAATCTGCACCGTCGACGTGTGCGTGCGCAGGAGCAAAGGCAGGCCGGTGAGGTAGAAGGTGTCGTGGCTGTCGCGCGCGGGATGGTCGTCGGGGATGTTCAGCGCGGAAAAATTGTGGCGCTCGTCTTCCGCGAAGGGGCCCTCGGCCCACGAATAGCCCATGCGCTGGAAAATATCCGCGATCGCGGACAAGGTCGTCGTCAGCGGATGCAGACGGCCGCGCGGCGGGCGGAGAGACGGCAAGGTCAGGTCGACGGCGTCCTTTTGCAGCGCCGCTCCGTCCGCGGCGTTCTCCAATTCGGCGTGCCGAAGGGCGAATTTCTGCTCGACGGCGGCCTTGAGCGCCTGCGCCTGGGGACCCAGTTCCCGGCGGTCGTCCAGGCCCAGGTTCTTGAGGTCCTTTAAGAGCAAGGTAAGCGCGCTGCTGCGCCCTAAAAATTCGACGCGGCGTCCCTCGAGTTCTTCGAGGGACGCCGCGGTCGCGATCACGTCCACGCCGCCGGCGCGGAGGCCCGACTCGACGCGCGCGTAGGCCTGCTGCCAGGCGTCGCGCGTCGTCGTCGGCTCCATGGCCGGCGTCTTAGGCGGCGGAGCCGGAGGCCAGCGTGACCAGCTTCTTGAACGACGCGCCGTCGCGGGCGGCCAGCTCGGAGAGCATCTTGCGGTTGAGCGTGATGCCCGCCTTCTTCAAGCCGTTTATGAAGCGACCGTAGGTCGTGTCGTTGATGCGGCAGGCGGCGTTGATGCGCTCGATCCACAGGGAGCGGAAGTCGTCCTTCTTTTCCTTGCGGCCCTTGTAGGCCTCGTTGAGCGACGCTTCGACCTGCTGCTTGACCATTCGCCAGCGCGAGCGCTTGGCGGAATAGTTGCCCTTCGCGAGCTTGAAGTATTTCTTCTTGTGGGCGCGGGTGGTGACGCCGGATTTAATTCTCATGGCTGGCCTCTAAGCGTACGGAAGGAACCGTCGCATCGTCTTGGCGTCGGTGTTGTTTAGGGTGGAGCTGCCGCGCAGGAAGCGGCGGCGCTTACCGCCCAGCGGGGCCATCAAATGGCGCTGGCCGGGGTGTTCGTGCTTGAACTTGCCGGCGGCGTTGGTGCGGAAGCGCTTCTTGGCGCCGGAGTGCGACTTCATCTTGGGCATGACTTCCTCAACTCGTGCGTCTGTTAGTGCGGCTTCGGAATCAACGTCATCACCAGGCGGTTGCGGTCAGGCATCGGCGCCTGCTCGACGACCGCCTTTGCGGCCAGCTTCTCCTGCAGAGACATCAGCAGTTTGAAGCCCAAATCGCGGTGCTGCATCTCCCGGCCGCGGAAGACCACCGTGATGCGCACCTTGTCGTGCGCGTCGATGAACTCCTCGATCTGCCGGACCTTCACGTCCAAATCGTGCACGCCGATGTTCGGGCGGAACCGCAGTTCCTTCAGAAGACCGGCCTTCTGCTTCTTGCGCGCTTCGCGCTCCTTCTTTTCCTGATCGTACTTGTATTTCGAATACGCGAGAATCTTGCAGACCGGCGGATTGGCGCTGGCGGCGATTTCCACCAAATCCAGTCCGCGCTGACGGGCGATGCCCAAGGCCTCGCTGACGGGACGAACGCCGATCTGACTGCCGTCGGAGTCGATCACGCGGACCATGGAGGCCCGGATCGCCTGATTGACGCGGGTGTAATCGCGCGGTTCGCGCGGGGGATATCGATTGTTGATCGCCACTGAGCTCCTAAATTTACGGTTGGGACAGCGAAAGATTATGGTAGCAATTGACGGCGGGGGCGTCAATTGTTCTCTCTTTGTTGGGCCGCGCTTTCGGCCCATCGTGCTACACTAAAAGTGCAGGCCGCCGCCGCGGCAGGAGCGTCGAGATGAACATCGCAGGTTTCGCCGGTACCAGTTTGGACGCGAGTCGACAGATCGTCATGGGCGGGGGCGCCACTCAGGAAGTGCTCCTCATCGGCAGTCTCGTCATCTTCGGCGTCGTTCTGCTCTCTTGCGCCCTCGGCCTTTGCTCTCGCGGCCGCGTTCATCCCTGTGCCGCCCGCTACACTTCGTCGCGACGGTGATGGCCGCGATGGGATACAATAGCGGCCGTGACGATCTTCTCCGCGGTCGGGGTGGCCCTCGGCGCGGTCCTCTTCTTTTTCGCGCCGGAAGGCGTGAACGCCATGTCGGTCGGCTCCATGGTCTTGCTCGTCGCGTCCATCGGCGGTTTCTTTCTGGCACAGTCCCAGTGGAATCGCGAGGATCTTGAGCCGTTCGCCAAGGACCTGGGCCTGGACCTGCGCGAGGTCGTCGCCATGGGAGACTCCATGCGCGCGGAGTTCCGCGGCGATTTCCTCGGTCGACCGGTCATGATGAGGATTCAAAGGCTACTGCCCTCAAGCCCTTTCGGCTATCGTACGAATGACCCGTCCTATTTGGTCAGCATCTCCGTGCCGTGCGCGAACGCGCGCGGGACGCATCTGCGCATCGTGCCGGTCTTGCCGGGCATCGACCGGATGCTCGAAATTCTGCCCCCCAAGCTGGACGGAGATCGGCCTTGGGCCGCCGGATTCGAGGTGCGCGGCGAACCCGCGGAGGATGCCGTCGGACTGATTGCGCGGGTGGCGCCGGAACGCTGGGGCGTTTTAGAGTCTCGTGGACGCTGGGGCGATTTCTTGAAGCTGCTCGGCAATGAGTGTTCTTTCGAGATGACCTTGCCCCGGAGTCCGTCGAGCGCCGAGACCCGTTCCCGCCTCGAACTGTGCGTCTGTCTTGCTCACGCCGCCGAATAGTCGGACCCCGTTCAGGGACGCTAATCGCCGTGCGCGGTCGGGAAGGCGCCGGCCATGGCGGCGCGAAAGGCTCGGGCGCCGGCCTCGGGTCCGCCGGGCTGCATCAAGAGAGAGCCGCCCACCAGCCAGACCGCGTCTGCGCCGAAATCCTCCGCCATGTCGGCGGCGTTGTCCAGGCGCATGCCTCCGCCGGGGGCGGGCCAAGCGGACGCCAGCGCGCCCAGCGGCGCGCGCGCACGCGCCGCGATGCTCCGGCATTCCTCGCGCGTGAAGGCGAAGCGGCCGCCTGCGTTCGGAAAAACGGAGATGTCCGCCCCGATCAGACGCGTCAGCGTTCCTAAATAGAGCGACGTCTCGATGCCGTGGGAGCGGTCGGCGTAGAACGCGCCGGAGAACGCCGGATGCGCCATGTAGACGGCCGGGTGCTTGGCCGAGAGGCGGCGGACCTCGTCCAGGCCGACGATCGCGGGGCAGACCAGCACGCCGCGCAGACCCAGCGTCAGCACGAACTTCAGCCGCGCCTCCAGCTCCTGCTGGGGCCCGGACAGGTGCGGCAGATACAGGCACAGGCGCTTGGCGCGCGCGTTCTCTTCCAGCACCGCGTCCGCGATCCTGGCCACGCGCTCCTTGAATGAAGCGAAGTCCGCGTCGACGATGTTCTGGTCGTCCTTGGCGATGTCGCCGCCGCCGCGCGCGAACGCGGCCGCCGTCGCGGCCAGCTCCGCGGGAGAAGACCCCATCGGTTTGAGCGCGGTCGCAAGCAGGGGCCGTCCTTCGACGCCCAGCATTTTTCTCAAGCCGGGCACGCCGAAGCTCGGCCCCGGGTAGGGTGCGAGCAGGGACTCCGGCAGGCGCGCGTCCACCAGCCGGACGCCCGGCCAAATCGACGCGTTGCCGAAGATCAAATTGAGCAAGGTCCCCAGTCCTCCCGCGGCCAGTGCTGCGGGAAATTCGATCTCCGCGCGCAAGCGCCCGCCGTCGATCGGCGTCACCGCGCCCACGCGGCCGACGATCCCGTCGCGGATGGCGGGCGGCAGGGGGAAGTCGAGCGGCACCTCGACGGTCTCCTCGAAAGCGATCAAGCGCGCGGCACGCTCCGCTTCGGCCGCGGGGCCGGGAAGTTCGTAGACCGCGATCAGGCGCTCGTTCACGGGCGGTATGATATCACACGGGATCGCCCGCCCGCGATTTTGCTAACCTCGCCTTGATGCGCCGACTGCTGTCCCGTTTTGAAGAGAAGCTGCCCATGTTGCCGAGCTTCGCGGCGGCCATGTCGTTCTATTTCGTCGTCTCGCTGATTCCGTTTTTGATCGTGGTCTCGCGGCTGGCGGCGTGGCTTTTTTCGGCCAACTTATTGCCCACGCTGTCGGCGCTCCTGCGCGAGGCCCTGCCGCCCGAGAGCCGCCTGCGCGGCGAGGGCTTGGCCGCCGCGGTGCAGGGCGCGGGCGGCGCAGGCTTGGGCCTGGCGGGCACGCTGACGGCGATGTGGACCTCGTCGAGCGGGCTTAATGAGATGGCGCGCGCGGTGCACTTCATCTTTTCCGACGAGCGCCACCCTCATCCGGGCGGCTGGATGCGGCGCCTGAAGTCCGTGGGCCTGCTCGGCATCTGGGCCGTCGCCATCGGGGCGGCGGCGCTTCTGCTGGTGCTGATTCCGGTCGCACTCGGCGCGCTCGACCGTTTCGGCGTCAGCCCGGTCCTGCCGGCGGCGCTGGGAGCGGCGGTGCGCTACCCGGTGGCCTTTGCCCTGCTCTTCGCCGCGTTCGTGCTCACCTACGCCTACATCCCGAAACCCGAGTATCGTCCGCGCTGGCGCGCCGCCGCGATCGGCGGCTTCGTCGCGGCCGTCTGCTGGCTGGGTACCTGCTTCATTTTCGCCTATTTTCTGCCGCGCGTTTGGCGCGTGAGCCTGTTCCACGGCGTGCTGAGCTCCGCGCTGGCGACGTTGGTGTGGGCCTACTGCGGCTGTTGGGGCGTCATCGTGGGCGCCTGCTGGGCCGCCGCGCTGCGCGAGCCCTGAGCGCGTGCCGTAAGCCCCGCGCCCCAGACCAGCGCCGAGACCGCCAGTCCCGGAAACGACGGCTCAAGGCCCAGGGGCGTGGCGCCGCCGTTCAGCCGCGCCGCGACGACCCATGCAAGCGACGCGAAAAATCCCGACAGCGACGCGGCGACCGCCCAGCGCGGTCCCACGCGCAGTCGCGGTCGATAGACGCCGAGCATGGGCAGGAGCAGTCCGGGGATCACCGCGCTGCCGACCGCGTACCACAAATCCACGACGGAGGGCACCAGCCGCGCCAGCAAAAACGCCAGCGCGGCGGCGGCGATCAGGCCGGCGCGCACGCGCGCGGGCGCTGCGGCCGCGGAGGCTCCCGGCAGGCGTCCGCCCAGGTCCTGGCCCAAGCTCACGGCCGACAATAGGGTTTTGGCTTGCAAGGCGGCCAGTATCGACGCCGATATTCCCGCGTAGAACAGACCGCGCGCGACGTGGGGCATCACCGCGTCGGCCAGGCGCGGGAAGGCCAGCGTCGCGTCGCCGAGCGTGGGCAGAGCCGCGCGCGCATACAGCCCGGCGGTCGTGGTCATCAGATCGAAGACGGCCCAAAAGCCGATCGACACCAGAATGCCGCGCCGCGCGACCGCGGGCGACGCGGCCGCCGCGCAGCGCTGGTGAAACGACGGATCGACCAAGGTCCAAACCGCGATCACCCACCAGCCGGCCGCCTTCCACGGGCTCATGCCGCCCAGCCACGTCAGGTGTCCCGGCGGCAGGTGCGCGGCCAGCGCCGCGGGCCCGCCGACGGCGCGGACCGCGAAGGGCAGGATCAAGGCGAAGCCGCCGAACATCACGACGATCTGCAGGCGGTTGGCCGCCACGTCGGCGCGCAGGCCGGAGCGCCAGACCAGCGCGACCGCCGCGACGGCGGCGGCGGCCGACGCGACCCACAGCCCGACGCCGGACAGGCACGAGGCCAAGGTTCCCGCCATTAAAACCTCGTCGGCCGGGCAAGCCAACAGAAAGACGAGCGCAGCCCCGACCAGCGCCGCGGTTTTCCCATAGGAAACGTCCAGGTGATCGGCGATGGTGCGTCCCGGCTCCAGGCGCACGCGCTCGGCCAGCCACAAGGCGTAAATGGCGGCGAAAAGATAATAGGGCAGGGCCTGCGTGGTCCAGTTGGCCAGGCCCGATGACCAGGTGAACTCGCCCACGCCCAGCACCCCGCCGTAAAACGTGGGCACGAGGGTGGCCACGAACTGCGGCAAAGTCAGCGCGCGCGAAGCCAGCACATAGTCGTCAAGCCCGCCGCCGGTGCGGCGCGCGCGCGCCCCCAGCGCCAGCGCCGCGGCCAGGAACCCGACGACGATCAAAAGGTCGATCACGCCTTCCGGTCCGTTGGGAGCATACGAGATTTTAGACTATTGCGTCGGACCGGGGCGCGGCGGTTCACGACGGCCGGCGGAGGAAGGGACCTTCGGCGGGAACGCGGCGGATCGACCGCCGCTTGGCCTCGCTCGCGGCTAAAAGCGGAATCAAGGACATGACGCCGTCTTCGCTCGACATCCCGCCGAAGTTCCCTTCCTCACGCCGATTATAAATGGACCGTCTCTTCGTCTCGGTTGAGAATCCTCCCGGCCGAAAAGCGCCCGCGACGCAGTCGCGGCGCCAGCTCTCTCTTCCGTTCAACGCGTGGATTCCGCCGCTGCCCCCACAACGTCCTGTTCTTGGACGCCGTCCGTTCGCACCCCCGACGGGATGTCGCCCGAGGACGGCGTCAAATCCGTGTTTCCTCCGTTAGCCGCCGAGGGCGTCAAGCGAGGCTCAATGCCGAGCGGTCCCGGCGGGGGTGCGAGCGGACGGCGACCGTCTTCGTGGCCGTTGTCGTGGCCGTTCAGCGCAGCGACTTCGCGATCTCGGCCATCAAGTCGCGCGACACGTCGGACATCATCACGTAGTGCCGCGGTCCGACGCGCCACTGCATGACCTTGCCCGCCGTCGACGCGCGCAGAGGTCCCGGCAGGGCCTCGCGACCCGCGGGAATGGCGGCATTTTTTGGAAGGCGTACGGGGCGGTCGGTCTGGAACACGGACAGCACGGTCAGGCCGTCGGTGTAGCGCGCGTGACGCACGGGGCTTTTGCGCACGGAGAACACGTCGGCGCTTTCAAATATGAAGCCGCCCGGGAGCTTGTCGGGAAACGTCGAGCCGCTGCGCGCGCGCAATTGATCGAGCGTCAGAAAGCGCGGCGCAAGCGCGCGCGCGTGGACCGCGGAGCCGACGCCGGTCGAGTCCTCGACGCGGAACAGCTCCTCGGGCTGCTCCTTGCGCGGCGAAATGGAGACGAAATACGCTTCGCTGGCGAACGGCCGCCCGGGCTGCCAGCGCTTGAGGCGCAGGACGATCTTCGTCTCGCGGTCGATCCACAGCGTCTGACGGGCCTTGCCCGCGGCCTTCGGCGCGAAGCTGAGGCGCCACGTCGCGCGTCCGGCCACGGCCTCGGCCGTGCTCACGGACAGGTCGTAGTTCGACAGCAAGGTCGCGCGCTCCAACTCCGGCGCCAGCACCTTGTCGCCGGTGCCGGCCGCATCGCCCACGATGGTGCGGCCGGACTTGACCAGGCGCACGCTTTCCCTGTCGCCGTCGCTGATCAGCACGCGCGCGACGGTCCCGTCCAGGGTCAGAAACTCGCGGCGCACCTGGTCCGGAGGGCGGACATAGACGCGCATCTCCTCGGTGCGTGAGCGCACGCGGCCGTCGGCGGAGTGCCCATACCACTGCGTGACCATCACGTGTCCTTGGTAGGGGACCGACGGCGCGGCCAGCGCCGCGTCGAGAAGTTCCTCCGGTCGGGGCAGCGCCCGTGCGGGCGCGGGCGCGAGCGCGGCGGCGAGCAAAAGTGCCAGCAGACGGCTACTCCGTCGTCCCGTCCGCGGCGTCGGCGTAGGTCAAGGTCAGCGGATCGGAGTAGGATGAGGCGACGAGGTTGGGCTCGGGGACCAGGGCCTCGGCGCTGTAGCGTTCGTGCGCGGCGAGCAGGGGTTCCAGCGGCAGGTCGCCCGCCGGCGAAAGCGAGCGCGACCAGACGGAGAACGCCAGCGCCGCGGCGGCGACCGCTCCGACGGGTACCCAGAACGCGGGTCGCGTGAAGGCGGCCGTCCAGGGGCGCGCGCCCACGTAGCGATGCTCCAGATTCAACGCCAGATCGGCGGGCAAGGTGCGGCGGGGTGCTGCGGCCAGGAGGCGCTTGAGATGACGCAGGGACTCAAGCTCCCGCCGGCACGCGCCGCAGTCCGCCAGGTGCGCCTCGGCGCGCGCGCGCGCCGCGCCGGAAAGCGCGCCGTCCGATAGGGCCGAAATCTCTTCGCCGACGATATGTTCTTTCATGACGCCACGCCCCCGCGCCGTTCCAGCGCTTCGTACTCCCGCCTCAACAGCAGACGGCCCTGATGAATCCGCGACCTCACCGTGCCCACCGGCACGTCCGCCACCTGCGCGATCTCTTCATACGAAAGCCCTTCGATGTCGCACAGCACCACCGCCGCTTTGAAGAGCAGCGGAACCCGGTCCAGCGCCTTCTGCAGAAGGTCCAGGCTTTCCCGTCGCGCCAGCTCGTCGTGCGCGGGAGTCTCGTCTTCCGGCAGAAGGTCCGCCCAGCCCGTGTCCTCGACCGGCGACGGCGCGTCCAGCGACACCGTGCGGCTGTGCCAATGCCGCCGCATGCCGTCCAGGAAGACGTTGTGCAGTATGCGCAACAGCCAAGAATCGAACGGCCGGGACGCGTCGTACGCCCCGGCGTGCTCGAAGGCCCGCGCGAACGATTCCTGCACTAGATCCCTCGCATCCTGCTCGTTGCCGGACAACCGGTAGGCGAAGTTGTACGCCTTGTCGCCCGCCTGCGCGATCAGCCCGGCGAACGTCTCAGCGTCCATCTTCTCCACCTATATTACGCGCGGCCGCGCGGTTGGTTCGGGCCTTTCCGGCCGCCGGCGTCCGCGCTCAGGCTCCGCCGCGCGCGCGCGCGGCGCCGTGCCAAGTCGATCAACGTGGAGATGAGACGCGGCGTGGGCAGGCCGGACTCGCGCCATAGGCGTGGGTACATGCTGGCGGGGGTGAAGCCGGGCAAGGTGTTGGGCTCGTTGAGGTAGACCGCGCCGGTGCGCTTATGCACGAAGAAGTCCACGCGGGCCAGGCCGTACAGGTCCAGGACGCGAAACGCGGCCAGCGCGACCTCGCGCACGCGCGCGACGGTTTTCGCGGGCAGGGCGGCGGGGATGATCAGTCGCGCGCCGTTCGGATCCAAATATTTCGCGCGGTAGTCGTAGAACTCCGCGTTGGGGGCGATCTCGCCCACGATCGACGCCTTGAGCGTCAGGCGGTCGCCGGGCGGCGCCCACGGATCGCCGAGGACGGCCGTCTCGATCTCGCGCGCCGGGATGCCCTTCTCGATCAGCGCCTTGTCATCGTAGCGCAGCGCCTCGCGCAGGGCGGGCGCCAATTCCGCGGACGAATTGACCTTGACCACGCCCACCGAGGAGCCCATGCGCGCGGGCTTGACGAACACCGGGTAGCCGAAGCGCCCCGCGGCGGCGCGGGCGGCGGACGCGTCGCGCGCGACGGCCCAAGGGACCTGCGGCAATCCCGCCTCGGCGCACAGGCGCTTGCTGGCTTCCTTGTCCATGCCCGCCGCCGAACCCAGCACGCCGCACCCGACGTAGGCCGCGCCGGCCAGCTCCAGCATTCCTTGAAGAGTGCCGTCCTCGCCCATGGGGCCGTGCAGTACCGGGAACACGCAGTCGTCCGCGGCCAACGACGAGAACAGCGTCCAGGGATTGACCGCCCGCGCACCTCGGCGCAGGCGGCGCACGGCGGCCGGCTGTGCATGCAGGTCGGCGGGCGTCTCGGCGAGTAAAGCCGCGGGGCGGACTTCCGCCCAGGAGCCGTCGGCGCCGATGTGGACCAGGCGCGCGCGGTAGCGGCGCGCGTCCAGGTTGGCGACGACGCACTGCGCCGAAACCAGCGAAACCAGCCGTTCCGAGGAGCGGCCTCCGCACAGCACGACGACGGTCGCGCGGCTCATGCGGCGGCGCTAGCGCGGCGGCTCCTGCAGCAGGTGCAGGACCTTCTTGACGAAGAGGTTCTTCTCGAAGGGCTTGAGCAGGACGTCCTTGGCGCCGGCGGCGCGCGCGCGGTCGACGGCCTCGGAGTAGCCGGTCAGCACCAGCACCGGGACGCGCTCGCCGTCAGGCAGGCGGCGCAGTCGCGCGAGCACCTCGAAGCCGTCCATGCCGGGCATCATCACATCGAGTATCACCAGGCTGGGCGCTTCGTCCTTGATCTTCTCCAGCGCCTCGAAGCCGGAGCGGGCGCTCGTAATCGACAGGTTGCGGCTGACGCTGGCCAAAAACAGCATCAGCACCTCGACCAAGTCCGCGTTATCCTCGACGATCAGCACGCTCTTCTTGCGCGCCCCGCCCGCGCCGTCGACGACGGAGGGCGCGGCGTCCGGCGCGCAGAGCGGGAGCTCCAGGCGCGCGGTCGTGCCGCTGCCTGAGCCGCGGCTTTCCAGCCAGATGCGGCCGCCCAGGGCGTCGACGATGTCCTTCGACAACGGCAGGCCCAGGCCCAGGCCCGGATACTCGCGGGTGGGGCCCTGATTGGCGGCGAAAAAGCGCTCGAAGACGTGCGGCAAAAGTTCCGGCGGGACGCCGGGACCGCGGTCGGTTACGGACAGCCGTGCGCGGCCGTTCTCGCTGTCCAGCGACGCGTCGAGCACGCCGCCGGCGGGACTGAACTTCGTCGCGTTCGACAGCATGTTGTCGATCACGTCGGCCAGGCGCTCCGCGTCGGCCAGCACCCAAGCCGGGCCGTCGCCCAGGCGCGAGGTCACGCTCAATTTCTTGCGCTTGACGTCCTT
>JABEUV010000232.1 GCA_013044195.1 Elusimicrobiota bacterium | reverse complement strand
CGCGGAATTCCGCGTACACCGGCTTCTCCACGAAAATGCGCTGGACCGAGATGCAGGTTTGGCCGGAATAGGCGTAGGCGCCCCACGCGCAGCGCGCGGCCGCCGCGGCCAGGTCCGCGTCGGACGCCACGAACACGCCCGCGCTGCCGCCCAGTTCCAGCACGCGGTGCTTGCGCGCCGCGACTTCGGCCAGACGCCAGCCCGCGCGCGTGGAGCCGGTAAACGAGAGCAGGCGGATTTTTTCGTGGCGCGCCAGAGCCTCCACCGCCGCGATCTCCCCGTCGGCAAGGACGGCCGCCTCGGCCGGCCAGCCCGCGTCTACCAACGCGCCCAGTAAAAGCGCCGCCGTCCCGCACGCGCGCGGGTCGGGCTTGAGCGCGAACGGCAGGCCGACCGCCACGGCGGGAGCCACCTTGTGTGCCGCCAGGTTCAGCGGGAAATTAAACGGGGTGATGAACAACGCCGGCCCGCGCGGCACGCGGCGCACCAGCGCGTAGCGCCCTTCCGCGCCCGGCTCCAGGTCCAGCGGCAGAACCTCGCCCACGATCCGGCGCGCCTCCTCGGAGGCCCAGCGCAATGTGAAGACCCCGCGCAGGACTTCGCGCCGCGCGTCCTTGAGCGGCTTGCGCACCTCCGCGACGATCAGCCGCGCGGCCGCCTCCCCGCCGCGCGCAAGAGTGTCGGCCGCTTCTGAAAGAACGCGCGCGCGCGCGTGCGCGGGCAAAGCCGCGCGCGGCGCCGCCGCGGCCAGCCGCGCCGCCCACGCGGCGGCGTCGGCCTCCGTCTTCAGTTCAGCTCGAACCAGCTCAGCCATGTCTTCATGTTCCGATAATCGCGCGCCAGATGATCCGGCCGCGCCGCGCGCAGGTCCTTCCACTCCGCGAAACCCGTGCCCACCGCGACGGTCTTATAGCCCGCCGCGCGGCCCGCGGCCACGTCGAAGGGCGTGTCGCCGATCACGTAGACGTCGCGGGGACCGAACGGTTCGCGCGCGTGCGCTTTGGCGCGGGACGCGGCCTTCTTGAGAAGCGCGGCCCGATGCCGCGCGTCGGAGCCGTAGCCGCCGAAGCGGAAATAGCGATTGAAGCCCGAGGGCGCAAGCTTAATGCGCGCCCCGCGCTCCATATTGCCGGTGCCCAGGCCCAACAGCACGCGCGGGTCGCGGCTCAAGCGTTTAAGCAACGTCTTGAGCCCGGCCGGAATTTGATAACGGCCGGAACGCCGGGCGGCGCTCACGTAGCGCGGCAACAACTTGAGATATTCGCGGTGCAGAAGCTCCACGGCCGCGCGCGTGGGGCGGCGTCCGGTGGCGGCGCGATAGGCCTCTCCGAAATTGTAGAGATCGGTGCGTCCCGCCAGCGACAGCTCCGAGCACGAGTTTTTCTTTCCGTAGAGCAGGAACGCCGCTTGATTGAGCGCCCGGCGACCCGCGCCGCCGGCGCGGATCAAGGTGCCGTCCACGTCGAAGAGCAGGACCTTCATAGCGCCCGGTAAACCACCTCGCCGCGCTTCATGGTCCAGTGCGCGCGGGCGCCGCCGAACCAGTAGGCCAGTTCGCGGTAATCCTCGGCCTCATGGCAGACCAGGTCGGCCGTCTTCCCCGGCTCCAGAGAACCGTGCGTCAGCCCCAGTCCCGCCGCGTGCGCGCCGTTGATGGTGGCGCCGACCAGCGCCTCGGCCGGACTCATGCGCATCTGCGTGCACGCAATCGACAGGATCAAGCGCATGTCCCAGCACGGGCAGGTGCCCGGATTATAGTCCGTGGCCAGCGCCACCGGCGCGCCCGCGTCCAGCAACGCGCGCGCGGGCGGGTAGGGCTTGGCCAGGAAATAATTGGAGCCGGGCACCAGGCAGGCGATGGTGGCACCCCCGGCCAAGGCCGCGAAATCCGCGGCGTCCGCGCAGTCCAGATGGTCGGCGGAGACCGCACCGCGGCGCGCGGCCACGGCCAGGCTGCCTTGGCGCGAGAGCTGTTCGCTGTGCACCTTGAGCCCCAGTCCCGCCTGGGCGGCCGCGTCGGCGACTTTCTCCAAATCCGCGACGCTGAAGTAGCCGTCCTCGCAGAACACGTCGACGAAGCGGGCCAGTTTTTCGGCGGCGGCGCGCGGGATCATCTCCCCGCAGACGCGGGCCACGTATTCGTCCTTGCGGCCCTTCAGTTCCGGCGGGACCGCGTGCGCGCCCAGCAAGGTGGGCACTATTTCCAGAGGGCCGCGTTCTCCGGCGGAGCGCAGGACGCGCAGGAGCTTGAGCTCGTTGTCCAGGTCCAGGCCGTAGCCGGACTTGGCCTCGATGGTGGTGGTGCCGCAGGCCAAAAAGTCGAACGCGCGGCGGCGCAGTCCCGCGGTCAGGTCCGCTTCGCTGGTACCGCGCACGCCGCGCACCGTCCAGAGGATGCCGCCGCCGCGCGCGGCCAGCCCGGCGTAGTCCTCGCCTTTAAGCCGCGCCTCGAAATCATCCAGCCGCGGCGCCGCGAAAACCGGGTGCGTGTGCGCGTCGACGAAGCCCGGCGTGACCACGCGGTGGCCCGCGCTGAGCCGTTCGGCGTTCTTCGCCGCCGGATGCGCCAGCACGCGTTCGCGCGGCCCGGCCGCCAGAATCTTGCCGCCGTCGATCAAGACCGCGCCGTCCAGCAATATGCCGAGCGCGTCTTTATAGCGCCCGGTGCGCGGGGTCTCCGGCCCGGCCAGAGTCAGAAGTTGGGAGGCGTGTTCGACGAGCGTCGCCATGCTCGCCATTCTATGAAATCGCGGGCAATGGAACCGCTTCGCGCGTGTAGGCCCGCCGGGTAGGCCTTCCAGTCCCCCGGGAGGCCCGTTCGACTCAGGCGGCCCCGGCGACCGGCGTCTATAATCCTCATATGCGACGTGCGTGCGCCCTACTCTTCCTGCTGGCTCGGCCTGCGTTCTCAGCCCTGCCCAGCGTGACGGTCGACGTGCCGCTGACGCCGATCGTCTCCGCGCCCAGCGCCGCCGTCGCCGTCGGCGCCGCGCTGGAAACGCCCGCGCTGAGAGCGGTCCCGGCCGCGGCGCTCTCCGCCGCCCCCGCCGTCGCGGCCGCGCCCGCCGCGATGGCCGCCGAGCCGACGGCCGCGGCCGGGCCTGCGTCCGCTGTCGCCCCGTCCCGCGACACCGGGCCGACCGCCGTGCCCGCCGCGCCGGAAAATGAAGCCTTCGCTCTGTCGCTCACGTTTGACGGCGCGGCCGCGCCGCACGCCGCAACGACTCCTCTGCTGGAGCGCCTGCTTGCGCGCGTGACTCTTGACGACGGCGGCCGGCCCGCGCACCGCGCCGAACTGCACCGCGCTTTCGAGCGCATGCTCGAAAGCCCGTCCATGCGCGCGCTGGCCGAACGCTACGCCGTCGACGGAGCGCCCGCGACGGTGCGCTTCGAGCCCCTGACCGACACGCGGCGCGACGACCTGGACGGGCGCCCCTTCTTTCAAGGCACGCGGGCGCTGACCGATTGGACCGGGGACTCCGTGCGGGTGCGCCTGAACGCCGCGTATCTGGAGTCCCACGAACATTACCGCGAGCAAAGCCTTCCCTCCATCCTGGCGCATGAACTTCTGGGCCACGGACTATGGTATGCGCGCGCGGCGCGCGAAAACATCCTGCAGGCCTTCCATCACCACGAGCTCAACGAGGCGAACGCACGTTTGGTCGGCTGGCTTGCGGACTTCGAACTGGACCGGCGCTTCGAGGAAACCGGGGCCTGGAACTACCTGCGCGATCCCCAGGACTATTTGGACGGACTCAAGTTACGCCTGCCCTTCTACGCTTTGACATTCTCGCAAGACGAACTGGGACGTCCGGTCGAAGCCCTGGAGGCTCGCCTGGCCGCCGCGCGCGCAACGCGCGCCAGGCTGGAGACGGAGCGGGCCAACCAGCGCACGTGGATGGCCGTCGCCGACCACTTCGAGTCTCAGCACCTCACGCCCGCGGAAAACTTCCGCGCCCTGCGCGCGCAGTTCGAACAGTCCGACGCCGCCTACACCGCGGAAATCGCCGCCATCGACGACTTGAGCGCGCAGGTGTCCGCCGTTCTGGGCCGCTTCCAGGCCGAGCAGGACAAGACCTCCGAGCGTTACCTGCGCGGCGCCGCCGAGCATCCGTTGTTCGCCGATCTTCAACGCGAAGCGGACGCGAACCTGCAAGAACTTCTCGCTCATGTCCGCGCGGCCGGCGCCCGGCCCGAGGACGAATCGCCGGAGGCGGCGCGACTGCGCGCGGAGTACTGGCGCGGCCAGATCGACTTCCCGGAACTGCAGCGGATGTATGAAGAAGACCGCGCGGCGCACCCGGGCCACTGGCGCTAAGCGCGGCCCGCGCGCCGCAGATTGGTAAAGTATCGCGGTGAAGACGCGCCTTCCGGCCGTGTTTCTGGCGGTGCTGCTGGCCGCGCTGGCGTGGGCCGCGTGGACGGTCACCGTCGAGTACTACGACGGCTTCGAGTATCTGCTGACCGCGCGCGCCCTACTGGGCTCGCGCCTGTTCTGGTATCTGCGCAACCCCGCGTTGAGCGCCTACCTGGCCCTCGTCGAGGCGCCGTGGCGCGCGGCGGGCGGCGGGCTGGGCCTGCGCGGTTTTCATCTGGCCATGCTGGCGCTCAACGCGGCCGGCGCGCTGGCGGCCGCACTGTGGATACGCCGCGTCGGCGTGCGCGTACCGCTGGCGGCGGCGGTCTGCGTTTTTGCCTGCAACCGCCTGTTTGAGCACTACGCGCTGTTCGCGATGGCGGACATTCCCGCCGCCGGTTCGGTGGCCGCGTACCTGTGGGTCGACGCCGCCGTGGCGCTCGCGTCGCGACGCGGGCGCGCGTCGCGCGCGGCTCTGCTGGCGCTGTGCGCGCTGGGCCGGCCGCAAGCCGCGCTGATCCCGGGAGCGGTCCTCCTCGTCCAGGCCGCGCGAGATCGGCGCTGGAAAGAGGCCGCCGTCGTCGCCGCGGCCGCGGGCCTCCTTTGGGGCGTCTTCGTCGCCGTCGCCTATCGTCTGGTCGGCGTGTCGTTTTTAGCGGGCCTGCCCGACCACCTGCGCATGATGACGCACTATCTTCGCACCGTGAACGCCTCCGGCCGCGAGCCTCCCGAAGACTGCGCGATCTTCCTGTGGCGGGCGCTGACGCCGGCCGGAACGCTACTGGCTCTGGCGGGCGGCGCCGAACTGGCGCGCCCGCAGCGGCGGGAACTGCGCTCCAAACTGGCCGGCCCGGCGGCAGGTTCGGCTCTTTACATGCTCTTCCTGCTGGGCGTCGCGCACCTGGACGCGCGCTACCTGAGTCCGCTCCTGCCGCTGGCGGCGCTCGCCCAATGCGTGGCCCTGGAGCGGCTGGCGAAGGCGAGGACCTGGGCCGCGCCGTTGGCGCTGGCCGTGCTGCTGGCCTCCGTCGCCCCGGAGCCGGCGCGTTTCGCCGATCCGTTCTACCGCGCCGACCGCGAGCGCACGCTCTCCCAGGACGTCGCCGCCTGGGCAGGCGCGCGCCAGTACTTCTTCTTCGGCGATTCCGCCCCGCTCTACCCCGAACGCTTCGTCTTCCATCCCGACGACGACTACTTCTACGTCTACCATTGGAACGCGCCCGCGTTCATGTTCTTCACCGACCTGCCGGCGTATCTCGTTCCGGGACGATTTTCAAGCGCGGGCTGGCCGGTTCCCTACGGCGTGGGCGGCATGCCCGCGGGCCAGGCCGCGGTCAGTCCCGCGCCCGGGCCCACGCCCACGGCGCGCCTGCCCGAGAGCGTCGGCGTGGTTTACGCGTTCCGGCGCGGTCCGCGCGGCGTCGAGGAGCGCGCGTTTTCGCTCAAGCCGGACGGCTGACGCCCGCGCCTCAGCGGAAGTTCTTGAACTGCAGGTCCAGCTCCCAGCCCGAGGCGCCCGCGCGCAGGGTGGTCATCGCGGCTTGGATCTCGTCCTTGGACTTGCTCGACACGCGCAGTTGGGCGTCCTGGATCTGCGCGTTGACCTTGAGCTTGGCGTCCTTGAGCGCCTGCTGGATCTTCTTGGCCTTGTCGGTGGGGATGCCGAACTCGACGACCACCTCGGAGACCAGATTCAAGTCCACGTCGGAAACGGCGTCGAACGAATAGTCGCTGGCCATGTCTTGCCTCGCCATCGGGATTTTGATTGAAGGCTGCCGCCGCGCGAAGGCGTTCATCCATGGCCTTGGTCTGATCAGCGACGGTGGCCGGCCGGCGTGATCGAGCTGGCACTGTCGCGCCCAGACGACGCACTTTTGGCGTGGGACCTTCGTTCTCTCCGGCCGATGGTTCACGCCTCTTCGCGGTTTTTTTGGTCAGGTTTTCGATGATCCGGTTCCCCGATAGCGTCTTCCGATTTCGTGATCGACGTTCTGAACGGCGAGATCGATCTCGTCGTCCAGAAAGTCCTCCCCGTGCGCCGACTTCAGAAATCCCAAGCACGCCTTCACTGTCTTGAGCTGCTCAAGCGACAGCAACGCCAGCCGCTTGTCTCCCCATCTCTTTGTTCCGGCTTCTTTGCCCGGCATGAAGGCGGTGACTACGCTGCCCGGAATCAGATTGGCCTTCTCGTAATACCGCGTCGCTGATATCAAGAACAACGGCAGATAGTACCGAAATGCGGTCGGATCGAGAAAAGAGAGAGCCGTATCAGGCGCGCCGACAAGTGACAACGGCGAGTCCTTCCAGTCCTGCCACTTCTTGCCGGCGAAGGCCGCGGCGATTTCTTCGTAATCCTCGGCTGGCCCGCCGCCCTCCGGGCAAGTGGAGATGTTCTCGTCGCCCGGATAGGGGACGCCCCGAAACGCCGCTTCGATGCGGTCCTGAAGCGCCCGTGCGGCCGAGATCTTCTCGCCGTCTGTCATGGAAAAATTATGGAGTCCCGACGCATCACTGCTATTCCGGTGCGGAAACGGGAGCGCACTTGTCTTCGATTATCTTTTTACGTGGATCAGTCGTCATGGCGTCATTCCTTGGCGCCCGGAGGTGCGTTCTCGCCGCGCATTTCCGTGACCCCCAGGCGTGTCGTGATCGCCTTCTCCAGTGACACGACCTCCTCATTATCCGGGCCGGTGGCGTAGTCGAGGGGATGACGTTCCTTCATGAACGCCAAGAACGACAGCAGGGCGCGCAACTCGGCCGGAGTAAAGGCAGTGAGTCGCGCCTCGTGCTTGGCCGCGTGCTTGCCATCCGTCGGCGCCAGACTCCCCAGAAAATAATCAATAAGCATGTCGGCCTCTTGGTAGGATTCGGCCGACGCGAGCATGGCCAGCGGCGCGTAATACCGGAACGCCTGGGGTGTGAACAGCATGCAAGCGTCGCGATAGGGCGGGCCGACGAGCGTCAGCGGGCGATCCTTGTAGTCCTGCCAGCGCTTGCCCTTGTACTTGGCCAAGACCTCGTCGCATTCCCAGCACTTGTGGCCGACGATGCCGTCGTCGCCTGGATAGGGGACCGATGCGAACGCCGCCTCGATCTCACGCCTCAACTGAGCCATATCTGTCGCCATGGCGTCATTCCTCGGATCGAGGGGGTGGATTATCTTCGCGCGAATTCGCGCCCTCCAGGCGCGCCGTGATCGCCTTCTCCAGCGGCGAGACAACGTTAATACGCGGACTGGTCGTGTAGTCCTGCGGGTGAGCTGCTTTAAGAAAAACCAGGTACAACCGCAACATTTGCAGTTCGGCTGGCGCGAAAGCTGCAAGCCGTGCGGCATTCTCCGGCGCATGCCTATCATTTGTCGGCGTAAGGCTATTAATAAAATAATCCGTCAGCAAATCCGCATCATCAAACGACTCGGCTGATGCAAGCATGATTAAAGGCGCATAGTATCGAAAAGCCTGGGGCGTGAAGAATAGACAGGATTCGCGAATGGGCGGACCGATGAGCGACAGCGGGCGGTCTTTGTAATCCAGCCAGCGTTTCCCTTTGTACTTGGCCAAGACCTCAGCGCACTCCTCGCAGTTCTCGTTGTGGATAACGAGGCCATCGTCACCGGGATAAGGGGTCGCTGCGAAAGCCTCTTCGACTCCTCGCCTAAATTGCGCTGAATCCATCACCATGGCATCAATTGTTTAGCTCTAGGGAATCTTCATTACCGGCTGCTGGCGCGCGCAACTCCTTGATCTTCGAGTTGTGGGCATTGGCGCGCTTGTCGTAGTCATCGACGCGGGCGCCTCAGCTGCGCCGCGTTGATCGACATGGGGTCATTCCTTGGACCGCGGGGGTGCGTTCTCGCCGCGCATTTCCATGCCCTCCAAGCGCGTCTTGATCGCCTTCTCCAGCGACGCGACGTCAAACATGCTCGGGCCGGCGTTGAAATCGAGGGGATGGTTGTCCTTCATGAACCTCAGAAACGAGAGCAGCGCGCGCAATTCGTTTGGGGCGAAGGCCGCGAGACGGGCCGCGCGCCTAGCCGTAAAGTCATCTTGCGCCGGTTCAATACCGCGCAAGAATTGCTCCGTTAGCGTGTCGGCCTTCATATAAGACTCGGCAGCCGCAAGCATCGCCAGCGGCGCGTAGTGTCGGAAAGCCGCCGGCGTGAATAGCGGGAAGGCGTCGCTGATGGGTGGACCGATAAGTTCCAACGGACAATCTTTGTAATCCGTCCAGCGCTTGCCTTTATACTTGGTCGCGATCAAATCGCACTCCCAACATTTGTGTTCGACAATGGAATTGTCGCCGGGATAAGGAACCGCGGCAAACGCATCCTCGATCTCCCGCCTCAGTTGCGCCGCATCGATCGTCATTGCATCATTCCTGGAGCGGCGTCCAGTCATCGGGCGACACCAAGCCCTCGTTCTCTCCGCCCACGGGCTCACATCTCTTTTTGATGCAGTACTGGCACCAACGGATCGCAGCCTCCACATTATTGATCGCTTCTTCGTGGCCCTTCTCTTCTGCCGGCGAGAGTGGACAGAGTTCGCGGACCTTTTTGCGTGCCGCCAGGCACGTCTCCCCCACTTTCAGTCGCAGACGCATGTCCTCGCAGTCCGTCATCTCACCCGTACACGAATGGGGTTCATCGCATATCTGGTGCACAGTCTTTTTAAGCTCGTCGGTACAGTCCTTACTCTCGGCGAGGATCTTTTCGATCTCCGCGATGAGTTCCTTGATCTTCTCCGCCCAGCCGTCGGCGTCGCTGACGAGGGTTACGCGGCTGGACTGGAGACTTGCGATCTTCGAGTTGTGGGCATTCGCGCGCTTGTTGTAATCGTCGACGCGGGCGTTCACCCGGTCGCGTTCGGCGTTGATCTGTGCGGCGTCGGACACGCATCGCTGGTAGGAAGCGGCGTCGGGCGCGGGGTTGCAGCGCGCGTTATGCGCGGCAATGAGACGATCAATATCCGCCACCGCGGCGGCGAGCGTCTGCTTCTCCGTGCCTAGGTTTCGCCCTTCTTCTTCAAAACCGTCCTCGGCGGAGTCCTGCTTGTCGGCGCTCGCGATCAACTCGCCGCGCTTGCCGTCGATTTCGCTCTTCTTGACGTCGATCGGCCTGCGAACGTCGGCGCTGACCCTAGCCATGCGCGGGTCGCTCATCAGCGCCTGGAGATTGGCGTAGGGCGCGAAATTTCGGATCGCGCCGCCGATCTGCCCCGCGGCGGTCGGGCGAATCGCGGACGCCTTTTCGCCTGAGCGGCTGACGGAGACATCCTCGTTGACCGCGCTCAAGTAGTCCGCGCGCGCCGGAGCAGAAGCGTACGCCGCGAACGGCTTCTCGTCGCCATCCCCGGCTGCTTCGGCGTCTGTTCCAGACGGCGTCGAGGCCAGAGGCAAATCCGCCGTGATCGGCGCGACGGCCGGGATATCAGGCGCCGGCGCCCGCGCTGGGGCGGGGGCGGTCTCGCCGACGCTGACTTCCGACTTCTCCGGCGCTTG
>JABEUV010000231.1 GCA_013044195.1 Elusimicrobiota bacterium | reverse complement strand
TCCGCTTCATACTGCCGTCGTTTCCCGCGCATTTTTAGCTCCACGTTCTGAGGTCATTTTACACCTTAGCACGTGGTCCGAATTTCCCGGAGCGGCATATTCTCGGAGTTTTTCTCATCCAATCGTAGTTTTCAGCGGCGTCCCGCCGCGTTCTTGACAACGGCCGGCTGGGGAGTCATCCTTAGGGTATGACGCCCCAGCCGCCCGACGAATTGAAGCGCCTGGCCGCGCGGCTGCGCACCGCGCGCCAGCTGCGCCGCCTGTCGCGCCTGCCGTCGGAGCACGGCGACAGCGTGAGCTTCGCGGTGCTGGGCGACGTGGAGCCGTGCCGTTTCTGGACTTTGCGCAAGCTGTTCAATCAGGAGGGCGTGTTCGCCGAGCAGATGGAGGAGATCCAGCGCCAGCCGGTCAAGTTCATCGTCCAGCTTGGCGACATGGTGGAGAAAGGCGAGCCGCGGCGCTACGAGGACTTCCTGCGCCGTCACGCTCGGGCCTGGCGTGGCGGCAAGCCCTACCTGACCGTGATCGGCAACCACGACCGCTCGCGGCCGAACGGCCGGTCCCACTCGACGCTGTACCGCGGCCTGTTCGGGCGCGCGAACTACGCGTTCGACCACGCGGGCGCGCGCTTCGTCGTGCTGGACTCCAGCGCCAAGCGCGTGAGCGCCGCGCAGCTGCGCTGGCTTGACAAGGTTCTGGACACGCCGCGGCGCAAGATCGTCTTCACGCACATGCCGCCGGTCCACCTGGGGCTGTGGGGCGGCGTCGGACGCCTGCATTCCCTCGGCGGCTTCATCGGCGGCGCGCGCGAGTTTTCGGAGATCGTCTCGCGGCGCGGTGTGGCGCGCGTCTACATGGGCCACGTGCACGCCTTCGGCGTGCAGGACCACCAGGGCGTGCGCTACGTGCTGACCGGCGGCGGCGGCTCGGCGCTGTTTCCCTCCGGCAACGCCGATCGCTTTCACCATTTCCTGACCGTCGAGCTCACCCCGCACGGCATCCGCGAACGCGTGCATTCGCTCGACGGCCGCGTGTTCCACATCCCTTCCGCGCCCGTGATCCTGCCGACGCGCGAGCACGGGACCTTCTGGACGGCGCTGGCGCGCCGCGCCAGGCGCCGGGTCGCGCGGGTTTGCGGCGTTTGACCGGCGCAGCCGGATTAATTCCGCTGCGAGTCGGCGCCCTCGCGGGGCAGTTCGAAGAAGAACGTCGATCCTTCTCCCGGCGTGGTTTCGAACCCGATGCTTCCGCCGAGACCCTCGATGATCGCTTTGCTGATGTTGAGTCCCAACCCGCTGCCGCGTTCGGTCACGCCGTGCGCCCTGGCGAAGCGCTGGAAGATGCGCCGGCGAAACTCCTTGGGGATGCCCGGCCCGCGGTCGCGCACGCGGACCCGCGCCTGATCGCCGAACCTCTCGGCCGACACCTCGACGGGCGCGTCGGGCGGTGAGAACTTCAGCGCGTTCGAGATCACGTTGACGACGACCTCCATCAAGCGGTTGCGATCGGCGACGACGACCAGGGAGGTCGGCGCCAGCGTGACGCGGTTCGGCTCTCCCCCGCACGCCAAACCCGCGGCTTCGACGGCCTCCTGAAGCAGTTCTCCGAGGTCGACGCGCTCTCTCCTGAATTCGAGCTTGCCCGCCTCCAACGCATCCAAAGTGAGGAATTTCTCGACCAGTTCTATCATCCGGCGGCAGGATTTTTTCGCGATGGTCAGAAACTCCACGGCGTCGTCCGAAAGAGGTCCTGCCTCTCCGGAAAGCAGCGCGACGACGGCCGCGTAGACCGTGGTGAGAGGGTTGCGCAGTTCGTGGTTGGCCAGCGCGAGGGTCTCTTCCTTGAACATGGCGAGGTTGTGGCGCGCGGTGATGTCGTGGCGTATGGCGATGTATTTATGCGATTTTCCGGCCTTGTCCAAGAACGGCGTGATCGTTGTGTCCACCCAGTACAGTGAGCCGTCCTTGGCCTTGTTGCAGATGTCGCCGTGCCAGACGTTCCCGCCCGAGATCGTCCTCCACATGTCGCGGAAGAACTCTCGGGGGTGGCGTCCGGATTTGATGATCCGGTGATCCTGTCCCAGAAGCTCCTCTCGCGAGTATTTGGATATCGCGCAGAACATGTCGTTGACGTAGGATATCCGCCCCTTTGCGTCGGTCACCGCGACGATCGCGGAGTTGCCGAGGGCGGACACCACGTCGGCGAGGGCACTCGACTCCGCCCCCGACGCATCCGCGGTCTTCTTGCGGAAAACGCCGCTCATACTCGATTGTGGCGCGGAAAGGGAGAAATATCAAGGCCCAGCGGGCACTTCGTGTTTGGGCGATGTTTCGATCAGCGGCGCGGAAGCTCGATTCGGCGTCCGCGGCGCGTCCAGCCCGCCGCGCTGCGCGCGGCGGGGTCTTCGACTAGCAGGACGTCGCTGTCGAGGTCGACGAAGCGGAAAAAACCGGCGCCGAGCGCCAGGTGGACGGAGGCCGAGAGGCCGCGCGCGGTTTCGGCCATGCAGCCGATCATCAGCGGCACGCCGACAGCGCGCGCGACGGCGGCGATCTCCAACCCACGCGAGAGCCCGGACTTGGCGAGCTTTATATTGATCGCGGTCGCGGCCCCCTGGTCCAGGACGCGCGCGGCCTGCTCGGGAGTGGCGACGGACTCGTCGGCCGCGACGGGGACCGGGGCGCGCTTGGCGACGAAGGCCATCCCCGCGAGGTCGTCCTTGCGCACGGGCTGTTCTAATAAATCGACCTTCGCCCCCTCCTTGAGGACGGCGTCAAGCAAGGTCAGCGCGCCGCGCGGCGTCAGGCCTTGGTTGCCGTCCAGGAGGAGCCGTGCGCGCGGCGCGCCGCGGCGCGCGGCGCGCACGCGCGCCAAGTCGTCCTTGAGCGTTCCTCCGACCTTGAGCTTCAAAGTCTTGAAGCCGTCGCGCGCGGCTTCGGCGGCCGCCTCCTCGGTCAGGCGCGGGTCGCTCCAGGCCGAGAGCGTGACGTCGGTCTCCAGCCGCGTGAGCGCTCCGCCCAGCAGGGAGGCGAGCGTCACACCGCTCTCGGCGGCCAGCGCGGAGAGCAGGGCGGACTCAAAGGCCGCGACGGCGGGCGGCAGGTCGGGGCAGAGCGTCCAGGCCCGGTCGACGAGGGCGCGCCAGTCGCGCGCGTCGCGGCCCGCGGCGTCGCGCAGAAGCCGCGAAAGCGCCCGGCGCAGGGCCGGCGCGGTCAGCGACTTCATGGCCAAAGACGTGGAGGCTTCTCCGTAGCCGCGTGCGCCGCCGGACAGAACCACGGTCGCGGCGACGTTCTCGGTGAAGTCCCGGGTGCCCAGCGCGGTGACGAAGGGCCGTCTCAAACGCGCGCGGATGAGGGCGACGGAGCCGGAGACGATCTTAGTGCGGGCCACGATCTCAGCTTACAAAATCGGTTATAATCGGGCCATGATCAGCGCTCTTTTCGCCGTTCTCGCGGCCGCGACGCCCGCGCGCGCGCAGTCGACCGCCACGTTGCGCGGCGTCGACGTCTATCGTTCGGAGTCGTTCGACGCGGGCGCGGCTTATCGCCGCTTCGGCGGCGCGCTCGACGAGTACGTCCGCCTGCGCAACGAGGGCGGCGCGCGCGCCGGCGCGAAAGCCGAGGCGTTGCGCGTCAAGATACAGTCGGAGGTCGCGGGTCTTCCCCAGATCGCCTTCGCGGAACTGAGTTTCTCCGATTTCTTCTCGTCGGACGATCGCGCGCTGTACGCGACGTTCGACGTCGTCGACAAGGCCGATCTTTCGCGGCTGGCGTTCAATCCGGAGCCGCCGGGCGACGTGCCGGATCCGGCGGGCCTGCTGGCGGCGTGGAAGCGCTACATGGACCTGGGCGAGTCGCTGTCGATGTCCGGTCAAATGTCCCTGGACCGGCCCAATTGCCCGGGCTTCTACTGCCTGTGGTCCGGAACGCCGGAGATCGACGGCCTGGAGGCGCGCTTCAAGGCGGGCGCCCAGGGCGAGAGCGCCGAACTGCGGCGCGTGCTGACCGAGGACCGCGACGGGGCCAAGCGCGCGGCGGCGTTGTTCGTGCTTAGCTACTCCGTTTCCGGCTCCGACGTGCTGTCTTTGTGCAGCGGCGCGCTGACCGACCCGGACCCGCGCGTGCGCGGCGCCGCCCTGCAGATCCTGTCCGACATCGCCAACCATCACCCGGAACTGCCGGTCGGCTTGCTGCGCGTTCTGGCCCGACTGGACGACCCCGCGACCGCGGTGCGCGGCAAGGCGATGGGACTGCTCGTGCCTTTGGCGGAGCGCAAGGCCTACCGCGACGTCATGCTGTCCTCCGCGCCGCGCCTGGTCAAGCTTTTGGAACTGCACCAGCCCGAGAGCCGCGACCTGGCCTACACTCTCCTCGGCATCATCTCCCGCAAGGACTTCGACAAGGGCGACGACGCGTCCTGGGAGAAATGGGCCAAGCGCGCGGCGGCGGGAAAACCCTAGTTCGAGCGGTTCAGCCGCTGCTGAATTTCCTGATCCATTTCGTCGCCCATGTTCTCCATCTGCTTGATCTGCGCGGCGATCACGTCGTCGGCGCGGTAGGGACGGGCGGGCGTGAGGATCTGCGGCCGCGACGGCGGCAAAGGCTGGGGAGGTGCCACGGCGACCGGGGGTTGGACCGGAGCCGTGGGCAGAGCGGGCGCTCCGACGGGCGGAGCGGGCGCCACGGGCGGCGCCGCGGCCGGCGGTGCCGCCGGCGCCACGGAGGCGACGAGCGGCGGGGCCTCGGCGCCCAGCCAGCGCTCGAACACCGAGGAGCGGATCGAGAAGTTGACGCTGGTGATGGTCAGGCCGTCGGCGGCCTTGCGCGCCATCGAGGTGTTGATGCCGATCTGCGCGCCGGAGGAGTCGATGAGCGGGCCGCCGGAGTTGCCGCGGTTGATGCTGGCGTCGGTCTGGAAGGCGTTCTTGCCCGGCACGCCGCCCAGGTCGGAGACGCGGGTGCTGATGATGCCGCGCGTCAAAGTCCACAGCCCGCCCTGCTCGGGGTGGCCGATGGCGACGACGGTGTCGCCGGGCGCGATGACGGAATCGTTGCCGATGGGCATCACCGGCGCCTGCGGCGCGCGGTCGAGGTCGAGCACGGCCAGGTCCAGCGCGCGGTCGTAGCGCTCCACCTTGGCGGTGAACGGATCGACCAGGTCGCGCTTGGGGTCGCCGGTCACGCGCGCGGGTTTGAGATAAACGCGGATGGTGCCGAACGGCTCGCCGGTTTGCGCGTTGACCACGACGTGGGCGTTGGTGAGCACGCGGCCGCGCGCGTCGATGATGCTGCCGGTGCCCAGTTCCCCCTGGCCCGACGAGCCCGAGGCAAGGATCAACACCACGGCCGGAGAGTCCTGGCGGTAGATGTCCGACGCGGACAGAGTCGGCACGGCGGGAGCTGGTGCGTCGGCGCGCGCGGCGGCGGCGAAGGCGACCAGCGCGGCGGCGGCGAGCGTGAAAGTCTTCATCGGTACACCTCCGAGAGCGTTTGTCCCCTCCAGGAATCGAACCTGGATCGCCTGCTTAGAAGGCAGGAGCTCTGTCCATTGAGCTAAGGGGACTTAGCTCATTTTACTTCTAAATCATAACCAAATCGCCGCGGATCTGAAAGGCGACTTCAGTCACGTCCTCGCGCGCCGCTACCAGGACGCGGGCTTGTAGTCCTTGAAAAACTTGCCGTAGGCGTGCGCGCCGGTGTTGAGCCCGACGAACAGCGGATCGAGGATGCGCGCCGCGCCGTCCACCACGTCGAGCGGCGGCTGGAAATCATGCACGGCCTGCTTGCGCAGGGAGTGGACCAGGGGGTCTTCGTCGGTGACCCAGCCGGTGTCCACGGCGTTCATCCAAAGGCCGTCTTTCGCGTAGTCGGGCGCGGAAGTGACGGTCATCATGTTGAGCGCGGCCTTGGCCATGTTCGTGTGCGGGTGTTTGTCGGTCTTGGTGCCGCGCGAGAAGATGCCTTCCATGGCGGTCACGTTGACGACGTGCACCTCGCGCGTGTCGGCCCTCAGCATCAAGGGCTTTAGGCGCGCGGCCAGCACGAACGGCGCCACCGCGTTGATCAAGGTGACTTCCAGCAGTTCCGCCGTGGGCACGTCGGCCAAGGTCATGCGCCAGGTGTTCGTCGCGCGCAGGTCCACCTGCTGAAGGTCGGCGTCCAGGCGGCCTTGCGGAAACAGCTCGCGGCCGGAGATCTTGTCGTCGTAGGTCATGCGCACCTGAGACAAGCGCGCCGACTCGCGGATGCCCACGCCCAGGGCGCTGCCGTCCCAGGAGGTCAGCGCGCGCTGGTCGGCGTCGGCGTCGTGCGGGCGGTGGTCCAAGGTGGAGCGCAGTTCGTAATGACCGGAGAGAATGGATTTTTCCGCGTCGGAAAGTCCGCTCCAAGACAGGGACTCTCGCGCGAGAAGGTGCGCGTAGAAGCCCACTGGGCGGCGCACGGTCTGGGCGGCGTTGTTGATCAGCGCGTCCAGGCGCGTCTGCGTCGCGCAGAGGTAGCGCGCGAACAGCTCGACGGACGGGGAATGGCGCAGGTCCAGGCCGTGCACGCGCAGACGTCCCCCCCAATCCTTGAAGTCCTCTTCGGCGGCGAAGCGCGCGGCGGCGTCGTGCGGAAAGCGCGTGGAGACGATGGTGCGCGCGCCGGCGCGCAGGAGCTTGAGCGCGGCGTGGTAGCCGATCTTCAGCCGCGCGCCGGTGATGTAGGCGGTGCGGCCGGACAGGTCCGCGGTCTGGAAGCGCTTGGCGTAGTTGAACTCCGCGCACTCCGGGCACATGTCGTCGTAGAAATGGTGCAGACGAACGTAGTCTTTCTTGCAGACGTAGCAGGCCTGCGGCTTGGACAGCTCGCGCACCGGCGCGTCCGGCGCGGGCAGGGCCAGCTGGGGTGCGGCGAACACCGCGGACGAACGCGCGGCGCGGATGCCGGTGGACGCGCGCGCCTGGCGATCGGCGGTCTTGGCGACCAGGCGGCGCTCCTTACGCATGCGCTTGGAGATCTTCTTGAGCTCGAACTTCTCCGGCCGCGACAGCCTCCCCGCCGCGGCGACCAGGCGCACGCGCGCGGCCTTATCCAGACCCACGGCCAGCTCCGGGTGGCCGTAGAGCCGTTCCAGCACCTCGGTGGCGCGCGCGACGTCCTCGGCGGTCAGGTTGGGGCGCGGGGCAACGGGCGCGGGGTTCTCGTCGGGAAGCGCGAGGGGATTCACTCCTTCTATTTTATCACGTGCGGGGCCCGCCTCGACGTGCGATGACCCCAGCCCCCGCCATTTTAGTGCAGGGTCGATTCAGTCTTCTTCGCGATCGATCACGCTGAAAGCGATTGAGGCCTGCATGCGCTGGCTCAGACAAACGGCGTGGCAGAAGAGTCCTTGGCGCTGACGGAGCGCCTCGTCCGATCCAAAATTAGTGGCGAGGATCAATTCGCACGGATCGGGGCGTTTGAGTTCGATTCCGAGGCCGCAAAAGCAACACTGACAGTCGACAGATGTCATGCCCATCACCTTGGTCTCCACTCCCATTTACGAAGTTGCCGATTAAAATCATCGGAACGGAGATGGTAGTAAGTCGTGACCAATCGGTCGTGGTCTCCGTCCACAACGACGTTGAACCTGACTTTACCCGCTTCATTATTAAACTTAAAAACGTGGGCGATGGTGTTGTTCTTTGCGGAGACGTAGATATCTCCATTTTTCCTGGCGGCTAAAACCTCTTCGAAGCTCAACGTGCCGGCTCGGGTTTCCCCCTGGCCTCGTATCCGTTCGGCGCCATGCTTCGTGAGAGCATTTTTTTCTACGGCGACCGGCTCGGGGGCCCGCGCGGCGGCCGCCGGATTTCCCCCCGGCTGGCTTAGAAAACGCCCGTTCACATCGGCATAGGCGGAAGAGTTCTGAGCCGCCGCCTCTAGGGTCTCAGCTTGGGCGTCGGTCGGCGGATCGCCGGCCAGCCCGCTGCGGATCGCGGCGGCGGCCTTCGGGGACTTGCCGCCCATGATCGCGACCTTGGCGCGCAGTTGCGCCGCGGTGCAGCGGCCCACGGTGCAGGGCACCTTGTCGTGGGCGTCGGCGATTTTCTCCGCGAAGGGCCGATCGACGCGCAGTTGTTTCATCGCCGCGGCAATGCGGGCTTCCCGGCCGTCGATGGCGGCGTTGCGCAGGACCGTCGCGTCCGAGAACATCGCGCGCGACTTCGCCGAGCGCTGGAGGGTCTCGGCCGCGGAGAGGGTCGCGGACGTCGAGGACTCGGCGGCGGCCGCCGCGGGCCGGGCCGCCGCCAGTCCGCGCACGCCCATGGCCGCCAGCAGGGCCGACGCGGCGAAGATGAGGGTGGACTTCGTCAGGGCGCGGAGGGCCGCATAGAACTGAACGGTGTCACGCGCGGAGGACCATAGTTTCATCGCGGCCGCTTTCAGCTTAACCAGTTGCGCGCCGGCCAGCACCACTCCGACGGCGGCCATGATGCCGTTGAGGATCTGCACGATAGTCGCCGCGAACGCCGCGGCTCCGGCCAGCGCTCCCACGCCGGTGGCCGCCAGGAGCAGTTCTCCCGCCATCGCCAGAATCTTCGGGGCCAGGGTCAGCAGGAAAAAACCCATGATGCTCCAAAAATGGTCCGCGACGGCCTTGCCCGCGGTCGCGACGGCATCGTAAACCCCGGCGATCATGGGCGCGGCGATGACGCCCGCGCCGGGGACGCGGCAGACGTCGTCGAATCCGTGCCCGAAAAGCCGCGGCGAATCGGATAGGGCTTGACGGCAGTTGGCCACGGATTTCAGGCTGGTCGCGGCGGCCGCCGGGGCGGGGACGGGCCGCGTGCGCAGGTCGGACAAGGGCTGGGGCGATGAGTAGGAAGTGTAGGCCTGGCCGCGCCGATAGGTGTTCGCGGGTACGCGGTCGACAATATGCGCGTGCCCATGCTCGTCATCGGTGACTCGGAGCGTGTCCTTCGTCACCGGCGGTTTTGCGGGCTCCGCCGCGCTCGGCGCGGCCCCATCGTAGGCGGCCGAAGGATTGGCGCGCGCGAGCGCGGCCGCCGCGAAGCCGCGTTCCTGCGCGGCCAGGGTCGCCGCGGGCGGCTGGCGCGGACCCCGTGCGCCGGGAAGAGCGGTCGTGCCGCCGCCCGTGTCTTTCGGCGCCAGTTCGTCAAAATCCATCATGAGCGCGAGGATGTCTTTGAGCAGGGGCTGGGCCGTCGCCGCGGGCAACTGCGGCCCCGCGGCGGCGGGCTGGCTCCAGAACCGACGCTCGCGTTCGGCGTCGCGCCGGGCGTCGGCGGCAAAACTCTCCAGCGCTTTCGCCCGTTCCGGCGAGGCGCGGCGGATTTCTTCTTGACGCAGTTGATCCGCCGTGGCGCTCAGCGTTTCCAGAAGTCCGGCCACGGGACGGCGCGCCTGAGGGCGGTAGGGCCCCTGCGTTAACGGCGTGCACGCCGCTTGCAGTCGGGTCAGCGCGTCGCGCGCCGCGTCGACCGGGGCCTGAGCGCGGGCTCCGACGGCGAATAGGAGAATAAGCAACGACCAAAGGCGACGTCGTTCCATGGGAAGAGGGTCTTCCCGCACAGTATGGACCCGACGAGTGGACGCGTCAAGGGGTCGAAACCCGACTCAGGCTTTCTAATTTAAGCGGCGGTCGCGGCCGGGGCGTCGGCCGATTGGTCCACGTTGACCACCACGGTCCCCGCGATCATGTCATGAACGCAGCGTCGGTCCTCGCGGAAGATCAGGCAGGAGTCTATGATGAAGTAGGGTGGGAAAATATTCAGCAGGCCGTTGACTAGGCCCCGCATGACCACGTTGGTCACGAAGCCGCCGTTTTCTCCGGTGTCGCGCCGGACAATCTTGATGCCTAGAAGAATCTTGCCGATGGTCTGGCCGCGCTGGGCCAAAAGAATGATTTGCGCGATCGCGAACAAAAATCCGCCGACGGCGAAGACCAGGAGCACGGCCTCGGGGATCTCCTGCTGGAGCGTGCTCAGGCCCAGCGGGATGGACAGCAAGGCGGCGTCGATGACGGCCGCTCCCAGACGCTTCCAACGCGAGGCAAGTTCCATGTGTCGGCTCCTATCGTGCGATCCGCGCGCAGTATAGCAGGTCCGGGCGTTCTTCGTCAGGCGTCGGCCAGCACCACGCCGCGCGTCTCCGGGAACGTCCATATCCAAGTCGCGGTGAAGATCGCGAAGGCGAAGGCCAGCCACAGACCGTGCGCCACGCCCACGCCGACGGCCAGCGCGCCCATGGCGGCCTGGGTAAAGAACTGCGCGCCGCGCGACAAATTGTAAACCGTGCCCATGGCGGTGTTGCGCACGGACGTGGGAAACAACTCCGCCAGCAGCGCGCCGAAGCCGGCGGTGCAGCCGGAGCCCAGGCCCACCGCACCCAGCGCGGGCCAGAACAATTCCGGATGCGCCAGCAGGGCGTCGCCGTGCGCGGCCATGGCCCACAGTCCGGCGGCGGTCAGCAGGGAGTAGACGCAGAACGCGGGGCGGCGGCCGAAGCGATCGGACACGGCGCCGAAGACCATCATTCCCAGGAACTGCGCGGCCTGCGCTACTAGGATGAACTTCAGGCGAATATCGGAGAAGCCCGCCGGGATAGGGCGGCCCGCGGCCTGCGCGCGCGCCAGCAACTCCGCGAAATACTCCGGCAGCCAGACGTAGGTCAGCCAGTAGGTGGCAAGCTTCGCCGTGCCCAGCGCCCAGGCCTGCGCCGCGCGGCCGCGGTGGCCGCGCCACAGTTCTCGGTAGGGCTCCAGAAACGGCCGCGCCGGCGCGTCTCGTCGCGCCAGCCACAGCGGCGACTCCGTCACGTGGCGGCGCACCAGCAAGGCCACGAGCGCGGGCAAGGCCGACAGAAAAAACACCGCGCGCCAGCCGATGCGCGGACAGACCCATAAACCCATGACCACCGCCAGCGCCACGCCCAGCGGCTCGCCCGCCTGCAGAAGCGCCGACGCGCGGCCGCGCTCTTCTTTCGGATAAATCTCCGCCATCAGCGCGTGGCCGGTCGCCCACTCCCCGCCCACGCCCAGTCCGGTCAGCGCGCGAAACGCCAGCAGGCTGGTCAGTCCCCAGGACATGCCGCACAATCCGGTGCCTATGGAATAGAGCAGGATGGTCCAGGTCATCACGGCCTTGCGGCCGTATTTATCCGCCAGGCCGCCGAAGACGATGCCGCCAAGCCCGGAGGTCCCCAGCGCCAGCCCCACGGCCAGCGCCTTGTGCCGCGCCGCGTCCGCCCCCCAATGAAAATCCGCGGCCACGGCCGCGGCCACGTAGGCGAACAGCATCAAGTCGTAGAAGTCGAACAGCCAGCCGGCCAGACAGATCAGGTAGGTGCGCCGGCGCTGCGCGGCGCTCAGCGCGCTCACGCGCGGTCTGAAATGGGCGGGTGGTGGATGAACTGCAGGACGTTGCCGTCCGGGTCCGCGCAGTAGAACGAGCGCGCGCCGTCGCGGTGCGTCTTCGGCTCCTTGAGGATGCGCACGCCGTGCGTTTTCAAATGCGCGTGCCACGCGTCCACGTCCGCGGCCGCTTTCAAGATGATCCCGAAGTGATCCAGCCGCGTCTCGCCCAGCGCCTTGACCGCCTTGTGCAAGGCCAGATTGTCATGCCCGTGCATGGTCACGTAAAGATTATCCGCGTCCGGCCGCCACTCCACCTGGTAGCCCAGAACGCCGCAGTAGAATTCCTCGGCCGCCTTCATGTCCGACACCGACAGCGCCACGTGCCGTATGCCCAGCGTCGCGGGAGGCGGATTCATGGGATGATTATACATCGGCGGCGCCCCCGTGAGCGCTCCGGAAGCATCCTTGAAAATTCGGTACCGGGTACCGAATTTTCAGGGTATACTTTCTTATGATCCGACGCACTCTCCTGCCGCTTCTGGAAGAAGCGTTCCGCGCCCATCCCGCCGTCGCCCTACTGGGCCCACGGCAATGCGGAAAGACCACTTTGGCCCGCATGTTCGCCAAGAGGCCGGACCGTGGCCCTGTCTCTTTCTTCGACCTTGAGGACCCGGTGGATCTGGAGCGGCTGCGGTCCCCGAAGTCGGTTCTGGAGCCGTTGAAGGGCCTGGTGGTTATAGACGAAGTCCAGCGCGCGCCGGATCTTTTCCCGGTCCTTCGCGTGCTCATCGATCGCCCTCTTCCCAGGAAGATCCGCCCTCGCTTCCTGCTTTTGGGCAGTGCCTCGCCGGACCTCCTGCGGCAGGGCTCCGAAAGCCTGGCCGGCCGCCTACGATACGTTGAGTTGACGCCTTTCCGGCTGGCGGAAGTGGGTGACGCCAAGTTGCGGCGCCTGTGGTCGCGCGGAGGCTTTCCACGGTCGTTCCTTGCGCGCGGCGAGGCGGAAAGCCTTCAGTGGCGTCAAGCATTCATCTCCGCTTACCTGGAAAGAGACATCCCTGCTTTGGGGCTTCATATTCCGCCGGCGGCCTTGCGCCGTTTCTGGCTGATGTTGGCCCATTATCACGGACAGGTGTTCAACGCCTCCGAGATCGGCCGCTCCCTGGGAACGTCCGACACGACGGTACGGCGCTATTTGGATATCCTCTCGGGCACCTACATGATCCGCCAACTCGCGCCATGGGCCGAAAACATCGCCAAGCGTCAAGTGAAGGCCCCTAAGATCTATTTCCGCGATTCCGGCATCCTCCACGCGCTTTTGGGGGTGCGTGATGAGCGAGAACTCCCGCACCACCCGAAGATGGGCGCCAGTTGGGAAGGCTTTGCGCTGGAGGAGATCATCCGCTCCAGCGGCGCGACCGCCGAGGAAGTCTATTTCTGGGCCACGCATTCCGCGGCCGAGCTCGACCTTCTCATCGTCAAGGACGGCAAGCGCCGCGGCTACGAGATCAAGTTCGCCGACGTCCCGCGCCCGACCAAGTCCATGCGGATCGCCTTGGCGGACCTGCGCCTCGATTCCCTGACCATCGTCTATCCCGGCGACAAATCCTTCCGTCTGGACAAGCGCATCGACGCTCTTGGCCTGTCCCAACTCAATTCGTAGCCTTCCCTCGTTGCTGTCGCGATCCTATTCAGAGCGGCCATTGAGAGGGGTCTTAGGGCCCTTGCGTTTGGCAGCCGCTCACGCTATAACCTGAACGGAAGCGCTACCACTCCGAACTGTCGCAAACCAATGCGGCGTTCCGCAAGGATAGGAGTGGTAGCTTTATTTCGGCCAGACTTGAACGCTCATTTCTTTGGAGCCGATCGCCTGAGATAGCCGTCCAACGGCCGCTTGAATTCCCGGGCCCCGCTGCGTCGATAACGACGATAGCGTCCTTCAAATGCGGCTTCGCGTTCTCGAAAACCAAGCTGCACGCGTACTTGTAGAACGATTCCTTGAATTGGAATCCCTTCCCGTGCAACTTGGCCTTCCGAATGACGATTCCGAAATAGAAGAAGGAGTAGGGGATTACGGCGTCGAGAAACGCCTCCCGCTTCGCGCCCGGCAGTTTGCTGAACTTAAATTCATCGGTGTCGCGAAGCCTCAGCTCTTTCTTTACGAGTTCGATGCGTCGGTCTCAGGCGACGGCCTCATCGTGGTCCTCGAACGTGACCAGCGCCACCACGAAATACTCGCTGGAATCTTGCGCGACTTTGAGCCCCGTGTCGCCGCTTTCATCAATAAATACGAGCATCTCTCAATTCTCTCATGCGACCTCGTGGCGCTGCGGCAGGTGCGGCTCACGTTGCAACTCCAAGGAACGTCTAAATGTTTAACGGAAGAGTTTGCGGAATTCGATTATTTCCATCGGACGCACCTCAGCGTCGCCACGGGAACGAAGGGAAAGGTGCAATTTTTTATGGTCCATCGCTAAAAATGCGAACCTGGACTCGACTGGATTCAACAGCAAGACAACGGCACCGCAGCCTTGATTGGTCTTTGGCTCCTGAACCTCCAACGCGAGGACATTCTGGAGCAAAGTGGCGGCGCGGGGTTCTTTGATCGACGAGATTTCGGAATGATCGAACGTGACATCCACGTCGACACGATCACCGGGACGGATGATTTCTGCTTCGCCGCAGGAAAGGGGCATCACAATTGCGCGGTAGCCCGGCGGGACCTTATCGCTTACGCCGCTGGTCAACTTGCTCGATGCTTAGGCTCGCTTGCTTGATGAGCTTACGCAGGAGGCCGACTCCCAACTTGCGAACGGCGTCCGCGCCCGAGCAGAGGCGCGGCCGACCACTCAAACCGAGACCTCTCGAGACCTCCCGCCGCGCTTTCGGCCCTGCGTTTTGGAGTCCATCACGGCCAGCCAGCCGACGACGGCTTCTTTAATGTTTGCTTCCGCTTCCTTCTCGGTCTTGCCCTGGCTCAGGCAGCCCGGCAAAGCGGGGACCTCGGCCACGTAATAGCCGGACTCGTCTTTCTCGATCACGACGTGGAGTTTCATGCGTGCCTCGTTGACGAAGTTTAACAGACGCCGCCTTCCCGCGCAATGATATAATGTGATGTCATGGCCCAGACACTACTCTCCCCCCGCGTCCTGCGTTACGTGCCCGACGTGTTTTCCTACCGACGCCGTAAGACCCGCGTGGTCATGGTCGGCAAGGTGGGCGTCGGCGGGAATAATCCCGTGCGCTTGCAGTCGATGACCACCACGGACACGCTGGATACGGAGGCCACGTTTCGGCAGTCGGTGCGCATGATCGAGGCGGGTTGCGAGATCGTGCGCATCACGGCACCCACGGTGGAGGACGCGCGCGCCATCGGCAAGATTAAAGAGATGCTGGTGAAGGCGGGCTTCGGCGACGTGCCGTTGGTGGCCGACATCCATTTCAATCCCGCCGCCGCCGCGGAAGCCGCGGAGTTCTGCGAGAAGGTGCGCATCAACCCGGGCAATTTCGTGGACACCAAGCGCTTCGCCGTCAAGGAATATACCGACGCCGCCTACGCCGCGGAGATCGCGCGCATTGAGGAACGCTTCACGCCGCTGGTCGAAAAGCTCAAGCGCTTGAAGCGCGCCTGCCGCATCGGCTCCAACCACGGTTCGTTGTCCGACAGAATCATGAACCGCTACGGCGATTCCGCTCAGGGCATGGTGGAAAGCGCGCTGGAGTTCGCGCGCATAGCGGAGAAGCTGGATTACCGTGAGCTGATTTTCTCCATGAAGGCGTCCAACCCCAAGGTCATGATCGCCGCCTACCGCCTGCTGGTGGCGCGCATGAACGAGCTGGGCATGGACTACCCCCTCCACCTGGGCGTGACCGAGGCCGGCGACGGCGAAGACGGCCGCATCAAGTCCGCCATCGGCATGGGCTCGCTTTTGGAAGACGGCCTGGGAGACACCATCCGCGTGTCCCTGACCGAAGATCCCGAGTTCGAAATTCCCGTCTGCCGCACCTTGGCCAAGCCGTTCGCCGCCCGCCCGCCGCAGGAGGCGCGCGCCGAAGCGCACAAGGAGAAGTTCCACTGCGCGGATTTCTACTCCTACGCGCGCCGCAAGTCCGACCATTTCGACATCGGCCCCATCCTGACCGGCGGCCATCAGTTGGTGCGCGCCGTTCTGCGCGCGCCCCAGCCCATGACGGCCGCGGAACTGTTGGCCGCCTACGAGGCGCAGCTTAAAAAAGCCCAGGGCGCCGATCCGGAGATCGTGGAGTTCGACGTCAGCGACGAGGTCTCCCTGGCGCGCTTCCGTTCCATCCGCGAGGAACTGCGCGAGCAGACCTCCCGCTTGGCCTTCCTGGCCCGCGTTGAAGGACCTCTGGCGCTCGCGCTGAAGGCGGCCGAAAGCGCGCATATGGTTTGCTGGGCGACGCCCGTCGAGGACGATTACGCCGACTACCTCAAGGCCTTGAAGGCGAAGAATATCGCGAACCTGGTGGAAGCGGACGACGCCGAGACGGCGCGCAAATACGAAGCGGCGTCCCGCTACAAGAACGTGGACACCATGGTTTCCTTGCGCGGGGCCGACGCATCCACGCTGATTCAAGAATACCGACTGCTCGCCGCTTACGGTTCGTCCTCGCCGATCTTGATCCGCTCGCCGCGTGAAAAGAAAAACGACGAACAGATACTCCGATCAGCTTCGCTGATCGGAGGACTTCTCTGCGACGGCATCGGCGACGCGGTGCTCATCGACGCGGACCTTCCTTTCGCGCGCGTGGTGGAACTGCTCTACAACGTGCTCCAGGGAGCGGGCGTGCGCATCACCAAGACCGAGTTCGTTTCGTGCCCGTCCTGCGGACGCACGCTCTTCGATCTGCAGACCACCACGGAGCGCATTAAAAAGCGCACCGGCCACCTGAAGGGCGTCAAGATCGCCATCATGGGCTGCATCGTCAACGGCCCCGGTGAAATGGCCGACGCGGACTTCGGCTACGTGGGCGGCGCGCCCGACGCCATCAACCTCTACGTGGGCAAGGACTGCGTGCAGAAGGGCATCCGCTTCGCGCAGGCCGACGACGCGCTCGTCGAACTGATCAAGAAGCACGGGAAGTGGGTTGAGCCGTAAGGCCGGCCCGCTCCTCCTTCTCGCTTTACTCTGCGCGTGCTCGCCGGCCTATGTCGCGCAGGCGGCGGCGGGACATGCCGGACTGCTCTGGCGGCGGCGCTCCATCGCCAAAACCGTCGCCGACCCGGCCACGCCGCCGGAACTGAAGCGTGAGCTCCAACTGGCGCTGGACGTGCGCCGCTTCGCCTTTGAGAATCTACATTTCACGCGCTCGTCGGTTTACGAAACTTGGACGCCGGTGCCCGGCCCGGCGGTGACGTGGCTGGCCTCGGCCAGCGCGCGCACCAAGCTGGAGCCGTACTTATTTCACTTTCCGCTCGTCGGCTCGTTTCCGTATAAAGGCTATTTCCGCAAAAGCCGCGCGCGCGCCGAGGCGGCGCGCTTGGAGGCGCGCGGCCTGGACGCGGTGGTGTTCGGCGCGTCGGCCTACCGCACGCCCCTGCCCATCGCCGATCCCCTCCCGGAGACCTTGCTCCGCGAAAATGACGGAGAGCTGGCCGAGACCTTGATCCACGAGCTGATGCACGGCACCGTCTATTTCCGCGGCCAAACCGATTTCGACGAGGCCATGGCGGTCTGGGCGGGCGCGCGCGGCGCGGAGCAATTTTTGACGCGGCGCTACGGAGCGGGCTCGCTCCAGATGAAGGAATGGACGGACGGCAAAGCGTTGGACGCAAAATACGACGCCTTCTACGCGGAACTGCGCGCGCGCTTGAACGCGCTCTATGAAGGCCCCGGCTCCGACGCGGACAAGCTCTCCCGCCGCGAGGCGGTGTTCGACTGGGGCCGCGCTCAGGCCAAGGCGCGCGGGCTTTCTGTTCCCCCCAAGCTCAACAACGCGGTGGTGCTGGCCCATGATCTTTATGCTCCCGATCCAGCACCTTTCGACGCCTTGTTCGCGGCCCAGGGCGGCGACTGGACGCGCACCGTCGCGGCACTCAAGGCCTTGAACCGGCGCGACCCCATGGCGGCCCTGCGCGCGGCGGTGCCGGCGCGATGACCGCGTCCGCTTTGGCCGCGCGCAAGGAGCGGCTGTGGCGCGCCACGGCGGCGGCATTATTCGGCGTCCTGTTATTTTGGCTGGCCTCCCGCCAGCGCTTCGATTACGACGAGGTGGCGGAGTTCCACGCCGTCTGGCAGGTGGCGCGCGGCCACAAGCCGTACGTGGATTTCGACTACGACCACTCGCCGTATTTCTGGCAGCTCTACGCCCCGGTCCTGCGCCGCCTGCCGGAGCGCTTCGCGTCCTTGGTCCTCTTGCGAAAATTGAACCTGCTCTGGTCCTTGGTCGCGGCGGCGCTGTACCTGGAGGTCCTGGCCCGCCTCGCGCGCGCGCGCGTCACGGCGACGGGCGCGCTGGGCGCGTTCGCGCTCGTGGCTTTGCAGGTTCCCATCCTCTTCACCTTCGCGCAATTCCGTTCCGATCAGTTGGTGCTGGCGCTGACTCTTGCCGCGCTTTTGATCTTCGACGCGGACGGACCTCCGGCCGCGCGGCCGCGGCGCTGGGCCGCGGCGGGCGCGTTGCTGACGGCGGGGCTTCTGCTCACGCCCAAGCTCATCGTGCTGGCCGCGGCCGCGGCGGCGTTGTACGCGGCGGACCTGCGCCGAACGGAGGCGCGGCGCGCCCTGCTGGGTTTGGTTGCGGGTGCGGCGGCGGCGTTCCTGCTCATGAACGGAGCGTCGCTTCTGGCCGGTGTCGATCCAAGGCCGTATTTTTCCGGCGTGCTGACCGCGCACTTGCGCGCGCTCTCGAACTACGGCTATCGCTTCGGCCTGGCGCGCGGCGTTCTGCTGACGGCGGCGCGCGCGCCGTTGTGGCTTTTGATTTTCCTGGGCGGCGCGGCGGCTTGGATCTTGGAACTGCGCCAGCGCGGCTGGCGGCGCGCCAAACTGGTGACCGCGCTGATGATTTTCGTGTTGGTCCAGCCGCTGTGGGTGAAGTATCTGTGGAACCAATATCTGTACACGGTCCTGCTGTTCTGGAGCGCGCCGCTGGCGTTGTTCTTCGGCCGCTTGGAGCGGCGTTCCCAAATCGCGCAGGCCGCGGTCGGCCTGCTGTTTTTGTGGGGCGTCTACGACGCCCTGCCGGGACTGCTTGACTACGAGCGCGACCACGGCGGGCTGGCCGCGCAATGCGCCTTCGGCGACGACCTGCTGGCGCTGGTGCCGTCCGGAAGGTTTGTCTCCGCCCAGCCGCCGAATCATCCGGTATTCCGCGAGAACTCCACGTTCTTCTTCAACTACAGCGTGATCCCTGCCGGTCCCGACACGGAACTCCTGCGCCAGGCCTCCCCGGACGGCGCGAAGTTTCGCTTCACGGGTTATTTAGAAGAGCTGGAAAGCCGCCCGCCGCGCCTGATCCTGACCGATCCCATTTTCGCCGGGCGGCAATACCTGCAGGCGATCGACTATTATGTCCGCGTGAAGCACCCCGACGACTACACGCCCCGCGACGTGGACGGTCATCGCGTGCTGGTGCGCGCGGCGGCGCCATGAAAACGCGCGCCCCGCGCCGCGCCGCGACGTATTGGGCCTGGGGCCTGCTGGCGCTGGCGCTGGGCGCGTTCCACGCCGCGACCTTGCGCACCTTCCCGATGGTGGACATGGACGAGGCCATGGAGGCCAACCATTCCTTCAACGTGCTGGCGCGCGGCCAGAATGAGTACTCGCTCTACGAGGGGCTTTTCCCGCGCCGCTTCACGTTCATGGAGCACGGCCTGCCCAACACCTTGCGTCCGTTTTTCAACATGGGCCTGGCCGCGGCGTTCCGCCTGGGCGGCGTCAACCCATGGTCGGGGCGCGCGTATTCGCTTTTCTGCGCTCTGGCCGCGCTGGCCCTGCTGACTTGGGTGGCGCGGCGCTGGACGCAGTCGGACGCGGCGGCGCTGGCCTTCGCGGCGGTGCTGGGCTTAGACATGGTGTTCACGTTCAGCGCGCACGAAATCCGTCCCGAGGCCATGCTCCTGCTTTTTTCAAGCTTGTGCTTCGCGGGCTTCGAATGGGCCGAAAGCCGCCCCGAAGTCCTGATCGGCGTGGGCCTGCTGGCGGCGTTGGCTCCCGGCATCCACACCAACGGGGGTGCTGCGGCCGTTGCGTCCACGGCTCTCTTGTTTCTGCGCCGCCCGCGCGCGTGGCCTTATTTCTTTTTGGGCGCGGTGCTGGGCGCCTGCGCGACCTTGAGCTTCGTGCATCCGGAGCGCTTCCTTCCCAGTTGGATCGTGTTCCAGGGATTTTTTTCCTACTATCCGCCGTTCCACAGTTGGGGTGTCAACCTCCCCGCCATGATCGCGGCGGAGTGCGGGCGCTATTGGAATCCTCCGTTCCTGGGCTATATCCCCGTCAGTCCGGTGTTGGCCTGGAGCCTGCGCCTGAAATGGGCGGCGCTGGTGGGCGCGTGGATTGCGGCGCTGAAGCTGTACGCGCGCGAGAAAGACCGGCGCGTGCTGAGCCTGGCGGTCTGGGTGGGTCTTCAGTGGCTTTTCTATGCGATCTTCGTGGCCAACAAGAACCCGAACTACGCCTCGGTGTTCGAACCCTTCGCGCTTCTGCTGGCGGCGGTGGTGCTGGCGCGCGCCGCGCGCGATCATCTCAGCCGCTGGTCCATCCCCCGCCTGCTCTGGGCCGGCCTGTCGGGTCTGGCTTTATTGGGCGCGGGTGCCGCGTTGGGCGCGGGACTCTTCGCGGCCCTGCTTTTGGTTTTGCCTGCCGCCAAACCCGCGCGCCGCGTGGAAGACTTGCTCCTGCCTCTGCTGGCGGCGCTGGTTCCCATTTTTTGCGTGCGCGTCTACGCGCCGTGGACGTTCGACGCCGTGGCGGCCGCCGCCGTTCATGCTTTGAGCGGCCCCGGCGGCCTGCTGGCCGTCGCGGGTGCTCTCGCCGCCGCGGCGCTGATCTTCCGCGCGCCCGCGCGCGAAAGGTCGCGCGCCGCCGCCGGCTGGGCGGCCGCTAGCCTCATGGTGGTCCTGGCCGCCTCAGCCGCGGTCGACGCGGTGATGATCGCGCGCGCCGCGCGCCGCACCGTGGACTACGACTCCATCGCCGCGCGCGTGCGCGCCTTGGTCCCGCTCGGCGCGCGCGTGATCGGTCCGCAATTGATGTGGTTCGCCTTCCAAGACCGGCCCTACCGCGACTTCGACGGCCTGTCCTACGCCAAATGGCTCACCGGCAACGGCGACGTGACGCGCTACGCCCTGCGTTGGCGGCCGGACTACCTGATCACCGACTGCCGCTTCCCGGACATTTTCCTCAAGCACCGGACCTTGGCGCAGACCTTGACCGTGCCGCTGACTCCGGTCGGCGTCGTTAACGACGGCCGCGAGTACTGCCACCCGCTGACGGTCTATCGTTTCGGCGCGCCGTCCGCCGTTCGCACGCTCGCGCCGGATGTGCGTCCGCGCGTTGAATCCAAGCGCTGATTCGGATCGACGTGCAAGGCCACCCGTCCCGGCGACCTTTCGCGATATATTTAACTGCGGTTTAGTGGGCCGCGCATAAGCGAATGGGTTATCGACTGCGGGAAAAGTGCCGATGGAG
Source organism: Elusimicrobiota bacterium (assembly GCA_013044195.1). Taxonomy (GTDB): domain Bacteria; phylum Elusimicrobiota; class Elusimicrobia; order UBA1565; family UBA9628; genus GWA2-66-18. The sequence continues at coordinate 10,116 of JABEUV010000231.1, read as the reverse complement.
TTGACGTTTGACCTTTTCAATGGAACTTTATTGACCCCCACGTCGTATGTTAAGGTGGGCGGGTATCTCTTGCGCTTTCCCACGGGAGGCGTTATGGTAGAATATCGCGGTCCTGAACAAGAATGGCTGCCGCTCGCTGAAATGCCAGTACTAACTCCATCCCGCACCAGCGGAGCCCTGTCGGCTGTTTTCACCCCCCTGGCCCCCACTTTCATGGAGTTTTTTGCGGGCATCGGGCTGGTCCGTTATGCCTTCGAACGGGAAGGATGGGCGGTGAAGTTCGCCAATGACATCGATCCCGCGAAGCGCAAGCTCTATGAACTGAATTTCGCGGGCGACGATTTCATTTGCGACGATATCAACAGCCTCCGAGCGCCAGACCTTCCCACGGTTACCCTTGCGACCTCTTCCTTCCCGTGCACGGATGTGTCATTGGCGGGGGCGCGGAAGGGATTGAAGGGCGAGCAGTCGGGCGCCGTGTTGCCATTCCTTAGCCTTATGAAACGAATGGGCGATCGCAGGCCGTCCCTTATTCTCCTCGAAAATGTTCTCGGCCTTCTGTCTTCTCACGAAGGAAGCGATTTTCGATTCATCATTCAACAGTTGAACTCCATCGGGTATGACTGCGACGCCGTCGTCCTCAACGCCGTTCACTTCATCCCGCAAAGCAGGCCGCGCCTGTTTATTTTTGGCGTGCAGCGGGATATTCCAAGCCCTTACCTGACTTCAAGCGTTGTTGCTTACGCCCCCAATGATGAGACTCGCCCGGCCGCGCTTATGCAGACTCTCAGTCGGAATGCCGATTTAAAATGGCGGTTTCACTGCAATCTGCCTCGGTTGCCATCGCCTTCAAATGATCTTGCCGCTTTCCTTGAGCAGGAGTTGCCTGACTCAGCTTGGTGGAATGACGTTCGGACATCATATTTCCTGAAGCAACTCAGCCCGCTTCATTCCCAAGTCGTGCGCGCGCTTCAGAACAAGAGCCGCTACTCATACGGGACCGCTTATCGAAGGATGCGGCCCGCTGGTATTCGGATGGAGACTCGATTCGACGGCGTTGCCGGTTGCCTGCGGACTCCTCGGGGCGGCAGCAGCCGACAGCTGGTCGTTCGATGTGGGCGTGAATCTGTCCGTGTGCGATTCATGACGCCGCGGGAGTATGCCCGCCTTCAAGGGGTCGGCGAGGGATACGATGTCGGCGATTCTACGGGCGCTGCATTGTTTGGCTTTGGCGATGCCGTTTGCGTTCCGGCAGTCAGATGGATCGCAAAGAACTATATAAATCCCTTTGTGGCGGTCAGAAAATCATGAGCGAATCTGAATTACCCGAGGAAGTCGCCGCGATCCGCAAGGCGATCTCGGAATTCCTCGACTGCAAGGACGAGAAGGGCCGAAAGATCGGGAATTCCAAGTTTGGAGTGTATGCTTTCTACGATTATGACGGCGAGCCGATTTACGTGGGTCAGACGGAAGAACAGTTGCGCGTGCGGATTCGACGGCATCTCACCAATCAACGCACGGACGCCGTTGCGATGAGCGTCCTTGACCCCTTCGAGGTGGCCGACATCGAAGTCTGGCCGATCTATCCGGAGAAGACGGGGAAAAAGGACCTTCCTGAGATTCGCCGCTTTCTAAGCCGAGCGGAGTACACGGTTTTTGAGAAGGTCCTTGGTGAGTCCGCCCTGCATGCCGTGCTGAATGAGAAGGAGATTCCCAAGGGAACGAAGATTGCTCTGCCCGCGTCGTTTCGCGCGCGGATCATCCCGGACTCCGTCTACGAACTGAGAAAGCATCCCGATATCAGGATAGCGCGCCGCGCCAGCACGATAGCGACCTTGGCGCGAGTCATCAGCGAGAGGAACGTCTCGAAAGGACTGCGCCAAACTCTCCTGACCCAGGCTCGCCGGCTGGAACGCTTGGCGAAAATACGATTAGATCAGATAGTCGGCGATGTCCCTCTCGAGGAGCCCGGTGAAGAGACGGGCGAAGCGGCCGAAAAGTAAGCCTCGCTCCCGCGAGTTGATCAGTTTCACGATGTCTCGGGTGAAGTCCCGGGGAACTTCGCTGGAACGCGAGATGGCCCGAATCTTGCGATCGGCGAGAATCAAATACAGAACGCAGTATCCCATTCTCGGGCGACCCGACTTTGTTCTGATCCCGCAGAAGGTGGCCATCTTCTGTGACAGTGAATTTTGGCACGGCTATGGATGGGGGCGCAAGTCGAAGGCCGCATTCAAGTCGCGCCGGGACTATTGGATAGCAAAGATCGAAAGGAATATCTGGCGCGACAGACTGGTCAATCGAACACTTAGGAAAGAAGGTTGGAAGGTGCTTAGATTTTGGGAGCGCGCCGTGTTGAAATCACCGGCACAATGTGTCGATCGAATTCGCAAAGCACGCCTTCGATCATATCCGTAACACTGCTTCCTCAACGTCCGCCTGTTCGGCTGCCTCGGAGAGACTTCGTTGTGGGGCCCAGGAATACATGTTATGAAGAAATATTCGTTCCCCGTGGTCATCGAGAGAGACGAGGACGGCTGGTATATCGGGGTGGTTCCCGATCTCAGGGGTTGCCACACACAGGCCCGCAGTTTCAACGAATTGGAAAGGCGTCTCAAGGAAGCGATCAAGCTTTGCCTTGAAACGGAGAAAAAACCAGCCGGATGATTGACCGGAGACTTAACGATGTTCGGGAGCCGGCGGCGCGGATCCCAGCGCGTCAAGTACCTCGCGTTGGGTTAAAAGTTCGGGCAGCAGCACGGGTTCGCCTCCGCGCGGGCGCACGACATACAGCGGCACGCCGTCGCGGCCGTAGCGCGCCAGTTCCGCGGCAATGAGCGGGTCGCGCGCGGTCCAGTCGGCGCGGAAGGCGGCCACGTCGGGGCGGGAGAGGGCCGCGCGCACCGCGCGCGAGGCCAGAACGCCGCGCTCGTTGACCTGGCAGGTCAGGCACCAGGCCGCGGAGTAGTCCACGAAGGTGGTCAGGCCCGCGGCGCGCGCGCTGTCGACGGCCTGCGGCGTCCACGGCTTCCACAGTCCGCCCGCGACGGGGACGGGGGCCGCCACCAGCCGCCACAGCACCCAGGCCAGCCACGCCGAGGTCGCGAACATGGGCAAGGCGAATATTTTCTTGAGCGTCTCCATCCATGCGCCGGGACGCGGCAAGCGCCGGAGCAACGCGGGCCAAGATGTGAGTAGGGCGTAGGGCGCCGCGGCCCCCGCGCCCAGCGCGCCGAAGGTGGCCAGCGCCTCTGCCGCCGGACGCGTGAGCGCCCAGCCCAGGGCCGCGCCCATGAAGGGTGCCGTGCAGGGGGCCGCGGCCACCATGGCGAACACGCCGGAGAAGAAGGAGCCGCCCATGCCCTGCCGCGCGGACAATCCCGAGCCCACGCCCATCAGTCCCCCGCCCACTTCAAAGACGCCCAGCAGGTTCAACCCCGCGGCGAAGAACAAAGCGGTCAGCGCGGCCACGGTCCACGGCGACTGCAAGGGAAATCCCCAGCCCAGCGCGGTTCCCGCCGCGCGCGCGCCCAGCAGGACGCCGGCCAACGCCTCGCAGCTGAGGATCACGCCCGCCGCGTAGGCCGCGGCGTGACGGCGGGCCGCGGCGGGGCTCTCGCCGCCGCGCGACAGCAGGCCCAGCGCCTTGACCGCCAGCACCGGAAACACGCAGGGCATCAAATTGAGCAGAAGGCCGCCGCCGAAGGCGAGCAGGAGAAAGCGCGTGAGGGCCGCGCCCATCCGCACCGGCAGGTCGATCTCCACGGCGGGTCGTCCGGGCACCACCAGCACGCCCAGCACGCGCGCGGGCGTGCCCGCGCCGGAATCCGGCGCCAGCATAAGCTCCGTGGCGTCCGGCGCGACCGACGCGGGCGCGCGCTCGTTGGCGAACACCCCGGGCTCTTCCGGAAAAAATTCCGCCAGAGGCTCGCGCCCGTTCAGGCGTAGGCGCACGCGCGTTCCGTCCCACAGCGCGCCGGAGGCCGCCGCGGGGTCGAGGCGCGGCACGCGCGCGCGCGCTTGCTCCACGGCGTCGGCCCCGGCCGCGTCCATTTTGGAATCCGCGGCCACGGCCACGCCCAACGTCAGACGGGCTTTGCCGGGCACGCAGGCGTCCTTGCACTCCAGCCAGTCCACCTTGGCGGCCAGGCGCGCGCGCGTGCCGGGCTTGGCGCCTGTGGGCACGCTCAGGCGCAGGGGCAAGATGACGTCATGCTCGTAGCCGAAGCTGGTCAGCGGCCCCGCGACCAGCCGCACCGGCGCCGGCCATTCGAAAGGCTCCGCGCTCCAGCCCGGCGGAAAAGTCCATTTGATCTTCGGCGCCAGCCCCGCGTCGCCGGGATTTTCCCAATAGACGTGCCAGCCGTCGCGCATCACGAGCTTCAAGCCCGCGTCGAACGTCTCCCCGGGCCGCACGGCCGTGCGCGCGCTCACCAGCGACGCGTCGACCATCCCCGCGCGCGCGGGTGCGACGGCGAGAGTCAGCAGAAGCCCCAGAGTCCTCATCATCGCCTTCATCATATCAATACCGGCTCAAGAGCCGCCGCCTGGATGAGTGTCCGCAGTGGTTCCGCGATTTCAGGGTGCGTTAAAAATAATATTGCGCCATCAGCACGCTTTGGTTGGGCTGGCGGCCGAACTCAGTGGACAGGCCGCCGCCGAAGCGCTGAAGGGACGCGGACAAATAGAGGTTTTCCAAGGCGTTCCAGATCAGGCTGGGGGCGGCGAAGGTGGAGCCGTCGTCGGCGTTGGCCACGACGACGGCTTGGAACTTGAGCAGGGCGTTGAGGTCCTTGGAGAACGTGGCGCCGAAGTAGTTTTGCGCGACGGTGACCTCGGTGCCCACGAGTTCAGGGGCGAAATTGTAGCGCGCGGGGTCGGTTTGGCCGTTGCCCGCGTGGAAATACTCCACGATGAGCGCGGCATCCTTCAACACTTTCCAAGATGAGTCGTGGGAAAACGTGTAGTCGTAGCCTAGGTCGGCTTTCCAATACGGGGTGCGCACCTGAGGCGCCTGGTAGGCCCACTCGCCGTACAAGGTGCCGTTGAGAAAGGTTCCCGCGAAGTCTCCCCCGCCCATCACCGAGGCCGTGGACACCGCGGTCTTGCCGCCCATCAGCGACCAGTCCCAGCCCGCGACGTCGCCGTGGACGCGGGCCAGCATGGCCTGGTTCGGCCAGGTGTCGTTGGGCGCCCAGACGTATTCGGCCTGGGCGACGTCGCCCAGGCTGGTGCGCGCGTACAACGCGTCCACGCCGCGGCGCTCGTCGGGCTCCACGCTGGTGGGCTGGTAGGGGTTGAGCACGTCGGTGGGATTCCACAGCTTGCCGGTGCCCCAGGCGATGCGTTGGCGGCCGAAGCGGACGACCGAGTTGTCGTCCTTGTAGCCGGCCCACGCGCGGTAGGCGCCGATGCCGTAGGCGTTGGACTGGCCGGTGGAGATCGTGCGCTGGAGGCCCAGCCACGGGTGAGGCTGGGTGTAGCCGTAGAGTTTGTAGGTTTCGCTCTGAAAGTAGGAGCCGCTGCCCACCTGGTTGTCCAGGTCCACGTGGCTTTCAAACCAGCCCTCGTCGACGTTGGCGCTCAGGCGCAGGCGCGCGGTGTTGAGCTGGTAGGACTGGCCGGTGAACGCGTCGCGGCTGAACTGGGAGAAGTCCTTGGCGTAGCCGGAAAAATCCACCTGCGCGCGCGCGCGCGGCGCCAGCGCCCCGCAAGCCAGAAGGCTAGCGAGCGCGTACGTCTTCACCGCGCAGTTCCCCGTCCTGCAGATGCACCACGCGGCGCGCGCGGGAGAGGACGGCAGGGTCGTGGCTGGAGAACAGGAAGGTGACGCCGTGCTCCCGGTTTAGTTCTTCCATCAAATCGAGCAGAGCCGCGCCGGTCTTGGAGTCCAGGTTCGCCGTCGGCTCGTCGGCCAGAACCAGCGCCGGGCGGTGGACGATGGCGCGCGCCACGGCCACGCGCTGCTGCTGGCCGCCGGAAAGCAGGTCCGGGCGGCGGTGAGCCTGTGCTTCCAGGCCCACGCGCTTGAGCGCGTCGTGCGCGGCTGAGCGGCGCTCTGAGGCGCCCGCGCCGCGCAGTACCAGCGGGTACTCGACGTTCTCCAGAGCCGTCAGCACCGGAATCAAGTTGTAGGCCTGGAACACAAAGCCGAGCGCGCCCAGACGGAAATCGGCCAGCGCGTCGGCGTCCAGACGCGTGACGTTGCGGCCGTCGTGGAAGATGTCCCCCTTCGTGGGACGGTCCAGCGTGCCGATCAAGTTGAGCAAGGTGGACTTGCCGGAGCCGGAGGGGCCGGCCAGCGCCGTGAACTCCCCGCGCTCTACCTTCAGATCCACTCCGCGCACCGCCGCGACCTTCGTCCCGCCGGGATAGATTTTTTCCAGGCCGCGCACCTCCACCAGAGGGACGGATTCGGTCGCGCGCGGATGGGCGGGCTTAGACATGGCGCAGGGCCTCGGCGGGCTTGAGACGTCCGGCGCGCAGCGCCGGAGGCAAGGTCGCCAGCAAGGTCACGGCGAACACGGTCGCGCAGGCGAAGGCGTGCATGCCCCACGACGGGCGCAGATAGATGATCGACGGAAAAGGCAGGAAATACTTGAACGCGGCGCCGACGGGAAGGTAAAGGCCGGCGCGGCCGTAGTGCGCGATGAGTGCTGCGCCCAGCGTCAGACCCAGCGCGGTGCCGACCAGGCCCAGCAAAGCCGACTCCACGATCAGCAGGCGCACGATCCAGCGCGGGCGCGCGCCGATGGCCATCAGCACGCCGAACTCGCGCACGCGCTCGAACAGGCTCATCAATTGCGTGTTGAGAATGCCCAGCGCCACGATGGCGAACACCACGCCCAGCACGATGGTCAGCAGGCCGTCTTGAAAGGCCTCGATGCCGATGATCTCTTTATCGATCTGGTTCCAGGACAGCGCGCCGATGTTTCCCGGGCCCAGCTTCGTGTTCAGGTCCGCCGCGACGGCCTGGGCCTGATCGATGTCCTTGAGCTTGGCGGCCAACTGATTGACCTGGCCGGGTCGGCCCAGCAGTTCCTGCATGGCCTTGAGAGGAATCCACACCATCTGGCCGTCGAAGGACTCCGAGCCCGTCTCGTGGATGCCCACGACGCGGAAGACGTCGGCGCCCATGGAGCCGTCGGCGGCCTGGGCCATCAGCACCACCTTCTCGCCCAGGCGCACGTCCAGGCGGTTGGCGATCTTGCGGCCCATGACCACGCCCTTGGGGTTGTCGCCCAGGTAGGTCCCCTCTTTGATATACGTCGACATGTTGGTGATGCGGCGTTCCTTGTCCGGCTCCACCGCGCAGATTAAAGCCCCCAAGGACATCTTCGGCGCGGAGACCAGGCCGGTGAGCTGGATGCGGCGTCCCCAGACCTGGACGCGCGGGTCGGCGTCTAAGAGCTTGGCCGCGGGTTCGGGGTTTTCCATGAACTTATCGGGAAACTTGGGCTCGTCGACGTCGCGGCGCTGGATGCGCACGTGTCCGGTGAAGGAGCCGGTGGCTTTCTCGATCAACTGGTATTGCAGTGAGCGCATCATGCTCTGACCGAACATGATCGCGGCCAGGCCGAAGCCCATGGAAGCCACGTTGATCATACTGCGCCGTCCGTTGCGCCAGACGTTGCGCCAGGCCAGGCGCAGCATCAGCCGCCCGCCTTCTGTAGGCGCTGATAATTGAAGAAGTCGTCTTTAAGCGGCACGTCGAACTGGAGTTCGTGGTAGACCAGGACCGTCTTCTGGTTTTTCTTGCCCGCCGGGTCGCACTCCAGGCGTGTGGGCACGCGGCGGCCGGCCATGACTTTGACGTCGGACAGGCGGATGGTGCGGATCAACTCGCCGCGCTCCGAATAATCTTCTTCCAGGAGCGGCACCACGGCGCCGTCGGCGTCGTAAAGGCCCACCTCGGTGATGACCTTGCCCCAGACCACGGGCGCGTCGGGCTTGGGAATGGCCTGTATGCGGTAGACGGTGCGGTCCGCTTCTTTTTTCTTGGACAGCAAGGAGTGCGTGTAGTCCTTGACGATGGAGTCGGCCTTTACGATGTCCTCGTAGGTGAAGTCCGAACCCTGCCAGGCCGTGTGCATCATCGTGGGCGGGATCTTGATGACGCGCTCCACCTTGGGCATCCACAGCCACATCTCGCTGAGGCGGCGCAACGTGGTCTCGCCGCGTTCCTTGGCGGGCGCGCGGATGACGATCAGCGCGTGGGTGCGCGCCTTGTTCCAGTCCTCAAGCTCAAGAGTGCGCTTCCAGTCCGGCGTCTCGATGGTCATCGAGAGCTTGCAGTGGCTGGAGTCGCCGCGCAGGGCCTTGTTGGCGCGGTTGACCAGATCCTGGACGTCCGGGTCCGCGGCCCGCGCGGAGACGGCGGCAAAGAGCAAAGCGGCGGCCAGGGCCATTTTCACGCCGACATACTACCAAACTCCGTCTAGCGCGGGTCCTGGACCGAGCCGATGAACAGGAGCGTCCCCGTGCCGCCGTCTTCGATGGCGAATAGGAAGGGACGGTCGGCGATGAAGACGAACGGCGGCGGTCCCTGTTGCATGGAGCTGCCCACCACCGCCGTGACCGCCGAGGTCGCCGCGGAGGCGATGGTGCCCGTCTCGTTGACCTCGATCTCCGCTTTTTGAAAGACCCGGCTGATATAAAGCATGTCCGCCGGACGCTTCGCTTCAGCCATGTCGCGGAAGTCGGCGCGCCGGCGGTCGAAGGCCGTCGACGCCCCCATCGCGCTCAGCGGTGCATTGAGGTTCATCGCGGTTTTGAATTTAAAGCGCGGGATTTCCACGACGCCCGCGCGCGGCTTCATGCGCGTGCGCAGAGTCCGCCACCAGGAGCCGTTCAATTTGCTGTTCAGCGCGGCCACCGTCGACGATTTCGCCGGCAGGACCAGAATCATCTTCAGCCGCCCCGATCCGTAGGGCAGGCTGAGGGCCTGCAAGTCCGCGTCCTCGCTGTAGTCGAAGCGCTGGTCGTCATCGCTGAGGCCGAAGGCCATGCGCGGGCTTTCGTCCGCATTTTATCGAAGGCGCGCCGCCAGTCTCCTTTGAAATACACCGCGTCGAGCAGGACGGCCGCGTCATTTTTGGGATCAAGTGAGTTCAGGATGGCGGGGATCCGGCCGTGTGTCTCCTTCGTGACCCAACCATTGACCTCGTCGACCGTTTTTGGAGAAAAGTCGCGGCGAAACACCTCCGCACCGAATTCGTCCTGGGCGAGGTGAACGTAATCGGGCAGGAACGTCCAATCCGAACGCAGCCACAGGGAGGTCGCCGTTAGCACCTCCACGCGCGGATCGGCGTCGCGCAAGTCCGCGCGCGCCCGTTCGGCCGCCGCCGCGAAGTCGTCGCGACGACCGGCGCGCAGCGCGTGGGAGAGCCCATCGGCCGTCTCGCCGCGCGCGCCGATATACGCCAGCCCCACCGCCTCCCGCGCGCTGAACGGCGAGACCAGCACGTTGCCGCCGCCCGCGTCCGCGGCCACTTGTCGGTACAGCGTCAGCGCGAAGTCGACGGGATCGTCCGATGGCGGAATCAACGCAGGCTGGGCCGAGGCGGCGCGCGCAAGCAGGGCGGTGAGGATGAGAGGGTTCATTGCGGAAGTGTAGCCCGCCTGGAGCGCCCGTCAATGGGTCCGCGCGCCAATCCCGACTAAAATGGTCAACTGACGCTGGAGTCACCATTTTGACAAGAGTCGATTGAGGATTCGTCCCGAGAAATTAACCGGGGTCCGAGTCAAAGCCGGCTTGGCGGAAATGGCGATCGGTGGCCCCGGCGTTGGTCAGGCGCAGCCGGCGCATCACCGCGAAGGACGAGCAGTCCCATGGCGCATTCAACGCCGTTCGAGAGAGGCGGCGATGCGGCGCCAAGCGGCGGCCTTACGCGACCTAGTGATGGAGGCATGAGCCGGGCTTGAGGAAGGCAAGGTCGTGAAGGAGACGCCCGGCGGGTAGACGCCGACGCCGCGGCGATAGACGTCGGCGGCCTTGCGGCCGTTGAAGACGACGGCGCGCACGCGCGTGCGCCGGATCAGTTCGAGCACGGGGTTGTGCCGCTCGTGTCGGATTGCGGAGTCCAGGCTGCCGCGGCGGCGCGCGGAGGCGACTAC
>JABEUV010000230.1 GCA_013044195.1 Elusimicrobiota bacterium | reverse complement strand
TTTATCATGAGGCCGATCCTGGCTCGCAGACCAGAAGCCAGACCACGCCGTCCTCGACCGCGAGAGATTGCGCGCTTCCCGTCTCGCCGATGAAGGCCGTCAGCGGCGCGCTGTCGAAGGCGCGGTAGCCGGGGCCTTCCTTGCGCAGGCGGTAGGCCGAGGATCTGAGACTGGACCAGCGGCTGGAATTGGACGCCTAGCAAGGAGCGGCTGACGGCGTATTCGTGAATCGTTCGGCCGTCCGGCTCGACGGACCACAGCCGACACCCAAGGACGTAGACGCGGAGAGGCACGTAGTTGACGGAGTAATCGGTCGTGCGACCGGCGCGTCGAGCGCTCCTCGTCCGAGAGTGCGGCCGTACATGGCATTTGGTGCGCGAGTTGAGTGTAGCCCGCCCTTTGGCCGCGGGCAATGCCGATATTCCACAACAGCGCTGAAAGCGCGTCTAGTAATGAAATATGCATTTTGAGATGGATTTCTCGTCCTCCGGGTTGACAGTCGCGCCGACATCCTGCGCCGCGGCGGCGCGGGCTTTTAAGCGCCGGTCCAGTGGAGGCGGGCGGCCGCGAGGCGGTGCATCGTCGCGCGGCCGCCGGGATCAGACACCAGAAGCCAGACCACGCCGTCTTCGACGGCGATGGACTTGACGGCTCCCTCCGTGCCGATGAAAGCGGCCAGCGGCGCGCGGTCGACGGCGCGGTAGCCGGGGCCTTCCTTGCGCAGGCGGTACAGCCGCCGTGACGCGCGGTCGACGACCCAGAGCTGTTCGGCGTCGTCCACGTCCAGGGCCGCGACGCTCAGACCGGGAAATTGATATTGGTCCAGGGGCTGGAGCTGGACTCCGAGCAGAGAGCGGCTGACGAGATATTGATGGACGGTCCGGCCGTCCGGCTCGACGGCCCAGAGTTGGCGGCCGCGCAGAGCGATCGTCTGCGGCGCGTAGTTGACGGCGTAGTCGGTCCGGCGGCCGGTCGTCTCCCGGCGTTCGACGAGGGCGCGCGCGCGTCCGTCGACGCTCCAGAGGGAGCCGCGGTCCCAGCCCAGAGCGGTGACCGGCGCGTCGAGCGTCTTTCGGGACAGCGTGCGGCCGTCCTCGGAGGCTTCGACGAGCGTCGAGCCCTGCGCGACGAGGATATCGGCGCGCTCAGGGCGCAATGTCGCGGCGTCCGAGGCCGCAAGTTCGAATGGGCGGTCTTCCGCCGGGCGCTGGAGCCGCCAGACGGCAAAGGCGACGACGGCGGCCGCCGCGAGGGCGTCCGCGGGCCGCCAATCGGCCCGCGGCCGATCGATTTTGTGAGGAACGCCGGGCACGCGTAGGCGTTCCGCGCGCGGCGCCGACGGCGTCAAAACCGGGATAACGCCCGCATCCAACGAATACGGCGGCCTCGATTTTGGTTCCACAGCGGGCGGGGCATAGATGGGCATCGACGGCGGAGGCGGAGGAAGCGGGCGCTCGACGGCGGAGAGCGCGGCTGGACTTGGTTTCTGCGGCGGCGGTTCAGGCGGAGGCGCGGCGGGCTCCGCTTTGGCGGTTACGATGACCGGGGCGGCCGGCACGGCCGGTGCGATCGGCTCGGGTCGCGTCGGCGCGGGAGCGGGGACGACCGGAGCCGGAGGCTCGAGGGGCGGCTGAGCTTTTTTCGGAGGCGGCGGAGAGCCGGCGTCCCCCTCCGCTTCCAGCGTCGGCAGGCTCAACGAAATCGAGTCGAGTTGAGCGCGACAACGCTCAAGCAACCGCTCGAAATCGTCCGGAGTGCCGGTCATGCGTCAGCGCCCGGGTTGTCCGGTTTCCGACTTCACTCGGTTCTGGTATTGGCGCACGAGCTCGGTGATGCTGTGCTGGAGGCTGCTCTTAAGCTCCTCGATTTCCTGCTGCTTCTTGCGGTACTCTTGGAAAAGGTGCTGCGACTTGATCTCCAGATCGGTCGAGCGCTTCTTGAGCGCCTCCTCCTCGGCGATGCGCCTTTCTTCCCAGGCGTCGAGCTGGGCCTGCTTGGCGGCGAGTATGCTTTGGTAGTGTCCGTGCTCTTGCTCCAGCGCCTTGTGGCGTTGTTCCCAAGACTCTTCCTGCGCCGATTCCTTCTTGAGCAGTTCCTGATAGAACTCGTCCATCTTACGCGTCTTCGCCTCGTCGCCCGCGGCGGACATGCGCAGAAGCTGGGAGTGGAAGTCGAGGTTCTGCTCCTCTTTGTTGGCGATGGCCTTGAGCAGTTCATCGTTGCGGATGTCCTTCTCGCGCAGCGCGTGCTCCAGGCCTTCGACGCGCCTCTTGAGCCCCGCCAACTCCATCTCGTATTGCCGTCTTAGCGAAGCGAGGCTGTCCTCATTCTCGCGCAGGTCGTGCGCGCGCTGCTCGACGGCGTTGGCCAGATAGGCGTCGCCTCTGTGCACCGCGCCCTTGAACTCCTCAAGCGCGGCCTGAGCCTCGACGGCGGTCGGGGAATTCTCGTTCCAGAGCCGCGCACAGACGGACTCGACGCGCTTCCAGGCATCGCTGAGAGAGGCCAGCGCTTCGTGAGTTTGATTGGTCATTGGGGGTTTCCTTGGTCTGGGATGGTGGTAGGTTCGGCTTTTGCGCGATAGGCGGCGATCGCGCGCTTAAGCTCCTCGCGCAAAGCCATGACGGCGGAGCGCTCAGAGTCGGCGGCTTCGCGGCGGTCTTCGGACTGCAACCGCCAGTCGAGGTCGCGGCGGCGCAGTTCGTCCTCGCGCTTAAGCCATGCGTCGTATTGGCGGAAAAGACCGGCTTCCGCATCGCGCAGTTTGGCGGCGATCGCGGTTTCCAGGTGCGCCAACTCGTCGCGGCGGGTCTGCTCGCTCAGTTCCCGGGCCTGAAGCTCGCCGAGGCGCTCCTCGGCCTGGCGGCGCGCGGCGGCCAACTGGGACTCCAGCCGGACGGCGCGCTCCTCGGCCTCTTCGGCGCGCCGCGCCGCCGCGAGGGCTTCGGGCAGATTCTCGCGGGACTTCGCGCGCCACTGCGCGAGTTCTTCAAGAAGAGCGCGCCGCTCGGTCTGCCAGGCCGCCTCGAGCGCCTGGGTCCGCGCCGCGAGGGCGGACTCCACGCGCCGCTCCAGGAACTCGGTCTGGTCGCGCGAGGCCTGGACGATGGATTGCGACTCGCGCTCCAGCGCGGCGCGCTGGGCGGCGTGGAACTCCTCGAAGCGGCGGCGGCGTTCCTCCAGCGCGCGCTCAAGAGCCTCCAGTTGGGCCTGTTTTTCATGCAGCGACAGCTGCCGGGCGGAAAATTCCTTCTCGTGCGACGAAAGACGCAAGGCCAGTTCGTCCTGCGCCGCGTGCACGCGGGTTTGAGCGGCCGTCTCCGCCGCCTTTGCGGCGCGCCCCAACTCCTCCTCGAAACCGAGCCGAGCCGACTTGACGCGGCGCTCGGTCTCCAGCTCCCGGCCCTGCAGTTCGGACTCCAGCCGCGCGACGGCGGCCTCGCGCCGCGCCAGCGCCCCGGCGTCGAACTCTCCGGCGAGCTTCAGGTTCAGGTACTCCTCGAGCTTGCCGTAGTAGCGTTCGCGTTCGAGCGACTCCGACGCGCGGCGCGTCAGCAGGTCCCTGGCGGCGGCGAATTCCGAGGCCGAACGGGCTGCGGCGGCCTCGGCGCGGCGCGCGGCGTCGTCGCCGTCCTGCACGCGGCGTTCCAGGGCGCGCAAGCGCTCCAGCGCCCAACGCAGGGCCAGGCGCGCGGTGTCGATATTCTGGATCGACTCGACGTCCCTCAGCGCCGGCTCCAACGCACGGTCCTGGTCTCGTTCCACACGCCCAGCATAACAGCGCGATGTTAAAAAATCAATACGGAACTTCGACAAATATGATAATTTGGCCTTCATGACGATCCGGGCGAAGCTGATCGTCCAGACGGTGCTGCTGCAGATCGCCTCGCTGCTGCTGTTGTCGTACGGTTCGATCTTGGTCGAGCGACAGTTGGGCGAGAAGCAGTCTCAGCGCGCCGAAGGACTTTTAAAGGAAGCCGTCGCGCACGCGGCCACCGACGCGTTGATTCAGCGCGATCAGGTCCAGCTTCTCAGCTATTTGAATTTCTTAAAGGTCCAATATCCGGCGCTCAGCTACGCGCACGTGGTCTGGCGGCGCGGCGGCAAGACTTTTCCTCAGGAACTAGGAGAGCCGGAGACCGGCGCGCGCGTGCTGGAGGACCGCGTGTTCGTGCCCGATCCGTCGCAGGCGGACCGCAGCGTCGAGATATCTTTCGGCGTCGACCAGGACGTTCTGCGCTCGCCCATGCGCGAGTCCGAACACCGGATGATTCGCGTCCTCCTGATGGTCGGCGCGGTCACGGCTTTGGTCGGCCTGGCGCTGGCGGCGCTGGTCGCGGGTTCTCTGGCCAGCACTCTCGGCGCTCTCGGCGTGATGGCCGGGCAGATCAGCGAGGGGCGGCTTGGCGTGCGCCTGGAGTGGGAGTCCGACGACGAGGTGGGCAAGCTCGTGCGGGTGTTCAACGTGATGTCGGAGCGCCTGGCGGAACTGGATCTCGCCAAGAAGAATTTTGTCTCCTCGGTCACTCACGAACTTCGTTCCCCTCTGGGCGCCGTCGAGAGTTTCGTGCCGCTGATCCGCGAGAAGCTTGCGTCTCCGGACACCGCCGCACAGGCGACCGCGCGCGAGTACCTGGACCGCATCCAGGTCAACGTCCAGCGCCTCAACCGCTTCATCACCGATCTGCTGGACGTCGCCAAGATCGAGCAGGGAAAAATGGAGTGCGTGCTGCGGCCGGTCGAGTTCGCTCCGGTGGTCTCCGAAGTCATCCAATTCTTCGAACCGAAGGCGCGTGCGCAGGGACTGCAAGTCGAGAACCGCGTCGATGGCGCGCCGTTGGTTCTCGCGGACACGGACCGCGTGCGGCAGGTCCTGGTGAACTTGATCGCCAACGCGCTTAAGTTCACGCCCGCGTCGGGCCGCGTCTGGATCTCGACGGAGCAGGTACGCGAGCGCGGCCGGCGCTGGCTGTATATAACGGTGGGCGACAGCGGCCGCGGCATGGAGGCCTCGGATCTGGCGCGTTTGTTCAAGCCGTTCTCGCAGGGGCGCAACGTGTCCGAGGGCGTGGCGGGGCCGAAAGGAACCGGCCTTGGACTCTACATCGTCAAGGCGATCGTCGAGCAGCACGGCGGCCGAGTGGAGGCCGCCTCCGCGCCCGGCCAGGGCACGCGCATCACATTCTCTCTCCAGGCGGCCGAATGAGCTCCGAAATGAAAAAAACGCGCATACTCGTCGTCGACGACGAGGAGGACTATCGGATCATCGTCACGGAGATCCTGGGCAGCGGCGGCTACGAAGTGGCCGCGGCGGCGGACGGCCACGAAGGACTGGCCATGCTCCAGCGCGTTCCGGCCGACGCGGTGTTGGTGGACTGGATGATGCCGCGCATGGACGGTGAGAACTTCTGTCGCGCCCTGCGCGCCGATCCGCGCCTGCGAGATATTCCGGTCATCATGCTCACCGTCAAGCAGACGACCGAAGAGGAGATCGAGGCCCTGCATTTCGGCGTCGACGACTTCCTGGTCAAGCCGTTCCAGAGCGACGAACTGCTGGCGCGCGTGCGCGCGGTTCTGCGCCGCGCCGCCGAACGCCGCAAGTGAGGCGGGCGCTCGCGGCGGCCGCCGCGCTGGTTGCGGCCGCCGCACTGGCGTGGGTCGCGATCCCGGGCGAGCGCGTGGCCGTGGAGATCCCCCCGGGGCTCAGCGCGCGCCAGACCGCGGAACTGCTGGGGCGCCGCCGCGTGGTGGTGTCGGTGACGGCGTTCCGCCTGATTCTGAAGGCGGCCGGGCTCGACCGTCGGCTTAAGCCCGGCTTCTACTCCCTGCGCGTGCATCAGTGGCCGTTTTCGCTCGCGCGCAAGCTGGCATTGGGCGAAACCGACGAGGTGAAGGTCGTGATCCCCGAGGGCTGGCGCGTTGAGCAGGTCGCCGAGCGCCTGGCGGCCGCGGGCGTGGCCGACGGGCAAGAGTTCGCGACGCTTGCCGCCGCGCGCCGTCTGGAAGGCCGTCTATTTCCGGCGACCTACCGTTTCCCCCCCGGCTTCGGCGCGGAACGCGCGGCCGCGCGCATGACCGCGGAGTTCGATCGGCAGATCGCCGCCGCCTACGCTGCGGCTCAGCCGCGGCCGAAGCTGACGCTCGACCAGGCTTTGATCCTGGCCTCCATCGTGGAGCGCGAGGCGGTGCGCGCCGACGAACGGCCCAAAATCGCCGCGGTTTACTTGAACCGGCTCAAGCGCCGCATGCCTCTGCAGGCCGACCCGACCGTGCAGTACGCGCTCGGTTACTGGAAGAAAGAGCTCTCACGCGCGGACCTGAAGACACCCTCTCCCTACAATACGTATCTGCACGGCGGCCTCCCGCCGGGGCCGATCTGTAGTCCGGGCCTGGACAGCGTTCTGGCCGCGCTCAATCCGGCGCCGAGTGACGCGCTCTATTTCGTGGCCGACGCGGCCGGCGGTCACGTGTTTTCCGCGACCAACGAGGAGCAGAACCGGGCGCGCGCCGCTTATAAAAAAGCCCTGCGTCGGCGTGAGTCGGCCGTCGCGCCGCCCCGCTGACACCCGCGGCATGCTATAGTATTCGTCATTATGCGTCGCGGCGCGCGTGCGTTCACCTTGATCGAACTGATGATCGTCGTCGCGATCATCGGCATTCTGACCGCGATCGCGATCCCGAAATTCGCCTCGCTGATCCGCAGTTCCAGCGAGGCCAACGGCAAAGGCAACCTCGCATCCCTGCGTTCGGCGCTGAACATCTATTACACCGACTTGGAAGGTTCCTACCCGCCCGATTTGCCGGCGCTGACCGTGAGCTCAAAGTATCTCACTGCGGTTCCGCCGACGAAGACTCCTTACTATCACTCCGACTCGTCGTCAGAAGTCGACGGCACCTTCGCCGACTTCAACGATGCCGGCGGCTGGCTTTTCAACAACATCGCGACGGACCCGAACGTCGGCGACCTTAACGTCGACTGCACCGACACCGACACCAAAGGCAGCGTCTGGAGCGCCTACTGACGGGCGCG
>JABEUV010000030.1 GCA_013044195.1 Elusimicrobiota bacterium | reverse complement strand
GATCGGGCGGTAGAAGATCAGGTGGTCCGTGAATTCCGCCACGCGGAAGCGTCGGATGTCTCGCAACGATGGAGACAGCGCCGCGTATGTCGCGCCCAAGGACGGCAACTCGGCTAGGCGAGCGAAGGTCCGTCTGGCCGAATCTAGGAAGGCTGCGGCCGTCTGCGGGCGGGTCAGCGCGATGAAAGCGGCGCAGTCGGCGAGGTCTCGGCGCGCCGCCTTCCGGATGAGGACTCTCGGGCTCACCTGACCGCACGTTTCCCACGCTTGCCGGCGGATGTCTTCTTCAACTCGGACCAGTCGCGGGCCGTCATCTCGCCGGACGGCGTGCCCAATCCCTCGAGAAGAAGACCCTCGAGGCGTTCCTGAGCCCGGCGTTTTTCGTCGAAGCGGATGAGCTCGCGGACGTACTCGCTGGCGCTGCTGTAGCGGCCAGAGGCGATCTGCTTGTCGACGAAACGTCGGAGCGGATCGGGTAAGGAAATATTCATCGTTTCCATGATGTATCCCTCTACCAGACAGTGTATGCCCTATGGCAGGAATTGTCAATATATGCCATTCGTTTAATGCCGGAAGTGCCTCATGCCGGTAAAGATCATCGCGAGATTGTGCTCGTCGGCGGCGGCCAGTACCTCGGGGTCCTTGACGGAGCCGCCGGGCGAGACGATGGCGGAGATGCCCAGCAAGGCGGCGGCGTCGATGCCGTCGCGGAAAGGGAAGAACGCGTCGGAGGCCAACACCAGGGCCTTCGGCGCGGGGTTGTCGCGCAGCCAGAGCTTGTACTTCACGCCGGACATGTGCACGGAGTCGACGCGCGACATCTGGCCGGCGCCCAGGCCGACGGTTTGTTCCGGCCCGGCCAGCACGATGGCGTTGGATTTCACGTGCTTGGCCGCGGCCCAGGCGAAGCGCAGGGCTTTCTCCTCATCCGGCGTCGGCGCGCGCTTGGCCACGGAGCGCCAGTCGGGCCCGGCGACGGCGCGGTCGGGCTCGGTGACCAGAACCTCGTCGCCGATGGAGCGCAGCTGCAACGCCTTCGTGGGCGGCTTGGTGCGGACCAGGAGGCGGACGTTGGGCTTCTTCTTCAATAGCTCCAGCGCCTCGGGGTCGTAGCCGGGCGCGGTCAGCACCTCGACGAAGCGCTGCGACAGCGCCTGCGCGATGGCGCGGTTGACCGGGCGGTTGAAGGCCAGCACGCCGCCGAAGGCCGACAGCGGGTCGCAGGCCCAGGCGCGGTCGAAGGCCTGGTCGATGGTGTCCCCGACGGCGATGCCGGCGGGGGTCACGTGCTTGAAGACCACGGCGGCGGGCGCCTCAAAATCGCTGACGGCGTCCCACGTCCCTGCCGCGTCCAGCAGGTTGTTATAGGACAGTTCCTTGCCGTGCAATTGCGTAAAAGAGGAACCGTTTTCGTTGGCGTAGAGCGCGGCCTTCTGGTGCGGGTTCTCTCCGTAGCGCAGGTCCTGGACCTTGCCCAGGCGCGGGTTCAGGACCGGCGGAAACTGCTCGGCGCACTTTTCCGCCGAGGCTTCGCCGCACCAAGCCTTGGCGATCATGCCGTCGTAGTCGGCCGTGTGGCGGAAGGCGGCCAGCGCCAACTTGCGGCGCGTCGCGCCGTCAAGACGGCCCTGCGCGGCGGCAAGTTCCGCCAACGTCGCGCCGTAGTCGGCGGGCGAGGTCAGCACGGCCACGTCCTCGAAGTTCTTCGCGGCGGCGCGGATGAGTGCGACGCCGCCGATGTCGATCTGCTCGATGACGTCCTGGTCGAACGGGGATTTGGCGGCCGCGACGGTCTTGGCGAACGGATACAGGTTGACGACCACCAGGTCGATGGGCTCGATGCCGAACAGCTCCGCCTCGCGCGCCTGTTTGGGGTCCTTGCGGCGCAGAAGGATGGCGCCGTGCACGTGCGGATGCAAAGTCTTCACGCGCCCGTCGAGTATTTCCGGAAATCCGGTCATGGTGTCGAGCGGGCGGACCGGCACGCCGGCCTCGGCGATGGCTTTCGCCGTGCCGGACGTGGAGACGAGCTCCACGCCCAGTTCGTGCAGGCCGCGCGCGAACTCCACGACGCCGGTCTTGTCCGAGACGGAGAGCAGGGCGCGCTTGACGCGCGGCGACGCGTCGGTCGGCGACGCGGCGATGCGCGCGCGCCCGCCGTCCAGCTTCAGTCGCCCCTCGCACAACAAGGAGACGGCCTTCGGATAAATCCAGTGCTCCTGCGCGCGCACGCGCGCGGCCAGCGTCTGCGGAGTGTCGCCGTCCAGCACGGGCACGGCGGACTGCAGAAGGATGGGGCCGCGGTCGTATTCCTCGTCGACGACGTGCACCGTCGCGCCGCTGATCTTCACGCCCGCGGCCAGAACCGCCTCGTGCACCTTCATCCCGTACATCCCTAAGCCCCCGAAGGAGGGCAGTAAGGCGGGATGTATATTCAATATACGGTTTGGGTAGGCCTTCAATAGGGGGGGCTTCAGTTTGAGCATGAAGCCGGCCAGGCAGATCAAGGTCACGCCGCGCTTTTTGCACTCGTGGACGAGGAGCGCGCAGTGTTCGTCGGCGGTCTCACGTTCGTTGAGGGAGCAGACGAAAGTCTCCACGCCCGCGCGCGCGGCGCGCTTCAGCGCGCCGCCGTCGGGATTGTTGGACGCCACCAGCACGATCTCTCCGCGGATGCGGCCGTCGGCGCAGGCGTCGAGGAGCGCTTGCAAGTTGGTGCCCTCGCCGGAGGCGAAGACCGCTATTTTTTCCATGTCACCTGGCTCCGAACGTCCACAGATTCGGCCGCCGTCCAAACCCATCCCCGCCGGGAACGCGGCGGATTGACCGCCGCTTGGCCTCGCTCCGCGGCTGACGGCGGAACGACGGATAGTACGCCGTCGTCGCTCGACATCCCGTCGGGGATGGGTTTGGACGGCGTTCCACACAGTCTAACGGAAACGGCTACGGCAACGGCAACGGAGCTGGGCGCGGCGGCTGCGCCGCCGGCGCTTTTGGGGGCAAGAGGAAATTCCTCCACGGCACTGGAGCGGAGAGATGAATAGGGCGGATAGCTTTGGACGATCGGCGGTCGGAGGGACCTTCGGCGGGATGTCGAGTCCGGACGGCGGAGACCCGTCGCACCGCCGCCGGACGAGGCCAAGCGGCGGTCAATCCGCCGCGTGCCCGCCGAAGGTCCCTCCGACCGCCGGCCGATATCAATCCGTATCCGTTTATTCATCCGCGGCTAAATGATTTCCACTTCGTGCTTGCCCTCGACGATCTCCCCGACCAGCCGCGCCTCGGGCAAGGTCTTGCGCGCCAGCTCCAGGCTGTCGGGACGGATCACGATCACCAGGCCCAGGCCCATGTTGAACGTGCGCCACATCTCGCGCTCCGGCACGCCGCCGCGGCGCGCGATCTCGGCGAACACGGGCGGGCGCTTCCACGCGTCCTTGCGGAACACCGCCTTGCGTCCGCGCGGCAGGATGCGCGGCACGTTCTCGACCAAGCCGCCGCCGGTGATGTGCGACAGGCCCAGGATGATCTTGTTCTGCGCGCGAAACGCGTCCTGCAGGCGCAGGACCTCGTCGACGTAGATGCGCGTGGGCGTCAGCAAGGTCTTGCCCCAGCGCGCCAGATCGCTTTTGGTCTTGAACACCTGGCGCACCAGCGAGTAGCCGTTGGAGTGCGGTCCCGACGACGGCAGCGCGAGAATCAAGTCGCCGGGAAAAATCTTAGAGCCGTCGATGACCTCGTCGCGCTTGACCACGCCCACGGCGAAGCCCGCCAGGTCGTACTCGCCGTCCGGATACATCCCCGGCATCTCCGCGGTCTCGCCGCCCAGAAGGACACAGCGGCCCTGGCGGCAGCCTTCCATGATGCCGGCGATGATTTTCTTGGAGCGCTTGAGGTCCAGCTTGCCGGTGGCGTAGTAGTCCAGGAAGATCAGCGGCTTGGCGCCGCAGCAGACCAAATCGTTGACCGACATGGCGACCAGATCCACGCCGATGGTGTCGTGGCGGTCCAGCGCGAAGGCGAGCTTGAGCTTGGTGCCCACGCCGTCGGTGCAGGCGACCAGTTCCCACGGTCCTTTGCCGTCCAGGTTCAGCGGGAACAGGCCCGCGAAGCCGCCGATGGCGGGCGCTTTCTTGGCGATGTGGTCGACCAGCTTGTCGGCCAGGTCGATGTCCACGCCGGACTTGCGGTAGGTGAGACTCGCGCTAGGCATCTTTGAGCTCCTTGCGGCTTCCGGGCTTGACCGCCGGCGTGCCGGCCCGGCACAGCGGGCAGGCGTCCGGCGTCCAGGTGGGAACGGCGACGGTCCAAAGGGCGGCATACGGCACGCCGAGGTCGGACTTGCCCTCGGAGCGGTCCACGATGGAGCACGCGCCGGCCACCTGCGCGCCCGCGGCCCGGATCACCGCGAAGACTTCCTTCGTGGATTTACCGGTGGTCACCACGTCCTCGACCACCAATATTCTTTCGCCCGGCCGCAGCACGAAGCCGCGGCGCAAAGTCATGGCCGCGTCCACGCGCTCCGTGAAATAGTGCCGCACGCCCAGCGCGCGGGCCACTTCTTGGCCGATGATCAGTCCGCCCATCGCCGGGGAGACCACCAGGTCGGGCTTGACGGCGG
>JABEUV010000229.1 GCA_013044195.1 Elusimicrobiota bacterium | reverse complement strand
GCGCGCCCAAGATCGTGACGACGGGATCGTCCCACTGCGCGAACGGCACGTCCACGGCGTAGGCATAGTTTATTTGAGCCGCGGGCGTCTGATCGTCGGTGGCCGACCACGAGGCCGTGACCGTCTGATTTCCCGACGGGATGCTGATGGCGCCGATGGTCGGAGCGATCACGTCCTCGGTGATCGTCGCGATCGTTTGAGTTAGGTTGCTTGTGCTCACTGTGCGGCCGGAGGCGTCGCACGTCGCGTAATTTCCGGCCTGATCGTAGACCGTCGTGTAGATCGAGCTTCCCGGGTTAGCCGTGGCCATGGTCGCGTATACGTCCGAAGCGGAGACGCCTGCGTCGGGATTCGAGTCATGGTCGTCGACTCCGATCAGGCTTCCGGAGCCGGGCAAACCGGCGTAAAACTCGACGCGGTCGATGCCCGAGCCATCAGCGTCATCCTTGACCGGCCCGGCGGAAAGCGCGTAGCCGGCAGCCGAGACCGAGACCGTCACCGGCGCGCAAACCGGCGCGCGACCGGAGGCGGGGCTACCTCCATTGAGCGCCTTGATTGCGTTTCTCTGGGTTCGAGGGAGGTTCGTCAGCCAGCCGCCGGGGTTCTCGGGAATCGTCACGCCGGCCTGTGCGTACGCGTAGGACACCAGCCCGTCGCAGCGGAACTTCCCTCCCCCGGGGTTGTAGATCGTCGGCTCACCTTTCCAGCCCCACCACAGCGTGTAGTCAGCTTGCAGACTACGACCAGCGGCGAGGATGACTTGCATACGATGCGGGGCATCTAGATTCGCCACCTCGTAGGATCCCCAGTACGGTTCTTTGCCGACAAATGTATCGAAAGGAACCGCCTGAACGCCACCTAGCGCGTAGCCGGGAGCTTGGATGACGCTATGAAGTTCATCGGAGGCATTGATGTTGGGCACAGTATTCGCCGAGGCAAACTGCGCCCGCGTCAAACCAGCGACGTATTTTGAATCGCTGTTGAGATAAATGGCGGCGTGGCCAAACAGAACACCCGCGCCCCAGATGCTCTTCTTCGGCCGGTAAAGTGCGTCGCCCTTCTCGAACACGTTGCCCGCGCGGGCGGAGCCTGCACCCAGAAGAAATACCGCCGCCAGCAACAGGCGCCTCGTATTCATTTTGATTTTAATTTAGAAAGAGATTTCTTCAGTTCAAAGGCAGTGCCCCACCCTGCACGCTCTTGTTCAAAAATTGCCGGTTTGAATCTAGAATCGGTTCGCAGATGATCGACCACATTTTGAATCGGGTCAATGGCTCGTGCGTCTCCGATGGCCGCTAATGCCAGAGCCGCGCGGCCGACAAACAACTCATTGGGGTCGTTTTTGACTACGTCGATGAGTGGAGCCACCGCGACCTCGGCCCTCATCGCGCCCAGTGCGTCGGCGGCCAACATCATCGCATCGGATGTGAAGCCGTTGGGGTTCTTATAGGTCAGCACCTTCAGCAGCACCGGAATGGAGCGGGGGTCTTTCTTACGCGCCAGTATCTCTGTATAGATGCCGTTGGTCGGATATTTCCCCTGAAGCTCGATGATCGCGTCAAGCGCCTTGGGGTTGCGCGAAGCACCGAGCGCGCGCTGGGCGTTGAGCATGATGCCGCCCAGTTCCTGGGAAATTTTCGCGGCGGGGTCGTCGGGCAGTCCCAGACCGTCTCCCTCCGCCGCGCGCTTGAGCCAGTCCACGTCATCGAAGCCCGTCGCGCCCGCCGCCATCATGGTGCGCGCACGCACGGACGCGGGCACCGCGGGGTTGGAGACGATGTCCTCGACGACCGCATCGAAATCCGAACGCCCCATCGCCGCCAGCGCGTGGCCGGCCGCGGCGCGCACGAACTCGTGCTGGCCAGCGTCGTTCGCGACCTTCGCCAGCGCGGACGCCGAGCCCGCATCGTTGATCCTGCCCAAGGCCTCGCACATCATGGCCTTGAGCTTCCAATCGCTGTTGGGATCGGCCAAGACGGCTTCCATCGGCGCGACGGCCGGAACGCCCGCGCGCGCCAAGCGGTGGATGGCGAACTGCGCGCGCATGAAGACGTCCTCTACGGCTTCTTGGTTTTCCCCCGCCTTGGCCGCATAGGTGCCGATCTCGGAGATGGCCGCGGCCACTTTCGGGTCGTTGCCGGAAGAAGGTGCGGCCGTCTGCGCGGCGGAAGACGCGACGGCGACCGCCAAAACGAGAAGCGCCGCCGTCCGCCGCCGAGTGTTCGGGCGCTCAGCGGCGGCGATGCGGATGCGAATGAAGTCCATCGTTCCCCCTTCCCGCCGACCGCGACGAATCCTGCATTAGCCTACCCCCATGACTGAAGACGCGCAAGACCCAAATAAACCCCAACGTACAGACCCGGAAATATCTCCCCGCTTTGCTACAGTCCTGACGTGCCTAAAGCCTCGATCCGCATCCACATCACTGATCGCGAGATCGCGGCGATCGGAATCGGCGCAGCCGTCTTTGCCGTGTTTTCCAACTGCTTGTCGGCAGGATTCGTATGGGATGATGCCGCATTCGTCCTAGACAACGCGCATTTGGCGTCCTGGTCGACGCTGCCCGCGGCGTTGTCGGAAAGCATCACGGCGGGCGCGGGGCTCTCGGGCGGCTTCTACCGTCCGCTGCAAACTTTAACGCATTTCATCGACCTTCAACTCTGGGGGACCGCGCCCTGGGGGCACCATCTGACGAATATCCTGTTGCATGCGGCGGCGGCCGTCTCCGTTTTTTACTGGTTGGCGGGACTCGCGCCGATTGCAGCCGCGGCACTCGCGACGTTGCTCTTCTCGCTCCACCCTCTGCAAACGGAAGCGGTCGCCTATATCTCCGGCAGAGGCGACACCCTCGCGGTCTTGTTCATCTGCATGGGCTTGTCTTTGTTCACCACGCGCCCAAGAGCGGCCCTGGCCTGCGCGCTTATGGCGTTGCTCTCCAAAGAAAGCGCCGTGGTGTTCCCGGCTTTATTGTGGCTGCAGGTCGAGGCGTTGGGGCGACGCCACGATTGGCGCGCCTACGCTCCGTTCTGGATGCTGTCCGCCGCTTACGCCGCGACGTATCTCTTCTTTTTCCGGCTTGGCGCGACGGCGCCCGCGGCTCACGGTGCGATCGCTGAATTCGCGTCTCACGCCCGGTATCGCTTCTTCACGTACTTGCCCACGTTGCCGGAAGGACTGCGGTTATGGCTCTGGCCGTCCGACCTGCATCACGAGCGCTCATGGGCCGTGTATCAAACGCTCGCGTGGCCCGTCTGGGGCGCGGTTGCCGGACTTGCGCTTTGGCTTGCCGTCGCCGCGTATGGACGCCGCCGTTTCCCGGCCGTCGCGGCGGGGCTCCTCTGGTTCGTGATCGCCACGCTCCCCACCTCCAACCTGCTGATCGTCATCAACGCCCTGTTCTACGACCATTGGTTCATTTTTCCGGGCCTCGGATTGGCCCTCCTGCTCACGCAGTTGGTCCCGAAAAGCGGACTCTCACGGAAAATTGCGATCTCGGCGGGGTTCGTCGCCATTTGCGCCGCCGCCGCCCAGACGCGGGAACTCAACACCGTCTGGCACGATTCATTCGCCCTGAACTCGTACATTCTGCATTACGAGCCGACAAACGCGAAGATTCACAACAATCTTGCGGCGGCGCTCGCAAGCCAAGGGCGCTGGGAAGAGGCCATCGAACATCTGCGCGCGGCGATCGCCCTCGACGACGAATACCCGCAAGCGCATCATAACCTCGGCAAGGCGTACGACGCGTTGAATCGGGAGACGGAGGCGGCCGCGGAGTTCCGGCGCGCCATTCAGATGAATCCGAACCTGCTGCCGCCGCGCATCTGCCTGGGCTGGCTGGAACTGAGACAAGGCCGCCCCGAGCAGGCGGAAAGGATTTTCAACGACGCGCTCCGCCTCCGCCCGTACGCCCCTTCCGCTTGGCTGGGCCTGGCGCGGATTCGACTTCAACGCGGCGACCGCGCCGGCGCGATTGAAGAGCTGCGCAGCGGACGGCGCTGGACTCCCGACGATCCTCGGATATCGTCCGCTCTTCTTCAGGTCGGCGCGGGAATGCCCGCCGAGGAAATCGACCGGGGCTGGGACGCGTCCGTCCGCTGAGCCGGAACTTATTTCAGCCGCCGACGGCGGGGCCCAACGGCTTCTCCAGCTCGGCGAAAGTCAGCCCGCGGACCTTGGGCAGGCCGAAGCGCGGATCGTCCTCGGGAAACGGCTCCGTGCGGCCCGTGCGTCGGTAGCCGCGGCGCTCGTAGTAGGCGATCAGCTCCGCGCGCACGGAGATCACCGTCATGCGCATGCGCGCGCAGGACCAGCCGCGCGCCAGGTCCTCGGAGCGCTGCAGCAGTTCGCGGCCCAGGCCGCCGGACTGCCGCGCCGGATCGACGGTGAGCATGCCCAAGTAGCAAGAGCCGTCGGCTTCTTTTTTGAGATGCACGCACGCGGCCAGCGCGCCGTCCGCTGCGAAAGCCAACTCCACGCGCGAGCCCGTGGCCGCGATCATCTCGCGCACCTTGTCCTCGTCCGTGCGCTGGCCGCCCAGCAGGTCGGCCTCGGTCGTCCAGCCTTTTTTAGAGCTCTCGCCGCGGTAGGCGGAATTGACCAAAGCGACCAGGCGCGCGGCGTCATCTAGAGCGGCGGCGCGAAAGCGGATCATGCGTCGAGCTTATCAAGCGCGGAGCGCGCCGCCAAGGCCGCGGCGCGCGCGCGCGAGGGGCCGTGCGCCTTGCGGCACACCGTGGCGAAGTCGCAGCGCGAGCAATGCCCGCGCTCGCCGTCCTGCGGAATGATGGGAAAGCGCCCGGCCGCGATGGACTCCACGCGCGCGAAAAGCCCGCGCAGGAACGGCGCGCGCGCGTTCGCCCATTCCTCCGCGCTCAGCGTCGAGGCGCGCTCGGCGCCCGGCTCGGCTTCGATGAAGAGAAGCTCGCCGCCGTCGAAGGCCCAGCCCGCGCCCAGCGCCGAAGCGGCCAGCTCCGCATAGAACGGAATCTGATGGGACGTCCCGTCCGCGGCCAGCTGGGCCAGCGATTTTTTCCACTGCGTCGAGCGTCGCGTCTTGTAGTCGGCCACGCGGAAGCGCCGCCCAGCCTCGTCGGCGTCCACGCGGTCGAGAATCCCGCGCCACGGCACGCCGCCGGGCGCGCCGCCTTCCGGCTCGCCGCGCAGGGCCGCCTCGCTCAGCCGCGGCCGGAAGCCGTCTTTGCGCAGGCGCGCGAAATCCCAGGCCGCGAACGCGCGCAGGTGCGCGCTCATTTCATCGCGCGCCGCCTCCCACAGCAGCGGATACAGTCCAAGCGCCCGCCAGTCGTTCAGCGCGAACTCCGCCGCGAGCGCCGCGTCCAACCGCTCCTGCGGGTCCGCCCGGCCCGACCACGCCGCCTCGGGCAAGGTGCGGTAGAAGCGCTCCAGCACCGCGTGATAAATCTGACCGCGCGCGCGCGCCGACAGCTCGCCGCGCTCCGAGGCTTCCTCGCGCTCGCCCAGCCCCAGCACGCGCGCGGAAAAAAAGCGAAACGGGCATTCCGCGAAAGCGTCCAGCGCGCTGGGCGATAGGCCCGCGCGCCGCCAGCCTTCCAGCTCCGCCCGCGGCGGCCGCACCAGCCCGTCGAAAGACCCCGCCGGGCCGCGCGCGTTGAGCCGCTCGACCAGCGCGAAGCCCTCCGTCAGCGCGCGCGCCGGCGCGCCGGCGG
>JABEUV010000029.1 GCA_013044195.1 Elusimicrobiota bacterium | reverse complement strand
GCCGCCGCGGCGAAGGCGGCCGCCCCGGCCCCATAAGCCCACGGCGCCCACAGGGCCGCGCGCAGATCGTTAAGCCAAGACGACCCGCGCCGCGGCGCGTGCGCGCGCGCTCGGCGCTTCAGTTCGGCTTTCAGGTCCGCCGGCATGGCCGGAGCGGCACCCGACAGCGCGGACTTCATCGCCCTCAGCACCCGCGCACGGCGCGCCAAAGCGGGCTCCGCGTTCAAGCGCGACTCCAGCGCCGCGCGCGCCCCGGCCGCCAGCCGTCCGTCCACGTAATCCGACAGCAGTTCCTCGTCCTTCATGGCTTCCCCTCCATCTCCAGCAGACGCCGCCGCAAGGTCTCCCGCGCGCGGTTGATGCGCGAGCGCACCGTGCCCAGCGGCAGGTCCAGCGCCTCGGCCGCCTCTTCGTAGCCCAGGCCCTCCATATCGATCAGCGCGATGATCGCGCGCCCCAGCGGCGGCAAGGTCGCCAGCGCCTGGTGCAGACGCGCGGCATCCTCCTGCCGCTCCAGCCGGTCGAGCAGGGCCTCCTCGCGCGCGTCGCCCAGCGCGTCGGCCACCGTCATCCCGTCGTCGCCGATCGGCGCGTCGAGCGCGACCTTCCCGCGCCGGTCCCAGCGCCGCAGGCTGTCGCGGAACACGTTCTTGAGCACCGTCAAGAACCAGGTTTCCAAGGAGCGCGTCTCGTCGTATTGGTCGGCCCGCTCGAAAATCTTGACGAAGGCCTCCTGCGTCAGTTCCCGCGCCTCCGGCTCGCTGCCGCACAGGCCGTAGGCGAAGCCGTACGCGCGGTCGCCGTAGTCCTCGACGAATCGTTCCAGCTCCTCGGTTTTCAGCATGGCCTCTAGGAGTATACGCGGCGGGGGGGTAAAAAGTTCCATCCCCAAGACCGGATTGTAGCACGCGCCGCCCCGCTGCGTCGTAATACGTCCGTAACAGCCCGCCGCTAAACTGAGCGCATGGACGCCGAACAGCCGACATGGGAGGACCTGGTCATCCGGCCGGCGCCGTCCGCGCCCGTCGCGGCACCCGCGCCCGCCCGGCCGGCCGTCGCCGTCCCCGCCGCCCTGCGTCCGCGCCAGCGTCAAGTCCAGGCCGCCTACTTGGCCCATGAACTGCGCGCCCCGGTCACCTCCATCCGCCTGGGGCTGGAAGGCCTGTCCGAGGGCGCCGTCGACCGACTGACCGACGACGAGCGTCAGATGCTGGACATCGCCATCCGCAATACTTTGCGCCTGGAGGGCCTGGTCAACGACATCATGGACTACTCGAAGCTGGCCGCGGGCCGCATGGAGGTGGCCAAGGAGCCCTGCGACGCGCGCGCGCTGGTCGACGAGGCCGTCGACGCCATGCGCGCCGCCGCGACCGCGCGCGGCGTAAGGCTGGTCCGCGACGCGGCGCCCGGCCTGCCGCGCTGCTCCGCAGAGTCCCGCCGCGTCGTCCAGGTCCTGGTCAATCTGCTGTCCAACGCCATTAAACACTCGCCGCAACGCGGCGTAGTGTCCGTCTCCGTGCGCGAGGGCACGCGCGAGCACGCCGGAACCTTGCTGTTCCGCGTCAAGGACACGGGGCCCGGCATCGACGCCGCGGACCTGGAGCGCGTCTTCGGCCTGTTTGAGCAAGCCGGCGGCACGGTCAAGAAGTCCGAGGGCACGGGCCTGGGCCTGACCTTGTCGCGCGCGATGGTGGAACTCCACGGCGGCCGCATCTGGGCCGAGTCTTGGAAAGGTTGCGGAGCCACCTTCTGCTTCACCATCCCCGTCGCCGCGTCCGATCTTTCCCGCCCGGTCGACGTCTACGCCGAGCCGCTCCAGGTCCACGGCCTGGTCGCCGAATTCGCCCGCCGCTTCAACGCGGTCCTGGCGCTGTTCGTCTAGTTAGGCCCGCGCCACCGGAACGAACGCCGACAGCCAGCGGCCGCTGATGCGCAGTGAGCCGCCGCAGCCTTCCAGAATTTCGCGCGCGTCGGCCAGGCTGGCGTGCAGAACGCCGCAGCGTTCCGCTTCCAAAACGGCGTCGCCTTCGATGCCGACCGACACCACGGCCTGCGTGACCCCGAAGCCCACGCCCGCCTCCAGGCGAGCGCCGGGAGCGCTGAAGCGCACCGCGCTTTCGAAAAGACCGCCGATCGCCCGCGACAGACGCTCGGCGTCGCCGCACACCGGCCGGGATTCGCCGGCAACCGACATGAACAACTCCTCGCCGCGGAGCGCGGCCTCTTCGCTATAGGCCCGGACCTGTGCACGGACCAAGACCTCCAACCGGGCCGTCTGCGGCTTCAAAACGGGCTGACCTTCGATGATCGGGTTCATGACCACAGCATACCCCGACCGGGCCAAATCCAACCTAACGGCCGCCCAATTTCCGCTGAAGTCGGCGGCCGACCAAGCCGTTCATGAAAGCTTTTTCGCTCGGCTCGCGGCCCAGGAAAGCGCGCAAGGATTCTTTCTCCGGCCGCTCCGAGCCCCAGGCCAGGATCTGCGCGCGGTAGCGCGCGCCCACCTCGGGCGAGATCACGCCGGCCGCTTGGAAGAAGGAGTAGATGTCTTGGGCGAAGACCTTCGACCACAGGTAGCCGTAATAGCCCGCGCCGTAGCCGCCCATCAGGTGGCCGAAGGACCCGACGAAGTTGTTGCCGGGCGTCTGCGGCACGCCGGTGTACTCCGCCATGATCTTGTTGAACGCGGCGGAGACGTCATCGGGAACGGTGGAATGCAGGATCATGTCGCCCATCGCCAGGCCGATCTGGCCGGCGTACATCATGCCGCTCTGAAAGTCGCGCGCGGCCAGCATCTTGGCGAACAGCTCGTCGGGAAGGCGCGAGCCGTCGTCCCAGCGGCCGGACAGCTCGTCGAGCACGGCGCGCTCCCAGACGAAGTTCTCCAGCATCTGCGACGGCGCCTCGACGAAGTCGCGCGCAACACTAGTGCCCGCGTAGGACGCGTAGCGCGCCTGCGTCAGCGTGCCGTGCATCAGGTGGCCGAACTCGTGGAAGAAGGTCTCCACGTCGCCGTGGGAGAGCAAGGACGGCTTGCCCGGCTCGGGCTGGGGAAAATCGGCGATCATCGCGGAGACCGGAGGCTCGTAGCTGCCGTCGGCCCGCACGCGGCCGGAAACAAGGGGGAAGGCGGCGGGATGGTCGTGCTTGCCCGGCCGCGGCGTCAGGTCCAGATAAAAATGGCCGATCAGGCGGCCGCTGTGGGCGTCGGAGATCTCGAAGAGGCGCACGCCCGGGGCCCAGGCCCGCGGGTCGGGCACCTCGCGGAACGTCACGCCCAGCACGCGCTGGTAGACCTTCATCGTGCCCTCGACGACGCGGTCCACGGGGAAATACTGCTTGACCGTCTCCTGGTCCAGCGCGTAGCGCTCCTCGCGCAGGCGGCGGGAATAATACTGCCGGTCCCAGGCGTAGACCTGGGTGGCACCCGGCTCCACGCGGCGCTTGGCCTCCAGCACGTCGGCCGAGTCGCGCCGCGCGCGGTCCAGCACCGCGTCCTTCAGGCGGCCCAGGAAGGCGATCACCGCTTGCGGCGAGCCGGCCATGCGGTCCTTGAGCACCATGTCCGGATAGCCGGCAAAGCCCAGCAGGCGCGCCATTTCGCGGCGCAGGCCCAGCGCCTCGTGCAGGAGCGCCAAATTGCGCTCGCCGCCTCGGTTGTTGAACTTCAGCATCATCGCGCGGCGCGCGTCGGCGTTGTCGGCATAGCGCAGGAACATGGCCGAGTTGGGCTCATCGACGGGGACGCGGTAGGCGCCGTCCGTGCCGCGCGGCAAAGTCGCGCGGTAGCCCGCGGGCAGGCCTTGGACGCCGTCCTCGCCTACCACCAACTCGTCCTTCTTATCCGTGATGTTGCGGGCGAAGTCGCCGGACAATGTGTTCAGCTTCTGCTGGACGGCCTTCAGGCGCTCGCGCTGATCGGGGGACAGAGCGAAGCCGCCCTCGCGGAAATTCTTGAGCGTGTCCGCCATCAGTCGCGCGTCGACGGGATCCAAGGTCTCGCCGCGCGCGGCGGCCTCCTCGATCTTGCGGTAGAGCGCCTCGTTCATCGACAGCTCCACCGATTTGCGATCGGCGACCTTGCCGATGGCCTGAGCCGTGCGGCGCACCGCGGGGTCGGGCGAGACCTCCCCGAGAAAGACCAGCGGATTGAGCGCGCGGGAGTATTCCGCCGACGCGGCCTCGTAGGCCTTGACCGTGGACGCAAAGCCCGCCGGGGCGGCCAGTATGCCCGCGACCGCCATGTTCAAGTTCGCCTGCGCGCCGCGGTAAGCCTCGCGCATCTGGGGCTGGGACAGCGTGAAATTGAGGCTGGGCAGGGAGGCGGCAGCACCCACGGCCGGAGCGGACGCGACGGCCGCGGCTCCCGCGGGGCCAAGAACCTGGGCGGAAGCGACGAGGGGGGACAGCGCGAGCGCGAAAACGACGGGGAGAGCGAAAATCCTCTTCATGTCTGGATTTTAGCCGGTCCCGGCGCTCTTCGAATGAGTCGAAAGTCCCGGCGCGCCGAAGGCAAGAGTCCTACGGCCGCGCAGGGCGACCGACGCCACAAGGAGCGCATGACCATTGACACCACCGGAAATCAGGGGCATAATCCCCAAGCCGCCAACAACGACGAAAGGAGGACACGTGGAACAGCCCCAACCGCCGGCCGCCGCCAAGAGCCTGGTCGACGCCGCCGTCGCCGTCATCCGCTCGCCCAAGAACTTCTACGCGGAGATGCCGAAGTCGGGAGGCTTCGGCGAACCCCTGATCTTCCTGGTCGCGATGGGAGTCGTGGTCGGGCTGGTGCAGGCGGTTCTGGGCCTGGCGGGACTGCATCCCGGCATCGGCCTTATCGCGGCGGCGGTCTCCGTGATCATGACCCCGATCCTCGTCGCCGTCTTCGGCTTCATCGGCGCGGCCGTACTGTTCGGAATCTGGAAGTTGATGGGTTCCCAGGAATCGTACGAAACGGCCTACCGTTGCGCCGCCTACTCGACGGCGATCGCTCCGATCAACGCCGTCCTGTCCGCGGTCCCTTACGTCGGCATCGCGATCGGCACGATCTGGGGCGCGTTTGTGATGATCGAGGCAAGCGTCGAGACCCACAAGATCCGCGTCGAAAAAGCCCGGCTGGTCTTCGGGACGCTTGCCGCCGCGCTGATCGTGATGTCGCTCTCCGCGCAGTGGGCCTCGCGGACTTTGATGTCGCGGCAGGCCGCCGCGATGCAGGCGGAAGGCGCCCAGATGGCGGCCGCATCCGCGCAGCTACAGGCCGGCGCCGCGCAAATGCAGGCGCAGATGCAGGCGCTCCAGCAGGCGCAAGCCGCGGCCCGGGCCGCCTCCGGCGCCCCGACCGCGCCCGGAGGGCTCTCCGCCCAGCAGCAGGCTCAGTTCCAACAGATGCGGCAAGCCATGGAGGCCGCGGCTCGGCGCATGGAGGCGCAGCGCAAGGCCCAGTCTCCCGCACCGCCTGCCCCGAGCGGGAATTGAGCGTCGCCGCGATGGAGGCCGACCTCCCCTTTGCCCGGCGCGTCTCCTACGCGCTCGTCGCGGCGGCGCTGATCGCGGTGGTCGCCTGCGGCCTGGCGCCGGGCTTGATCGCGGGGCTGACCGCGATGATGATCCTCGCGAACGCCGAGCGGATCCTGCGCGCCTTCGGCGCGGGACCGCGCACGGCGCGCGCCGGCGCGCTCGTACTGCTCGTCTTTCTGGCCGGGATCCTGATCGGCGTCGTGATCGCGTTCGCGCGCATCGGGCTGGCGGGGCTGCCCCAGTT
>JABEUV010000228.1 GCA_013044195.1 Elusimicrobiota bacterium | reverse complement strand
TCGACGGCAGGCGTCCGCGGCCTGAGACGGGCGGCGCAAAAAAAGCGCGGCGAAATTCAGCGCGTCCTTCACGCGGGCGCTCCCGCCGCGCGCGCGGCGTCGGCGTCGTAGCCAGCGCGCGCCGCGAAGCAGAACGCGCCGCCCACGCCCAGGGCCGCGCAGGTGGCCAGCAGGGCGCGCGGCAGTCCGAAATGGTCGGACGTCCAGCCGATCACGGCCGGAGAGGCCGCGTCGCCGAGCAAATGAATGACGAAGATGTTCGCGGCGAAAGCCATGGAGCGCGTTTCCAGGCGCGTGACGGAGACGATGGCCGAATTCAGCGGGCCCATATTCAGAAACAGCAAGGTCTCCGCGGCGAACAGGCCGGCGACGCAGAGCGGCAATGTCGGCGCCAGGATTGCGGCCGCGGCCAGCGGCATGCCCGCGATCAGGCCCACGCCGGAGACCAGCAGGTCCGCGTCCGCGTGGCGCGCGCGCAGCGCGTCGGCCAGCCAGCCGCCCAGCAAGGAGCCGACAAGTCCGCCCAGCACCGTGATCCCGCCGAATAATGTTCCCGCGCGGCCCACGCTGAGGCCGTGCACGCGGTGAAAGAACGTGGGCATCCACACCGCGAAGCCGCCGAGGGCGAACGTCATCGCCGCACCCGCGAATGTGACCAGGCGAAACGTGGGAACGCCCCAGACTTCACGGTAGCCGGCCACCGGCGCGGGCGTGGCGGCGCGCGGCCCGTCGTCGGGCAAGGCCAGGCAGAGCAAAGAGAGGAATATCCCGGGCAGTCCCACCAGGAAAAAAGCATGGCGCCAGCCCAGCATCTCTCCCGCCAGTCCTCCGCCCGCGTAGCCCAGGGCGGAGCCCACGGGAATGGCCATCGAAAACAGCGCCAGCGCGCGGCCGCGGCGCGCCTCCGGGAAGCGTTCGGCCACGAAGGAAGGCGAAATCGCGCCGTAGCAGGCCTCGCCCACGCCCACGGCCGCGCGCGAGGCAAACAGGGAGGCAAAGCCGCGCGCAAATCCCGCGGCGCCCGTCGCCGCACTCCACAGCGCCACGCCGCCGGCGATCCACGGCCGCCGCCCACGCGCGTCGGCCAGCCACGCGATCGGAGGGGCCGCGACCATGTAGACCAGCATGAACGCGGACGCGAGCGCGCCCGCGCGCGCGTCGCTGAGGCGCAGGTCGCCCTGGATTAAGGGCAGGAGGGCGTAGACGAGCTGGCGGTCCACATAGTTGAGCACGTTGACGGCGAAGAGCAGCGCGAGAATGCCGCGCGGCGAGGCGACTTTCACGAGGCGCGGACCTTGTAGACGGCGTCGCCGATTTTCACGCGGTCGGCCACGTCGACGGCCGCGGTCTCGCCGGCCAGCGCGCTCTGCACCGAGCGGCCCTCGACGCTCATGCGCTCCACGCGCTGGGTCAGGTCGGTGGCCCGGCCCTTGACGCGCACGCCCTCGCCGACCGTCAGCGGCTCCTCCAGCGTCAGCGTCATCTCGCGCGCACGCGCGTCGTAGGCGGCGACCTTGCCCAGCAGGGGCGCGCCGACGATCTGCTCCTCGGGCGCGATATCCTCCACCGGGGTGCGGCGCGCCACGCGGGGTGCTGCGGCGGTCTTTTTGGCGGCTTTCCGTTTTTTAATCATCGCGTCATCCTCACTTGCCCACGCAGAAGCGCGCGAACACGGCGTGCAGAACCTCGTCGGGTGCGTTCTCGCCCAGCACGCGGCCCAGGCGGTGATGGGCTTGGCGCAAGTGCGCGCAGGCCGCGGGCTCCCAGTCTCCGGCGCCGCTTTCGGCGCGCGCGCGCGCGGCGGCCAGCTCCTCGCGCGCCGCACTCAGCTCGGCGCGCTCGCGCGCGCCGACCAGCAATTCCTCGCCCTCGTCGCCGGGGGCAGCACCCGCGGCCGCGGCGACGGCGCGCGAGAGCGCGTTAAGCCCCGCGCCGGTGAGGGCGGAGACGGCCAGGCCCCCCTCGGGCGCGGGCGCTAGGTCGCACTTGTTCCAGGCCGAGACGACGGGACGCCCGGCGCGCGCGGCGGCGGACAGCGCGCGGCGCGCGGCGGCGCGCGCGGCTTCATCGTCCGGGCAGGCGGCGTCGACGACCAGCACCGCGACGTCGCAGGACGCCAGCGCGCGCTCGGCGCGCGCCACGCCCTCGCGTTCGGCCTCATCGGCGGCGTCGTCGCGCAGGCCGGCGGTGTCGATCAAGGTCGCGGCCAGGCCCTCGATCTCGGCGGGCGCTTCGATCAAGTCGCGCGTGGTGCCCGGCTGGGCGGAGACGATGGCCCGGTCGAAGCCGAGCCAGGCATTGAGGAGGCTTGACTTGCCCGCGTTGGGCCGTCCCACCAGGCACACGCGCAGGCCGTCGCGTTCGGCGCGGCCGCGCTCGCGCGCCGCGATCAGACGCTCGATCATTTCGGCCGGGCGCTTAAGCGTCCGTGCGGCGTCCGCCGACGAGAGCGGCGGCAGGTCCTCGTCCGGGTGGTCGAGGCGCGCCTCCAACTCCGCCAGCAGATCGAGGATGGGCGCGCGGACGGCCGCCACGGCACGGGCCAGGCCGCCTTCCAGGCGCGCGAGCGCTGCGGCGCGCGCGCGCGCGCCGCGCGCGGCGATCAGATCGCCCACGGCCTGGGCCTGCGCCAGGTCCAGGCGGCCGTGAAGAAACGCGCGGCGCGTGAACTCCCCCGGTTCGGCCAGGCGCGCGCCGCATGCGACGGCGGCGTCGACCAGCTCGCCAATGATCTCGGGCGAGCCGTGGGCGGTGATTTCCAGCAAATCCTCGCCGGTGGGCGTGTCCGGCGCTTCCCAGAACACGGCGACCACGCGGTCGAGAAGAGTTTCTCCGCGCCGGGCCGGGCGCGTCACGGCGCGGCGTGGGATCGGAGAATCCAGCCCCAGCAGTTCGCGCGCGACGCGGCGCGCGTCGGGGCCGCTGACGCGGACTACGCCCAGCGCGGCCCGCCCCGGCGCGGTGGCCGGGGCGACGATCGTGTCGGTCATCGCGGGCGCGAGCGCAGGACGATCTTGCGCCACGGGCCCTCGCCTTCGGAGGCGGTGACCACGTCGGGGTCGGCGGCCAGCGCGCGGTGGATCAGTCGGCGCATCGACGCATCCATGGGTTCCAGGCGGTAGGGGCGGCCGGTGGCGCGCACGGAGTCCGCGCCGTTGCGCGCGGCGTCCAAAATGGCGGTCTCGCGCCTTTCCCAGTAAGAGAGCGCGTCGACCTGCAGGGCGACGGGGATTTCGGAGCCGCGATTGAGCAGGAGCGTGGCGATGATCTGGAGCGCCTCCAGAATGCGGCCGTCACGCTCCACCAGCAGGGGTGCGTCTTGAGATTCGACAACGGCCTTCACCCGCTCCATGGCCGGGTCCCAAGAGGCGGAAACGGTGGGCGCGGCGACGGCGGTCAGGCGCAAAAGTTCGGTCAGCAGTTCGACGGCGCGGGCGCAGATTTTATCGGCTTCTTGCGGCGACGGCAGGCGCGGCGCGTTTTCTTTTTCGAGCGGTGGCATGGGCCCTCCGTGTCAGGTCGCCGGGTTGAGGCGGTTGCGCAACGACAACTGCAGCACGGTGCTGACCAGGCTGTTCGTCAGCCAATACAGCACCAACCCCGACGGGAAATTCAGGAACATGACGGTGAAGATCACGGGCATGAACATCATCATCTGCTGCTGGGTCGGGTCGCCCGCGGGCGGGTTTAGCTTCGACTGCGCGAACATGAGCCCCCCCATCACCAACGGCAGGACGTAGTAGGGATCCTTCGCCGACAGGTCGCGGATCCAGAACATCCAACCCACGCCGTGCAGTTCCCAGGAGTTGCGCAAGGCGTTATACAGCGCCAGGAAGATGGGCATCTGCAAAACCATGGGTAGGCAGCCGCCCAGCGGATTGGCGCCTTCCTTCTTGTAGAGCGCCATCATCTCGCCGTTGAGTTTGCTGGGGTCGTCCTTGTAGCGCTCCTGCAGGCGCGCGATCTGCGGCTGGAGCGTGCGCATGGCGGCCGCGGCCTTGAGGCTTTTGTAGGTCAGCGGCGAGAGGATGAGCTGGAGCAGCATGGTCAGCGCGATGATGGACCAGCCCCAGTTGCCGATGCGCGCGTGCAGCCAGATCAGCGCCGTCAGCATGCCGCGGCCCAGCTGGGCGAAAAAGCCGAAGTCGATGGAGCGCTCCAGGCCCAGGCCGTAGCGCGACAGCCACGCCTCGCCCTTGGAGCCCAGATAATACGGCACGTCCCAGGTGAAGCTTGCGCCGGGCGAGAGGGTGACGGGCTTGGCCGTCAGCGTGAGCGTGGGCGGCGGGCCGGCGGCTTCCACCGGCGCGAACTGGTCCTGATTGGGCAGAAGTGCGGCCAGGAAGTAGCGGTTGTCCACGGCCACCCAGCGGTAGGGGCCGGGATGCGCGCCGGGCTTGAGCTTCTCGACGCGGCCGTGCAGGCCGCCGGCCTCCGGCGTCAGGCCGATGACGCGGGAGACCTTCGCGTTTTCTTTCTGCTCCGTGGCGATGGTGCCAAGGCCGGGGCCCACGGACAGCGTCCAGGGTCCGACGTCCAGGGCGCGGCGCGTGGGGTTGCGCACGCTCAGGCGCAGGCGCGGCAGGACGGTGCCTTGGCCGGGCAGGAATTGCTTTTCAATTTGGAGGCCGTCGGCGCGAGCGGCGGTGAACGTGGGCTCCGCGGCCTTGTCGTCGCGATGAAACGTGAGCTCCGGCCAGGTCGAAAACATTCCCTCGCGCGCGTCGGCCACCAACTCCACGCGGCCCAGCGGCTCGATTTCCAGCACGCTGGACAGCGCCGCGCCGCGCGGGTCCACGCGCGCCTGCGCGCCGCCCAAGTCCACGGGCATAGACGCGGCCAGCACGGACGCGCCGTCGCGCGCGTCGGGCGTCGCCGCGCCGGCGGCGGACGACGACGCGGACGCCGGGCCGGAAGCCGCGGCGCCGGAGGCGGCCGCCGCGCCCGCGTAGGCCGCGGTCGCGGACGCGGGGTGCGCGACGGGCGGATTGATGCGCTTGTCGACGAAGCCGAACCAGCCGGCGTAGACGGCGACGGAGAGAGCGACGGCAAGCAGGAGGTTTCGGTCCATGGTGTCCTTGATCAGGGAGTCGGCACGGGATCGAGCCCGCCCGGGTGGAAGGGATGACAGCGCGCGACGCGGCCGACGGCCAGCGCGGCTCCGCGCGCGGCGCCGTGAACGCGGACGGCCTCGCGCGCGTAGTCGGCGCAGCTGGGGTAGAAGCGGCAGGCGCGCGGCAGGAACGGCCGCACGGCGGCCCGATACAGGTCGATGACGGCGATGATGAAAGTCTTCATGCGCGCAGAAGTCCGGCGCGTTTCAGCAGTTCGAGAAAATCCCGCTCCGCGTCCGCCCGCGACGTCCACGGACAGCCCGGCCGCGGGTAGGCGACCACGCTCAGCCCCTCGGCCAACTGCGCCCGGCGCAATCGGAACGTCTCGCGCAGAAGCCGCTTAAGACGGTTGCGGCGCACGGCGCCGCCCACTTTAGAGCTGACCGACAGGCCCAAACGCGGCGCCCGGTCCGCGGGTCCCGCGCGATGCCACAGAATCAGCCACTTGCCGACCGTCTTCTTGCCTTCTTTGAAGACGGCGCGGAAGTCCGCCCGATCCAGCAGTCTCGCGTCGGGCCCGAAGCCGAGCCCTTCGGTCAAGCCTGCTTGGCCGTGAGAGTGTGCCGGCCCTTGAAGCGGCGGGCCTGCAGGACTTTGCGTCCGCCCGGCGTGGCCATACGGGCGCGGAAACCGATCTTCTTGGCGCGTTTGCGATTGTGAGGTCGATATGTAGGAAGCATGGTGAGCGATTATAGAAAATTTCCGGACCTTTTTCGCTTTCTTTCGCCGTGATCGCGTCGAACCCCCTCGAATCTTGACTAAAAAGGTCGACTGAGTGACGCTGGCGTCACCATTTTCTATTCTCCTCGTCCGTCTCTTGAAACTGTGGTCGTGCGCGGTATGCTGACGGCAGACTCGTGTGGAGGCAATCCATGGCCAAACGAACGATCCCGTCGCGCGAAGTCCGCGAGTGGCAGGTCGCGCACATCGAAGAGGGCCTGCGCCAGGCCGAAGCCGGGATTTTTGCGGAAGAACGAGAGGTCTCCGCCGCTTTCGCCCGCGGCCGCAAATTAAAATCGTTTCACGACGGTCGGCGTTTCGGCCCGCTCTGAATGCCGGCG
Source organism: Elusimicrobiota bacterium (assembly GCA_013044195.1). GTDB lineage: Bacteria > Elusimicrobiota > Elusimicrobia > UBA1565 > UBA9628 > GWA2-66-18. The sequence continues at coordinate 53 of JABEUV010000228.1, read as the reverse complement.
AGCGAACCGTCGACGATCTACGGGCTGTGATACAATACCGTTGCGTTCGTCGG
>JABEUV010000227.1 GCA_013044195.1 Elusimicrobiota bacterium | reverse complement strand
GCGCGCGCGCGCGCGAATTGCGGCCGGCGGCGATGAATGCGGCTGCGACGCCGAACAGCGTCATCGGAGCCTGCTCTCGCGTCAGCAGCAAGGCCGCCAGGCACGCGCCGGCGGCGATGTTTCTGCCGCGCTCATGGAAAGCGCAGGCGCCGAGAAAGAGTACGGGCGCGAACGGCACCGAGTCCAGAAACGTGATCGCCGTACCGTGGAACAAGGGGCTTGAGATCAGCAGGGCGGCCGCCAGCCAAGCCGGCAGACCGGGCCGAAGGCTACGCGCGCCGCGATACATCGCCCAGCCCGACAATCCGACGGCGGCTCCCTGCGGCATGATCAGCGCGAGCGGCGAGGCCCATAGTCTCAGCAACGGCGACAGCAACGCGATGATGAAAGCGAAGTGGACCGAGAGGTAGGATCGCCCACCCATTGAGGACGCGAACATCCAATCGCCGTGCGCGGTGTTCCAGGCGACGTTGAGCATGTTGGCCGTGTCCGGCATGCTGTGGAATGCGCTGAATTGCGCCGCCTTATAGAGAGCGAGAAGGCCGGGCAGAATAAGGCCGAAGATCGCGTCGGGCCAGGGCCCAAGCTCAAGGCGTTTCAGGCGCACATCAAGGCGTTCGATCTCCGCGGGACGCAGAGCGCAGAAGGCCGCCAGCAACAATGAGGCAAGACCCATCAAGGCCCAGCACCACTCCAAACACAGGAAAACCATCGTGCACCAGAGCGGCATCGGTGCGATTGTAGATAATCTAATCCGCGGGAATCGTATGCGAAAGCGAAGTTGCGTCTGGGCCAGAAGGCTCAGACGCGCGGGGGGCGGGGGGCCCTTGTCCGCTCGGGGTCAAAAGGCTACAATGACCAGCGAGAGTCGATGTCCGAGTGCCTGTTCTGCCGCATAGTCCGACGCGAGATACCCGCCCAGATCGTCCAAGAGGACGAACGGGCGCTGGTCTTCAGGGACGTGCATCCCCAGGCGCCGACGCACGTACTGGTGATTCCCAAGAAACACTTGGGGTCCCTTCTTGAGGCGTCGGATGAGGATGCGGCTTTGCTTGGTCATTTACAGCGCGCGGCGAGCCGTTTTGCCGCGCAGGCCGGTTTGTCGTCCTTTCGTTTGGTGTCGAACAACGGGAAGGGGGCGGGTCAGACGGTCGACCATCTCCACTATCATTTGTTGGCGGGGCGGCCGATGGCGTGGCCGCCGGGTTGACGTTGAGTTCAGTTCCGACGACGGAAAGGTGGTGAATTCTTAAATGGTTTTCATTAAATTGCGAGAAGGCGAGGGTCTGGAAGAGGCTCTGCGCCGCTTCAAGCGGGAGTGCGAGCGCAACGGGGTGCTGAAGGAAGTCAAGCGCCGCGAGCGCTATGCGTCTCCGGCCGTCAAGCGCAAGCTCAAGGCCGCCGAGGCCCGCCGCAAGCAGCGTCGCGCCAAGCGCCGACGCGTTCCGTAACGATCGCCGGGCCGGCGCCGCGACGCGCTGTTCGCGGCGCCGGCCTTCCATTTTGACCGAGAGGTTTATGCGGATGTTTTTTATGAAAGAAAATCAGGCGTCGCGGAGCGACGCCTGATCGCGCCTGAAACGCTGGAACTGATCCGCTCGCGGCTCGACATCGCCGAGCTGGTGGGGGAGTGCGTCCAATTGACGCGCGCGGGCCGCAACATGAAGGGCCGCTGTCCGTTCCATCAGGAGCGCACCCCGTCGTTCATCGTCAGCCCCGAGCGGCAGACGTTCCACTGCTTCGGCTGCGGCGCGGGCGGCGACGCGTTCTCGTTCGTGATGAAGACCGAGGGCCTGACTTTCACGGAGGCCGCGGAGAAGCTGGCGGAGCGCGTGGGCGTGAAAGTCGAGGCGCAGAAGGAACTGGGCCCGCAGGACCGCGAGCGCCTGCGCATGAAGGAGGCGCTGGAGTTCGCGGCCGGCTACTACAAAGATCTGCTGTTGAAGGACCCGGCGGCCGACGCCGCGCGCAAATATGTGGCGTCGCGGCATCTGAATAAAACCGCCGTCGAGACGTTCCAGTTGGGCTACGCGCCGCGGCAGGGACATCTCGTCGAAGCGGCGAAAAAGACGGGCTTTGAAGACGAACTCCTGCTGAAGGCCGGGCTGGCGGCGAAGCGCCCCGACGGTTCTCTGCGCGATTATTTCTTCGACCGCCTGATGTTCCCCATCCGCGACGCGAAAGGCGCGACGATCGGCTTTGGCGGGCGCACTTTAGGCGACGGCGAGCCCAAATATCTGAACAGCCCCGAGTCTCCGGTCTTCTCCAAGGGACGCGTGCTCTACGGCCTGTTCGAGGGCGACGGCGCCGTGCGCAAGTCACGCCGCGCGCACTTGATGGAAGGCTACATGGACGTGATCGCCTCCCACCAGCACGGCCTAAAGACCGCGTGCGCGGCACTGGGCACAGCGCTGACGCCGGAGCACGCGGTCCTGCTCAAGCGCCACGCCGACTCCGCCGTGATCGTGTTCGATGCGGACGCGGCCGGACAGAGTGCCGCGGTGCGCGGAGCCGAGGTCGCGCTGGCGGCGGGCTTGGGCGTGCGCGTGGCCAGCGTGCCCGAGGGCAAGGACCCCGACGAGTTCCTGCACGCCAAGGGCTTGGCCGCCTTCGAGGCGGCGCTGGGCGCGGCCGTGGACTTGGTCGAGTTCCAGACCGAACTGCTGATCTCCCGCGCGGGCGAACTGACGCCGGAGGCCAAGTCGCGCATCGCCAAGGACGTGCTCGGCACGATCTCGCGCTGCCCCGACGAGGTGCTCAAGGACGAGTGGGTGCGGCGCCTGGCCGCGCGCCTGGGCGTCAACGAGGACTCCCTGCGCCGCGCGGGCGGCAAGCTGATCCCGCAGTCGCGGCGCTCCGCCGCCGCGCCGGCCGCGGCCGCGCCGGCGCCGCGCGCCGCGGCCCCCGTGTCCTACGAACTGCCCAGCATCGAGAGAAG
>JABEUV010000226.1 GCA_013044195.1 Elusimicrobiota bacterium | reverse complement strand
AGGATTGCCTGGAACGACGCGCCCGTGCTGGGCTCGCGCGCGTCGTTCCAGGCAATCCTGGTGACTTTGTGCGCGACGGCCGCCGTCTGGCCGTGGCGCCGCGCCGTCGCCGAGGACTGGCTGGCGGCCGCCGTGGTCGGCGCGTGCGCGCCGTTGCTGTTGGGAATCGGCGCGAGATTCGGCGCGGCCCGCCGGGCGCTGGGCGCCGCTCTGTGGGTGGGGTCGGTCGCGTGCGCGGGAGAGTTCGTTTTGAGACGCGGTCGCGGCGATCCCGGCCTGGAGACGCTCATCTTGTCGGCTTTCGGGATTTTGGCCGGCGGCGGCAGCGCGTATCTGGCGTATTGGGGCGCGGACCGCGAGGAGTTGCTCTGGGCGCGACTCCTTGCGCCGACGGGAGCGGCTTTGACGGCGGCGGCGGTCTTGGCGTGGGCGGCGCCGGACAGCGCGGACTGGAGCGCGGCGCTGGCCGCGGAAGCCGCCGGAACCTGGCGCATCCTGATCGACACCGGCGCCGTCTGGCGCTGGGGCGGCGTGATCGCGTTTGCGGGAGCGCTGGTCGCCACGCGCGGCCTGCGCACCACGGCTCAGGACAAACCGAAGGACCGTCGCCTCAACTGGACGAGCTAGAAGTTCGTCAGGGCAGGCCGGCCGAGGCGCGCACGCCGGCGATCAGCGGTTCGGGATGGACGCCGAAGAGGAGGACCCCGACGACCGCGACGGCGACGGCCCCGTAGATGTACGGTCCGGCGACGACGGGCGCCGCACCCTCGCGCGGCGCGCGGAAGAACATCCGGTGCGCGATGCGGAAGTAGAAGTAGGCGGAGGCCACCGAGTTGACCAAGCCGGCCGCGGCCAGCCACCAATGACCGGTCTCCACGGCAGAGGAGAAGATGTAAAGCTTTCCCATGAAACCCGCCAGCGGCGGTATGCCGGCCAGCGAAAGCAGGCAGAACGTCATGGCCAGGGCCAGTCCCAGAGAGCGCTGAGCCAGGCCGTCGAACGAGGACAGGTCGTAGCTTCCCGCCTCCTGGCCGACGGCCTGGACCACGGCGAAGGCGCCCACGTTCATGGCCAGATAGACGAAGGAATACATCATCACCGCCTCGACGCCGCGGCCGGTGCCGGCGGCCAGGCCGATGAGCAGGTAGCCGGCCTGGGCGATCGACGAGTAGGCGAGCAGGCGCTTGGCGTCGTTCTGGAAAAACGCGGTGAAGTTTCCGATCGTCATGGTGGTGAGCGCCATCAGCACGACCAGAGCCTGAAGATCAAACTGCGCGGCGGGCAAGACGGAGACGAACACGCGCACCAGCAAAGCGAACGTTGCGATCTTGGGCGCCACGGACAGGAAGGTGGTCACCGGGGTGGGCGCGCCCTCGTAGGCGTCCGGGACCCAAAAGTGCATGGGCGCCAGCGAGGCCTTGAAGCCGAAGCCCAGCAGGATCAAGATCAGCCCGAGCATCAGCATGGGCCCCGGCGCGGCGGCGCCCCGGATCAAGTGCGTGGTTCCGGCCGCGCCGTAATAAAGCGAAATGCCGTAGACCATGATCGCCGAGGAAAACGCGCCGAACAGGAAATACTTCATCGCGCCCTCGTTGGACTTCGGGTTGCCGCGCTCGAAACCGACGAGCACGAACGAAGACAGCGAGACCAGCTCCAGCGCCACGAAGATCAGCAAGAGGTCCGTCGCGCTGACCAAAATCATCAGGCCCGAGCTCGCCAACAGCATCAGAGCGGTGAAGGTCCCGGCATGGCGCTCGGGCAGAGCCTTATAATCCAGCCCCATCAGCAGGCACAGCACGAGCGCCAGCAGTATGGTCATGCCGAAGAACTGTGCGTAGGCGTCCACAACCCACAGGGAGCCCGCGCCGCGCGAGGCCGGGTCGGCCAGGCCCGCGACCAGCCAGGCCAAAGTGCCCGCAGCACTCGCCCAGCCGAAGTGGTAGAGGTTGCGCGCACGCGACGGCGGCACCAGCATGTCGGCAAGCAACGCCAGGACCGCCAGCCCGGACAGGGCCAGCGCGGGGCTCAGCAAAGACAGGTTCTGCATCTTACTTCCTCAACAAAGCCACGACGGTGGCGTTCATCAAGTCGAGCGGCCATTTCGGATACACGCCGAACAGGACGGTCAGCACGGCCAGCGGGACCACGGACAGGAGCTCGCGCGGGGTCATGTCCGGCATATGGCCCTCCCATTTCTCGTTGAACGCGCCCAGGAACACCTTCTGGATCATGCGCAGGAAGAACGCGGCCGTGGCGATGATGCCCAGCACGGAGATGGTCGTCTGCCACTTCCACAGTGGGAACGCGCCCAGGAAGCAGAGGAACTCGCCGACGAAGCCGGAAAGCCCGGGCAGGCCCAGCGAGGCGAAGCAGGTCAGCGCCATCAGGCCGAAGTACACCGGCAGGCGCGCGGCCAGGCCGCCGAAAGCGGACAGGTCGCGGGTGTGCGCGCGGTCGTAGATCACGCCCACCAGAAGGAACAGCGCGCCGGTGATGATGCCGTGGTTGATCATCTGCAAAACCGCGCCGGAAAATCCCGCCGCGGTCATGCCGGCGATACCCAGCAGGCAGTAGCCCATGTGATTGACCGAGGAGTAGGCGACCATCTTCTTCATGTCGGTCTGCGCCATGGCGCACAGCGCGCCGTAAACGATGTTGATCACCGCGATGACCACGAGCGCGGGCAAAAACCAGGCGAAGCCCGCCGGAAGCATCTGGTAGCACAGCCGCAAGAGGCCGTAGACGCCCATCTTGAGCAGGACCGCGGCCAGGATGACGGAGATGGGCGTGGGCGCTTCCACGTGGGCCAGCGGCAGCCAGGTGTGGAACGGGAAAGCCGGGATCTTGATGGCCAGTCCGAAGTAGAGACCCAGGAAGACCAACTCCTGAAAGCGCGGCGACCAGGTCGCGCCGGCCTTCATCATCTCGATCATGTCGAAGGTGCGCGCGGGGTTGTGGAAGTACATCGCCAGTATGGCCAACAGCATGAATACCGAGCCCGACAGCGTGTAAAGGAAAAACTTGATCGCGGCAAATTCCTTCTTCGGGCCGCCCCAAACGCCGATCAGGAAATACATCGGCACCAAGGTGATCTCCCAGAACACGTAGAAGAGAATCAGGTCCAGGGCCACGAACACGCCCAGCATGCCCGTCTCCAGCACCAGGAACCAGAAGAAGTATTCCTTGACGCGCTCCTTGATGCCCATGGAGCCGATCAGCGCGATGAAGCTCATGAACGTGGTCAGCAGGACCAGCGGGAAGGACAAGCCGTCGACGCCCAGGTGGTAGGACACGTTGAACGACGGTATCCAGGACCACTGCTCGGGGAACTGGAAGCCCGCCGTCGCGCGGTCGAAGGACAAAATCAGCAGAAGCGAGGCCAGCAAGGAGACGCCCGACGCCAGGAAGCCCACGCCTTGGATGGCCTTGACGTTTTCCTTGGGAATCAGCAGGACGAGCAAAGCGCCCACCAGTGGCGCCCAGGTGATCAAGCTCAGCATCATGTCGTTCGTTCTCCTAAAAGTCGGATCAGCGCGTCAAAATCAAGGTCGCGGCCAGGCTGAAGGCGATGGCCGCGTACATCATGTATTCCTGCACCTGGCCGTCGGCCACCAGAGAGCGCAGGCCCACGCCCAGATCGTTGGAAAGTCCGCCCACGCCGTCCACCGTCGCGTCGACGAAGGCCCCGTCGAAGAAGTTGGAGATCTCCGCGAGGATGCGCATGAGCAGTCCCCAGCCGTCGACGAATACGCGGTCCACGATATTCGCGTCGATCCAGAACGCCAACGCCGCGACCTGGTCGCAGAACGCGACGAGAGCCAGGAACGCATCGTCCAAATACCAGCGACGGTCCAGCAACGTGGTGATCGGCGCGAACGTATTGCGGATGCTTTCGGCGGCCTCGAACTTCGGGCCGCGATACATGAAGAACGCGAGCAGCATCGCGCCGGGGACGAAGAACGCGGGAATGCCGAACTTGAGCCAGTCCGGCAGCTCTTGTTCGGCCTCCGGCGTCTGAACCTCGGAGGTGTTGGCGGCCGGCGCGGCGCCGACGGCGGGCGGCGTCGCGGTCGTCGCGGGCGCCGCCGCGACGGCGGGCGCGGCGGCGGTCAGCGCGGGCTTGGGAAACAGCCGCGCGGCCAGGCCGTCGTGGGCGATGGCCATGCCCGCGGTCAAGGAGAAGAACGCGAGCACGAGCAGGGGCACGGTGATCAGCGCGGGAGATTCGTGGGCGTGGTGGAAGCGCTCGTGGTCGCGGTCGTCGCCCAGGAAGGTCAGCGTCAGCAGGCGCGTCATGTAGAACGCGGTCATCAGCGCGGTGAAGAGCAGGGGCCAGAAGATCGCTTTCTCGTGGTTCCAGGCCGCGACCAAGATCATGTCCTTGGAGTAGAAGCCGGCGAAGGGCCAGATGCCGGAAATCGCCAACACCGCCACGGTCATGGTCGCGAAGGTGAGCAGCATGCGCCGGGAGAGTCCCCCCATCTGGCGCATGTCGTTGGTGTGCACGGCGTGAATCACGGAGCCGGCGCCCAGGAACAGGAGCGCTTTGAAGAAGGCGTGCGTGGTCAGGTGGAAGAGGCCCGCGGTAAAGCCCCCGCAGCCCAGCGCGCACATCATGAAGCCCAACTGGGACACGGTCGAAAACGCCAGAACGCGCTTGATGTCGTGGCTGACCAAGGCCATGGCCGCGGCCATGAACGCCGTGATCAGCCCGAGCCAGGCCGCGGTCTCCATGGCCAGCGGGGCGGCTAGGAACACGAAGTAAAGCTTGGACACCACCAAAATGCCGGCCGCGACCATGGTCGCGGCGTGGATCAGCGCGGAGCCGGGCGTGGGGCCTTCCATGGCGTCGGGCAGCCAGACCATCAGCGGGGCCTGCGCGGACTTGCCCATGGCGCCCAGCAAGATGCCGAAGGCGGCCACGGTCGCGGCGGCCGGGGCCACCAAGCCGAGCGCGAAATGCTGGTGAAGCTGAGTGAGCTGGAAAGTGCCCGTCTTCGCATACAGCAGAAGCAGCGCCAAATACAGGCCGGAGTCGCCCAGCTTCGTCGTCATGAACGCTTTTTTCTGGGCTTCGCACGGTCCCGGACGCTCGAACCAGAAGCCGATCAGCAGGTAGGAGGTCAGACCCATCAACTCCCAGCACATGAAGCCCACCAGGATGTTGCTCGACACGACCAGGCCCAGCATCGCCGCCGTGAAAAAGGACACGAAGGCGAAAAAGCGTTTGAAGCGCGTGTCGTCGTGCATGTAGGAAATCGAATAAACCTGCACCATGAGGCTGACCAAAGAGACCACGAACAAAAGAACGGCCGCGGGTGGGTCGATCAGCACGCCCACCGGAACGGTCCAGACGAAGGACTGGCCGCCGATGGTGGTCGCTAGGGAGAACCAGTCCCAGTTTTTTTCGTAAGGCAGCGCCACACCGCCGGAGACGAAGCCCCACAGGATCGCGGCCGACAGCGCCAAGCATACCGCGATGGCGCCGATGCCGATCCAGGGCAAGGGCGAATGCGGGTCTTCCTTGGCGCCGAACAGGATGATCAGCGACGCGGCGACGGGGATCAGCGGAATCAGCCAGGCGTATTCGATCATGGTCTTAGCCTTTGAGAAGGTGGAAATCCTCGACGTAGGTGGTGTCGGTGTTGCGGTAGATGGCGAGCAAGAGCGCCAGGCCCACGACGATCTCCGCCGCGGCCACGGTGATGGTGAAGATCGCCAGCGTCTGGCCGATCAGGCCCTCGGGATGCAGGAAGCGGTCGAACGCGGCCAGGTTCAGGTTCGCGGCGTTGAACATCAGCTCGATGGACATCAGGATGCCGATGATGTTGCGGCGCGTCAGCGCGCCGAACACGCCGATCAGGAACAGTAACGCGGACACCGTCATGTAGTCGGCCAAAGTCATGAGGCGGACTCCTTGTGGGTGAAGAAGACGGCGCCCAGCAAAGCGGCGAGCAGAAGCAGGGAGATCAACTCGAAGGGCAGAAGATATTCGCCGAGGAACAAGCGCCCGATGATCCGCGTGCCGGGCTGGGCAGCGGCCGCGGCGAAGGTGGCGGAGCGCGCGCCGGCCAGGCGCAGGAGGCCGACGCTGGCCACGCCGCAGACGGCCAGTGCCGCGACCCAGTACTCGTTGACCTGGCGCAGGTGCAGGTCGGAGGCGCGGCCCAGCAGCATGACCACGAACATCACCAGCACCGCGATGCCGCTGACGTAGACCATGATCTGCGCGGCAAAAAGAAAGTCCGCGCCCAGCGCCGCGTAAAGACCCGCCACGCCGGCCAAAGACAGCCCCAGCATCAGCGACGAGTGCACGGTGTTCTTGAGCGTCACCACGGCCAGCGCCGAAAGCAGGACGACGGCGGACAACGAATAGAAGACGATGTGTTCAAGCATGATTAGTTCCGGCGCGGCTGCACGTCGTGGATGTGGACCTGACCTTCGGGCTCCAAGAAGTCCTTGGCCTGCGTGTCCCAGTATTTGCCGTGGAATGAAAAATCTTTTTTCCAGCAGCGCACCATCTCGTCGCGCTTCGTGAAGATCACTTCGTAGTCCAAGGAATGCCAGACCGACCTGGGCTTGGTGGGGCAAGCCTCCTCGCAGAGGCGGCAGAAGTTGCACTTGCCGAAGTCGATGGAATACCAGTCTACCTTTGCGACCTTCTTGCCCGCCTCGTTCTTCGCGTTCTCCAGCTGGATGCAGTTCGACGGGCAGGCCTTCACGCATAGGTTGCAGGAGATGCAAACGCCGGCGTCGAAAAGAAGCGCGCCGCGGTATTTCTCGAAGGGCACCAGCTTCTCGTCGGGATAGTGGATCGTCACGGAGGGTTTGACCATGTAGCGCAAAGTAATCCAGTGGCCTTGGAGGATCGCCTTCGTGTTGCGCCAGATCGCCGCGAAGTAGGAGATCATTTCATTCTCACTTAAGCCGGAACGCCAGATAAAGTCCCGCGATCGCGATGTTCGCAAACGACCACGGCAGGAGAAACTTCCAGCAGAAGTCCATCAGTTGGTCGACGCGGAAGCGCGGCAAGGTCCAGCGCACCCACAAGAACGTGAACATCATCAGCATGGCCTTGCCCAGCATCCACAGCCAACTGGGGATCATCGTGAACGGTGCGAAATTGAACGGCGACGCTCCGCCGCCCAGGAAGAACGTGGCCAGTAGGAAGGAGCCAAGCAATACGTAGCCGTACTCGGTCAGAAAGAAGATCGACCACTTCATGCCGGAGTATTCCGTGTGGAAGCCGCCCACCAGCTCCGACTCGGCTTCCGGGATGTCGAAGGGCACGCGGTTGGTCTCCGCGATGGACGCGATCAGGAAAATGGCGAACGCCAACTGGCCCACCACCGGATAGAAGACGAACCAGCGCGGGACCACCCCCCACCAGTAGCCTTCCTGCGCCTTGGCGATGACCGCCAGGTCCAGCGAGCCCGCGAACATCAGCACCGGCACGATGGAGAAGCCGCGCGGCAGTTCGTAGCTGACGATCTGCGCGGCGGCGCGCAGGCCGCCCAAAAGCGAATACTTGTTGCCCGACGCCCAGCCCGCCATCACCACGCCGATCACGGAGATGCCGGCGAAGGCGAAGATGTAGAGCGTACCGATGTCCAAGCTGGCGGCGGCCAGTTCGCGGCCGAAGAGCACGGGTGCAAAGGCGATGACGCACGGGACCAGCACGATGGCGGGAGCCAGCGCATGCACCGGCGCGTCGGCGGCGGCGGGCGTGATGTCTTCCTTCAAGAGAAGCTTGATACCGTCGATGGCGGTCTGCGCCCAGCCGTGAAAATTCCAGCCTTTGGGGCTGCCCGCGTATGTGGGACCCACGCGCGACTGAATGTGTGCCGAGATCTTGCGTTCCCACCAGATCGACCACAGACCGTTGAGCAGGATCACGTGCAGCACGATCAAAACCTTGATCGCGATCCATACCACGTCGGTCGTCGCGGCCGGCAGAGGATGTCCCAGCAGGCGCGGCCCGGCAAAGTCCACCAATCGACCGAGCAGGCCGTAGGCCAGGTCTCCCCACTTCGACAGCTCCCCGACGACAAGGCCCAGCGCCGCGAAGCCGAAGAAGATGCCCGCCAGTAGGACCGCGCCCAGGCGGTAGCTGGGGCGCGACCACTTGGAATCAAAGATCGGTTGGGGCCACGTCGCGAAACGATCTTCCAGCAGGCGGCCGTCCTTGCGGTTGAGCACCGGGTCGGGCAGCGGAACCTTGACGGGCGCGGGCTTGGCCACCGGCTTCGGCGCGGCGGTTGCTGTGGTAGGCGCGGTAGGCGCGGCCGCGCCGACGGCGGCCGGGACCGGCGCCGCGGCAGGCACCGGAGTCGGCGCAGGAGCCGCTGAGGGCGCGGTGTCTTTCTTCGGCTCGGAAGCGTCGCTCATCGGTCCACCTCGCCGAGCACGATGTCGATCGAGCCCAGCACGGCGATCACGTCGGCCACCTTCATTCCGACCAAAGTTTTCTCCAGCATCGCCAGGTTCACGAAGGACGGCGCGCGCACGTGCATGCGGAAAGGCGAAATCCCGCCGTCGCTGACCAGGTAGATGCCCAACTCGCCGCGCGAGGCCTCGACGTGCGCGTAGGCCTCTCCGGCCGCGGGCTTGGGAATCTTGGCCACACCCGTGGCCATGGTCGGCCCCTCAGGAAGCTTGGCCAAGGCCTGCTCGATGATGCGCACGGACTGCCGCATCTCGCGCACGCGGCAGAAGTAGCGGTCCCAGCAGGACCCTTCCTCGCCGAGCGGCACGTCGAAGTCGTAGTTTTCGTAGCCGCAATAGGGGTCGTGCTTGCGCACGTCGTAGTCCACGCCGGAGGCGCGCAGGTTGGGGCCGGACAGCCCCCAGTTGACGGCCTCCTCGGCGCTGAGCCGTCCCACGCCCTGGGTGCGCGCCATGAAGATGGGGTTGAAGGAGAGGAGCGTGTCGTATTCGTCGAGGCGGGGCTTGAAGTACTCCACGAATTCCGTCAGCCGCGTTCGCCACTCCGGCGAGGCGTCGACCATCACGCCGCCCAGGCGGATGTAGTTGTAGGTCAGGCGCGCGCCGCACAGCATCTCGAAGAGGTCCAGCACCATCTCGCGCTCGCGAAACGCGTAGAGAAACGGCGTGAACGCGCCGGTGTCGATGCCGTAGGTGCCGAAGAACAAAAGGTGGCTGGCGATGCGGTTGAGCTCGCAGGAGATCACGCGCAGGGCGTCGGCGCGCGGCGGGACCTTGAGCCCCATGAGCTTCTCGGCCGACAGACAGAAGACCAAGTTGTTGGGCATCGCCGAGACGTAGTCCCAGCGGTCGGTCAGCACCACGCAGTGGTGGTAGTTGCGCACCTCGGCCAGCTTCTCCGTGCCGCGGTGCAGATAGCCGATGTCCGGAACGGCCTTGGCGATGACCTCGCCTTCGATGGTCAGGCCGATGCGCAGCACGCCGTGGGTGGACGGATGCTGGGGGCCCATGTTGATGAACAGTTGGTCCGTCTTAAGGCCGGACACGTTTTCGTTGTCGATCACGGGAGCGTTACTCATGGTCGCCTCCCACGGCGATGGATGCGACCATTTCTTCGCTAGGCTCAGTCATCGAAGCGATCCTTTATGTGGGCGTAGTCCTTGCGCAGGGGATGGCCCTGCAGAAAATCGGGCGTCAAAATTTTCACCAAGTTCGGATGGCCTTCGTAGGTCACGCCCAGCAGGTCGAAGGTTTCCCGCTCCTGCCAGTCGGCGGTCTTGAACAGGCCCGCCAGGCTGGGAACGCGGGCCGCGTCGCGCGGGACCTCCAGCTTGACGAGCACGCGCGCCTTGTCCTTAATCGAGACGAACGACCAAAGCAGATCGAGGACGGGCTTGTAGGCGTAGCCGGGCGCGGCGGCCGACTCGATCTCCGGCGTGGCGCCGTCGGGCAGGAACACGTTGAAATTCTGCTGTCGGATATAGCCCTTCATGTCCACGGGGCCAAGGAAGTCCGTGCCGGTGAGCATGTCCAGGTAGTCGAAGCCCGTCGTCTTGAGCCACTGCGCCAGCGGCAGGAGGTCGTCTTTCGAAGGCAGGCGCACGGTCAGGTAGTCCTTGACCGGCACGGCGGCCTTTTCGATCTTCGGGAACTGAGCCGCGATCTTGGCGAAAAGTTCGTCCTGGGTCATGGCTAGGCTCCGAACGGGCGGCTGCCCTTCTCCATTTGCGGGGTGGCCAGGCCTTCCTTCGCCAGCGACATGCGCTTGATCTTCTCTTGAAGCTTGATGACCGCATACTGCAATGCCTCGGGCCGAGGCGGACAGCCGGCGATGTAGACGTCCACGGGCACGATGCGGTCCACGCCCTTCACGACGGAATATGAGTCGTAGTAAGGGCCTCCGCAGTTGGCGCAGGAGCCCATGGAGATGACGAAGCGCGGTTCCGGCATCTGATGATAAATCTCCAGGATGGGGTCGGCCATCTTCTTGCACACGGTGCCGGCCACGATCATCACGTCGGCTTGGCGCGGGCTTGCGCGCGGGATGACGCCCATGCGGTCGAAGTCCAGGCGCGAGGCGTAGGAGGCCATCATCTCGATAGCACAGCAGGCCAGGCCGAAGGTCATCGGCCACATCGACTGGCGGCGGCCCAGGTCGATCAAGTAGTCGGCGGTGGTCAGCACTAATTCTCCACCCGGCAGGCCCTTCGTCAATCCCGGCAGTTTCTCAAGAATCATGCCCATGTCTTACTCCCAACTCAGCGCGCCCTTGCGCCAGGCAAACGCCAACCCCAGCGCCAGGATGGCCAAAAACGCTCCCATCTCGATGAGGGCCGGCGCGCCCATCCCGCGGGAGACGACCGCCCAGGGGAAGACGTAGAGGACCTCGACGTCGAACAGCACGAACAAAAGCGCGAAGGTGTGGAAGCGGATGTTGAGTTTGACTTCGCTCGAGCCCGTGGCGGGGATGCCGCACTCGTAGGTGCTTTCCTTGCGCGCGTAGGGCACGCTCGGGCGCAGGACCTTGGCGGCAAGCAGAACGACCGCGGCGAAGCCGACGGCGACGATCACGAAGGCGAACACCACGGCGTAGGCGCTCATCATATGGCTTTCTTTTGTATAAGAACCTTGAAGGCCTCGCCCATCCCCTCGGGGTGGAACAAGGTCTTCAGACGGGCGCGTTCGGCGTACGCGTCGGCGCCGTCGCCGGCCGCGGCGGCCAGCCAGCGCTCGATGCCGCCGTCGATCAGGAAGCGCGAGAGGCTTTCGTAGTTCTCCAGCGTCAGCCCGGCCGCGGCGCCGGCGTCGATGAGGGCGCCGAAGTCGGCGGGCACGGTGAGGTCCTTCGTGCCGGGTGCTGAGACCAGGTCGGACTCCAGTCGGTGCGCGCGGTAGGCGCGCGGGACGTTGGGCGTGCGGTCCGAATAGCGTTTGCCGTAGTCCAAAGTGACGATGAAGCCGGACGACAGGCGGTGGGCGGCCTCGGCAATCCAGCGACGCGCCTCCAGGCTGACGGCGTGACGGCCCCCCTCTTCCAGCGCAGGCGCGATGGTTTCAGCGGCCGAAGCCAACTCGGGCGTCGAGAGCGGGCCGATTTTTTCGCGGCCCTCGTCGACATACACTTCTCGCATTTCTCCGCCGCTCTTGACCAGCAGGTGCGCGGGCAAGGCGTCGATCAGTTCATTGGAAACCAGCACGCCGGTGAAGACGGGCAGGCGGTCCAGGCCGGTGCAGGCGTCGACCGGCAGGCCGAAGGCGGTCACGCGGCGCGCCGCCTCGGTCAGGTCGCGGCGCGAGCGCTCGACAAGCACCACGCTCAGATCTTCGGCGACGTCGGCGTGACTTTCGCGCAGTCGCCGGACCATTTGCGCCGCCAGCGTGCCGTCGCCCGCGCCGACCTCCACAAGGCTCAGGCGTGCGCGAGCATTCGCGACGCGCGCACGGCGCAGGAGGACGGCGACGCGGTCGGCCAGGACGGCGCCGAACGCGGGATGCAGTTCCGGGGCGGTGTAAAAATCGGCGGTTTTCTCGCGCACGGAATAGAAACCCGTGTCGCGGTCATAGAGAGCCGACTCCATGAAGTCCCGGAAGGTGGGCATCAGGCCTTCTTTTAAAGAAGGTCTTCGGCGCTCAGCGTCTTTTTCTTTCCGTCGGCCTGAACTTTCTGCACCGAGGCCGAGATCATGCCCGCGATCTTCACGGACAGCGCGTCGATGTAGTCTCCGCCGGTGCGCAGGCCGGCGTCCTTCACGAGCTTCTTGATCTTGCTGACGACGACGAGGGTCTCGGCCATCGGAGTTCCTCCGCGCGGATGTGATTAAAGTCGACGCATTAGACTGAAAGCGGAACCCGCGGACATTGACCTGGATCAACGTCCGCGGGTCTTACGAAGATTGGCGCGGGGCAGGATCGAACTGCCGACATGAGGCTTATGAAACCTCCGCTCTACCACTGAGCTACCGCGCCCAAAAGCCGGGCCATTTTAGCACAAGCGCATGGCGCGGGGCCAGCGCGGCGCGAAATTATGTATGATCGCCCGTCGTCATCAGCGGCAGAGTACAAGGAGACCACGCGTGGCCAAGGCGAAAACGGCGGCGAAGAAGATCACGGTCGTCATCGCAGACGACCAGACGTTGTTCCGCGAGGGCATCAAGGACCTGCTCAACGACGAGAAGAACATCCAGGTCATCGGCGAAGCCGCCGACGGGCGCGATGCGTTGCGCCTGGTCAAGAAGCTCAAGCCCAATGTGATCCTGCTCGACATCAAGCTGCCGCACATGGACGGCATCGAGGCCACGCGCCAGATCCACAAGGACTGCCCGAGCACGAACGTGCTGATCCTGTCCGGCTACGAGGACGAGGCGCACGTGATGGAGGCCATCCAGGCGGGCGCCAACGGCTACCTCTCCAAGATGCTGCCGGCCGCCGAGTTGGTCAACGCTCTGAAGACCTTCGCCAACCAGGGCGTGATGATTCCCCAGCCCGTGATGAGCAAGCTCATCGACGGCCTGCGCAACATCGGCGCGGGCGGAAGCCCGGGCTCCATCGTGGCGTTGACCAAGACCGAGATCAAGGTCCTGGCCCTGCTCGGCCGAGGCCATTCGAACAAGGAGATCGCCGCGACGCTGGAGTGTAGCGTCAAGACGGTCAAGAACCATCTCAACAGCATGTTCCAGAAGCTGGGTGCGTCCAACCGCACCGAGGCCGTCGTCAAAGGCATCGACCTGGGCCTGATCTCCGCCGAGAAGCTGGACTAAAACTCCGGCCGCCGCGCGGCCGCCGCACGCAATGGCTTTGAAGCATGTTCTCGCCGCGCTCGCGTTTGTGTGCGCGTCGGCCGCTTCGGCGGCCGGCGGCGCGGCCGTCGTCCTGCCCGGGCACGTCCCGCGTCTGACGCGCTCCTCCGCGAAGCTGGCGCGAGTGTCGGCGGCGGAGCGCGTCGAACTCAGTCTCGTGCTGCGCCTGGACCAGGCTTTACTAAGCCGGACGCTGACCTCGCTGTACGGACCGGGCGCGCCGAAAAACAAGAAATTTCTCTCCCCGGCGGAGTTCGGCGCTCTTTTCGGCGTGGCCGCCAAGCGCCGCGCGATCGCCGGCTTCGCGCGCGCCGCGGGACTGAGCGTGCGCCCCTCCTCCGCGCCCAACGACCTGGTCGTCAAAATCTCCGGCCCCGCCGCGCTAGTCGAGAAGGCCTTCGCCGTGACGCTGCATCATTACCGCGCCGCCGACGGCCAGGTCTTCCGCTCCAACGACGTCGATCCCGCCGTGCCAGCGTCTCTGGTGCCCCACCTCCAGGCCGTGCTGGGGCTGTCCAACTATCGCGGCGCGATGAAGCCGCACGTGCGCCGACGCTCGCAGACCGCCGGCCCCAAGAATTTGAACGGAACCGCCCCCAACGGCGGCCTGGCACCCGCCGACATCAAGACGATTTACGGGTTGACGCCGGGCAAGCTGACTGGGACCGGCCAGACCTTGGCCGTCGTCGAGTTCGACGGCTACGCGCCCTCGGACGTGGGCCTCTACGAGACGCAGTTTTTCGCCTCCCCCTACTCGACCGTGACGTTCGTCTCCGTCGACGGCCAGGCGAATCTGTGCGGCTCAAGTCAGAACCTCCCCTGCGACGCCTCGACGTTGTCCAGCGACAGCGGCATGACCGAGGTTGCGCTCGACGTCGACATGGCCTTGGCGTTGTCGTCGGGAGCGGCCAGCATCGCCATGTACACCGCGCCCAACAGCGGCACGGGCCCGATCGACGTCTATCAGCAAATCGCGACCGACGACGTCGCCAAGACGGCGAGCACGTCCTGGGGCCTCGACGAAGCCGACGAAGGCGCGGCGGCGATGAGCGCGGAGGCGACGATTTTCCAGCAGATGGCCGCGCAGGGCCAGACGATTTTCTCGGCGTCGGGAGACCAAGGCGCCTACGACGCCTCCGCCGTGACCGGCTCCGCGGTCGCGCCGGGCACTCTGATTACCGACGATCCCGCCTCTCAGCCGTACGTGACGGGCGTCGGCGGCACCAGCCTGACCGGCACGCTTGGGGGAACGATCACGGAGACGGTGTGGAACGGTTATCTGGGAAATCTCTGCGGCGGCGGCAGCAATCTGAGTAACTGCACGACCTACGGCGCGGGCGGCGGCGGCATCGCCGACTACCCCAACGGCTCGTATTGGCCCCTGCCCTCATACCAGGCCGGCGTCACGACCGTTTATTCCTCCGCCTACCGCAACGTTCCAGACGTGGCGCTCAACGCCGATCCGAACTCGTCGCCCTACACCGTCTGCGTCGGCGGAAGCTGCAACAATCTCATCGGCGGCACCAGCGCGGCGGCGCCGCTGTGGGCGGCGCTGGCGACCTTGGTCAACCAGGCGCGCGCGGTCGGCGGTTACTCGACCTTGGGCTTCGCCAACCCGCCGCTCTACCAACTCGCGATGGGAGGCGGCAGCGGCTACGCCTACAACTTCAACGACGTGACCGGCGGCAATAACGGCTACTACGACGCGGCAACCGGCTACGACAACGCCTCGGGCTGGGGCTCGTTCAAGGCCGAAAATCTGATCGCGTCTCTGAGCGCGCCGGAGACGACGACCGTCTCGGGGCTGGCGGCGGCCACGTTGGGCGTGTCGTCGATCTCCTGGACGTGGACGGCCGCGCCGAACACGGCCTACAACGTCTACTACGCGACGAACACGGGCCAGTCGCTGGCTCTGGGCATACAGCCCCCGTTCACGCAGACCGGATTGACGGCCGACGCGACGACGGGCATCAAGGTTTACGCCACCGTCGACAACATCCAGGCGTCGGCGGGTCTCGCCGTCGCGACGGCGACGTACGCGGCGGCGCCCGCGTCGACCCCCAGCGCCGCCGGCTACACGTCAAGCGCGACGTTCACGTTCTCGGCGTGCCCGGCGTTTCCGTCGCCGCAGTCGTGCTCCGGCTACGCGGTGCTGGTCTCCTCGGATGCGGGGTTCACGGGCACGCTATATTCCAGCTCCTCGCTGAACGCGACGGCGACCCCGCTGACCGTCGCGGGCTTCCCGTCCGGAATCAACTACGCGCGCCTGGGCTATCTGAATCCCTACGGCTTTGCGTCGTTCGGCCCGGCCGGCGCGTTCAACACCTACGCGCTGGTCCCGGCCTCGCCTTCTTTATCCAACGTCACGACGAACGCGATCACGTTCTCCTGGACTTCCGGCGGCAACCCGCCCGGGGAGACCTACGTCGCGCAGGCCTCGACCGCGTCGGACTACAGCGGGACCTTGCTTGCGCAGTCGGGCACCGCGCTGTCGCAGACGTTCGGCGGTCTCGCCGCGGACACGAGCTACTATTTCCGCGTCCAGGGCTCCAGCGGACCGTTCCTGGACGCCGGTCCCCAGGCGACGGCCGCCGCGGCGCCCGCCGCGGCCTCCCCCGCCTTCGTGGCGGTCGCCTCGACGACTCTTACCGCGTCCTGGTCCGCGGACGGCAACGCCGCCGACACGCTCTACGAGGCCGACATTTCCTCCGACGCGACGTTCGCGTCGTTCGCGTCCGCGCAAGTCGCGGCGACCTCCGCGCCGTTCTCGGGCCTGAGCGCGAACACGACCTACTACGCGCGCGCGCGCGCGT
>JABEUV010000225.1 GCA_013044195.1 Elusimicrobiota bacterium | reverse complement strand
TAGAAAATTCTTCGCCGCGCCGCGGCGGCGGGGGAGAATCCACAGCAGGGCGGGGACCGCCATGATGTGACCAACGTGGCCGAGCGCGGCCGCGGCCGCCCACAGGCCCATGACGGCGGGGCGCGGTTTTTCGGCCAGCGCCTCGCGCGCGGCGAGTGCGGCGCACAGCGCGCCGAGCATGTAGACCTGCGCCTCCAGGCTCCAGAACCACCATGCCTGCGAGACCGCCAGCGCCGAGGCTCCCAGCGCGGCTTCGCGCGTGCCGCGTCCGGAGCGCTTCAGCAGGGAGGCGAACACGGCCGCGCCGGCCGCGCCTAGGAGCGCGTCGAGAACCTGCAAAGTCCAAAGGGCTTCACCGCGGTAGCCGAGCAGACGCCAGGCGCGGTCGAAGGCCCAGGCCAGGACACCGTAGGCCAGGTGGTTGCCGTGCACCAGATGGCGGAAATCGGGCAGTTCCACGGCGATCGCGCAGGCCACGCCGTCGAAGTTGAAGAAATACGAGCGCCAACACAGGTCCAGCAGGAGCACGGCCGCGAAGACCGACGCGACGAGCGTGCGTTCTTCTCGCTTCATCGGGCGTCCCCGTTACCGAGAGCCGCCAGCCACGCGCGCGCTCCGGCGTCGTCCGGAGACAGGCGCAAGTAGGCGCGCAGTTGCGCCCGTGCCTCGGCGGTCCGTCCCACGCGCGCCAGCGCGCGAGCCAGATCGTAACGCGCGGTAGCGTCGTCGGGATCGGCGGCGGCCGCGCGCGCCAGAAGTTCCAGCGAAGCGCCGAGGCGTCCGGCCCGCTCCTCCAGCAGCGCCGACAACGTCAGCGCGTCCGTCGCGTCGGGCCGCGCGCGCAGGGCCGCGTCCAGGAGCGGGCGGGCCGCCGTCTGGTCGCCGCGGCCGTAGTCCAGCCGGGCGAGGTTGTAGTTGGCTTCGTAGAGGTCCGGCTCCAGGTTCCGCGCCGCCGTCAGAAGCGTCTCGCCTTCGGCCTCGCGCCCGGCGCGGATCGCGTCGAGACCCAGGGCGGCGCGCGCCTTCGCGGCCACGGGGTTGCAGGCGACCGCGGCGCGGTCGTAGGCCTGCGCGTCGCGCCAATCGGCGGCGCGCACGGCCGCCCGCGCGCCGAGAGCAAGGAGAAGGCCGGCCGCGCCCGCGCGGGCGGCGCGCGGCGCGCGCGTCTCGGCGCGGGCGAAGAGAGCGGCGGCGGCGGCGGCCAGGGCCAGCGCGGGAAGATATAGAAAGCGTTGGGCGCCGATCACGTCCAGGTTCATCAAGAGTTGGCTCGTCGGCAGGAGAAACAGGCACGGCCCGATCAGCCAAAAGCCCCACTCCTGACGGCGCGCGGCGGCCCGCACGGCCAGCGAGAAAACGGCGGTCAGCGTCAACAGGCAGGCCCAGGCGACCAGGTCGTCGGGCCGCGCGTCGGCGATCAGCGGCCGCGAAAAATCCGCGCACAGGCCGACGCTTAGCATGGCCGGGCGCGCGTAGCTCCAGGTCCAGAACTTCGCGAGCGTGAGCAGGCGCGACAGCGCGGGCGTGCCCGCGAAATAGGGCACGCCGCCGGCGGCGAGCGCGGGCAGAACCGCGACGCGTCCGGCCAGCACCAGCGCGGCCGCCGCGGCCATGGCCAGGTGCACGCGGCGGCGCTCGCGCGACCACGGGACTTTTCCTTCTAGCGTCCAGTCGGCGAGCATGAGAAAAAGAGGGAAGAGCAGGGCGCTTTCCTTGGAGAGTCCGCCGGCGGCGTAGATCAGCGCGCCGGCAGCTATGCGGCGCGGCCCCGGCTTGGCGGGCGCGCCGAGCAGGCGCCACGCACCCAGCGCCGAGAGTGCCGCGAGTTCTTCCGAGCGGCTGGTCAGGTAGGCGACGACCTCTGCATGGACGGGCAGGACGGCGTAGAGCGCCGCACCCGCCGCGGCGGCGCGGACGGGAAAGCGCGCGCGCAGACACTCGAAGACCAGCACGGCGACCGCGATGTGGAGAGCCAGATTGACCGCGTGCAGGGGAAAAGGCGCGAAGCCGGTGGTCAGGCGTTGGAGCAGAAAGCTCAGGCTCAGCACGGGCCGCCACTCCTGAATAGGAGTCGACGCGCCCATGAGCGGCTGGACGTAGCCGCTGGTCAGCAGTTCGCGCGCGCCCGGCAGACCCGCGCGCAAAAGAGGATGCTCTAAAATGAGCCAGCGGTCGTCGCGAGGCCAACCGTGGGCGCGGAGGACCTCCGCGTACGCGGCCAGCGCGGCGACGGCGGCGAACGCGCGAGCGCGGGCGATTTCAGAGAGGCGCATAAATCTCCGCGCGTTCGGCGGGCTCCTCGTGCACTTTTCGGAACAGCCGCGCGTCATTAAGATAACCGTAGGCGTGTTCCAGGCCGCGGCGCAGGGAAGATCCGGGATCGGCGGTGAGGCCCACATCGAGAGCGTCTTGGCGCAGTACATACGACACGCGCTCGTCCTTGAGCCTCGCGGCGAAGGCCTCCGGACTTTCCTCATCGGGCAGCGCGACGTTGGGCAGTTCCGCATACCAGCCGTCGCGCACGTTTTCGGCGCTGGCCAGAAGCGCCGGGCGCGGACGGTCCGAAAGCCAGGCGTAGGTGCGCTCCAATTCGGGACGAGAGTATGGGCTCGGGCGTCCCAGCCGCGGCAAGGTCTGCGCGCCCAGTTGGAGCGCCAGCAACGCCGCAAGCGCGGGCTTGGCCGCGCGGCCCAGGCCCTCGGCCAGCGCCCAAATCAGAAGTGGAATCAGCGGCAGGAGGTAGCGCTCGTACTGCCAGCCCCACAGCGCGTGCAGGACGACGAAGCCGAGCACGGTCCAGGCGGCGGGGTCGTCGCGGCGGCGGCGCAGTGCGCGGACCAGGCCTGCGGCGGCAAGTGCTCCCAGGGCGGCTCCGACCGCGAGCGGCAGTGGTCCGTCGGCCAGGCGCGCGGGCAAGAAACACTCGCCCCACGTCGACGCATAGTAGCGCGCGTTGGCGACCGCGACGGTCGAGGTTTTGAAGAGCGCGCCGCCGTGGTAGGTCGTGGCGAGCAAAGATATCTTGTCGATGCCGCGCGTGCGCGACCACGACCAGGCCGACCACAGGCCGTAAGCGGCCAGGGGGGGGAGGGCGGCCGTCGCGACTTTGTTCGGCCGCCGCGCGATTAAAAAGGGAATGACCGCGGCGGGTAAAGCGGCCGCGCCTGCCGTGCGCAGAAGAATCAGCGCCGCGCCCAGTGCGCCGGCCGCCGCCGCGCGCCCGGTCTGGGCCGCCGCGATCAGCGCGATCAGCACGAGTAGGAACGGGGCCTCGGACATGGGCACGCCCGACTGGCCGAGCAGGAGCGGGCTTGACGCGGTCAGCGCGGCGCCGAGCAGGGCCGTCGTCTCGTCGAAGCGGCTTCTCAGCCACGCCCACGCCGCCAGCGGGGCCACAGCCAATAGGAGTGCTGCGAACGCCTGAAAAGCGGCGGGGCGGTCCGTGATCATGGCCAGGGGTGCCAGGATCATCGGCCAGCCGGGATTAATCATCGCCAGCGGCGGACAGCCCGGCGACGTTTCCAGGCAATAGCGCCCGGAGGCCAGAGCGCGCGCGCCCAGGTAATAGAGCAAGTCGTCCTGCTGGCGCCCGAAATACTGCGCCGGAGCGAAGGCCAAGACGAGAAGCGCGCACGCGGCCAAGACCAGCCAGGAGCGCGCCGGTACCGCGGAACGTGGCGTGAAGATCAAAAAGCGGCGGAAGGGCAGGGATTCGAACCCTGGAGGGCTGTTAACCCTACACGATTTCCAGTCGTGCGCCTTCGACCGCTCGGCCACCCTTCCAGCGTTGCGATTATAACGTATTTGGCGCGCGGATATTCTTTCGGATGGAGACAGTCGAATCGACATTTGATAGAAACTCGTTTATCGAAACGCACAACAGCCGTCCCGTGTCGTCGGCCTCTGCTGCGCGGCTTAAGCGTCTGGCCGTGCCCGCGCTGTTTGGGTTGGCGCTGTGCGCGCTCGCGGCGCGCGCCGTTCAATTCTCCCGTGGCCATCCGTTCCCGTTTTATGACGAGGCGGGCAATCTGGATCAGGCGCGCGGCTTCGCTCAAGAAGGAGGGCTGGGCGCGCTGGTGCGCGACTACGCGACCGGCCGCTGTCTTCAGGACTATCGCCATCCGCTCTATCTGACGGCGCTGACGCCGCTTATGCGCGGCGAGCCCGCCGACTTCGCGCGGGCCAAGATCGCGGGGCTGGCCTGCGCGCTGGTTCTCGTGGTCTCGATATTTTTGCTGTGCCGGCGCCTCTGGGGCCAGAACGTCGCTCTGGCCGCGGCGGCTGCGGCGGCGCTGGCACCCATGACGGCGGGCCTCTCTCAAAATCTGACGGAGGACGTGCTGTTTGCCGCACTTTATGGCGCGGCGATTCTGGTTTTGGGCGGCTTCGGCGACGAACCGGCGGCGTGGGCCGCGTTCGGTTTTTTGTCCGGACTGGCCTATCTGGCCAAAGGCGACGGTCACTTCCTCTTGCTGGCGGCCCTTGCCGTCGGACTTTGGCGGCACGGTCCACGTTTTCTGCGCGGGCGGTCGTTGCTTCTGGCGCTGGGCGGTTTTGCCGCGGGCGGATCCTTTCTACTTCTTAGGAACGTGCTGGTGTGGGGCAATCCATTTCACAACGCCAACACGCAGGTCTTCTGGCTCGACGACTGGACCCAGGTCTGGAGGCTGTCGGGCTCCGCGGAATGGTCGCGCGTGGGCGCGTCCTGGTATTTTCGGCGTCACGGCGCGGCCCAGGCCGTCGCACGCGTCATCAACGGTATCCGCCCGTGCGTGTCGGACCTTCTTGCGTGTCTGGCCGTCGGGCCGCGGGCGACGGTCGCTCAGGCGGCGTCAAGCTGGAGTATGGCGGGTTTGTCGGCGTTGGGCCTGATCGACTCATGGCGTCGCGGCCGCCGCGAGTACGTTTTCGCCGTCCTGGTTCCGGGAGCGGCCTTGTTCTGCGCGTTCGTCTGGTTCGCGAAGGTTTCGGCCAATCCCCGCCACCTGTATCCGATCGCCGTCTCGCTGTATCCGGCCGCGGCTCTGGGCGCGCGGGCGCTGTACCGGCGCTGGAAGAGTTCTCTGACGAGCGTGCCCGACGTCGCGCGAACGGCCCTCGCCGTCTACTGCCTGGCGCTTGTCGCCGGTGCCGCCCGCGGTCCGCTGGATCTTCGAACCCTGTGGAGTATTCCTCCGGGTTGGGGGGAAACATCGCGCTGGATCGCGCGGCACGTCGACGCGCACGGCTACCTCATCGACGACTGGAGTATTTATTCCAATTGGGACGCCGGGCGCTACACGGCGCGGCCGTTTCCGATGAGCGCCTCGTCGGCCGAGGTGCGCGCGTTCGTTGAGCGCGAGGATATTTCCGCCGCGGTCGTCGATATGCACCTTTGGAAAGTGCGGGCGCACGACGATAAATACGGCCCGCTCGACGCGCATGGCCCGACGTCTTTTTTGGGCTGGCCGCGCTGCGGCTACGCGCCGGAAAGGCCGAGCGCGTTTTTGACGTTCGCCAAGGACTGCTCCGCGCTTGTCGACGACGGCGCGGCCCGCCGCTGATTTTTCCGCACACCGGCTTTATTTTGTGCTATTTTGCGGCGTAGTCCGGGACTGGGGCCCGCGCAATCGGAGGGGTGCTATGGTGGTTTGGAAGAGGGCCGTTTTTTTCGTTTTGGCGGCGCTGACGTGCGCCGCGTGCGCTTCGGCTCCGGACGCCGCGCCCGCGGGTCCAGATCCCGCGCTGGCGACGGCTCCGGCCAACGCGTTCGAGGCGGCGTTCGCCGCCCAGCCGGACGTGCGTCCCATCCGCTGGGGCGGCTGGATCAAGACCGAGGTCCCGGGGACCGGCGCCTCGCCGACCGAGGACGACAAGGTCAAGGTCAATTACCGTGGAACTTTGACCGACGGCACCGAGTTCGACAGTTCGTATAAGCGCGGCGAGCCGGCTGTGTTCCCGCTGACCAGCGTGATCCGCTGCTGGACCAACGGCCTGCTGATGATGAAGGTCGGAGAAAAAGCCAAGCTCGTCTGCCCGTCGGCGTCCGCCTACGGCGACGCGGGTTCTCCGCCGACGATCCCGGGTGGCGCGACCTTGGCCTTCGAGATCGAACTGCTGGACATCGTCCACTAAAGCCGCGCGGCGTCTTAGGCGGCTTCGGCGTACGCGGCGGCGGCGGACTGCGCGACGCGGCGGGTCAGCGCGTGGTAGGACGGGCCCGCTTCGGCCAGCACCTCGCGCGCCAGCGCGCGGCCGGCGGGGGTTAGGCCCAGGGCCTGGTAGAGCGGGCGCACGTACTTCATTCGGCCGACGGTCGACAGGAAACGGCGCACGCGCGGGAAGGCCGGCGCGTAGCCGCCGGCGGCGGCGAGGCACAGCCATTGCACCAAAATCTCGCGGCTGCCGTTTTCGCCAAGCGCCAGCAGTCCGTCCAGGCGCGCGCAGTCTTCCGCGCTCATTACGCGCGGCAGGCGCTGAAGGTAGATCAAAACCTCGTCGGACGTCCAGCGGCCCAGTTCCTCTTTGGACGGAACGCGCGCGGGCCAATCGGCGGCCAGCGCCTGGAGCGCGTCCAGGCGGGAGGATGCGAAGCGCGGGGCGTCCGCGGGAAGGCCGGGACGGTCCAGCCACGCATCGGCGCCCACGCGCGCCAGAAGTCCGGGCAGGCGCTCCTCGACGAAGGCGGCGAAGCGCTCGGTCGTCAGGCTTTGGAAGCGAAAGCGCTTCATGTAGTCCTTGACGAAGGCGTCGAAGGCGGCGGGCCCCGCGGCGCGCTCCAGCGCCGTCACGAAGCGCGCGCCCTTTTCGTAGGGCACGACGCTGAACGCGTCGTCGGGATCGACGCCGCTCAGATGAGTCCGCAGTCGCGTCAACTCCGGTCGGTCCGCAAAGCGCGACAGCGCTTCCTCCAACTCCTTTTCGCCCACGGCCCAGGCCAGAGCGGCCGCCTCCGGCCCTTTCAGCGCCGCGAGTATGCGGCGCTCCGCCCAAACCGTGAAGCCTTCGTTGAGCCAGAAGTGCTCGGCCGTGGCGTTGGTGACCAGGTTGCCGGTCCAACTGTGGGCCAACTCATGGGCGACCACGTCCACCTGACTGCGGTCGCCCGCGAGCAAGGTCGGCGTCAGGAAGGTCATGCGCGGGTTTTCCATGCCGCCGTACGGAAAAGACGGCGGCAGGACCAGCATGTCGAAGCGCTCCCAATCGTAGGGCCCGAACAAGGACTCCGCGGCGCGAATCATCTGCTCCACGCCGGAGAACTCCCAGGCGGCCTTTTCGACGGTCGCGGGCTCGGCCCACACGCGCGAGCGCGGCGACAACTCGCGGCTTTCCAGTTCTCCGACGGCCAGCGCCAGCAGGTAGCTGGGAATGGCCTGGGGCATCTTAAAATGGAACGTCCGGCGGCCGGGCGCCGCGGGCGCGTTGCCGGCGGGGCCGGCGCCCATCACGGCGGTCAGACCTTCGGGCACGTCTAGGCGGACCTCGTAGGTCACGCGAGCGGCGGCGCTGTCCTGACAGGGAACCACGCTGCGCGCGTGGATGGCCTGGCACTGGCTGAACAGAAACGGTTTTTTGCCGCCCGCGGTCTGTTCCGGCGCCAGCCACTGCAGTCCGGCGGCGGTCGGCGAGGTTCGGTAGGCGATCGTCACGGCGCGCGCGCCGGGCGGCAAGGTCAGACGCAGACGTCGTCCCAGGATCGGCTCTTCCGGCCCCAATTCGAAGGGGATATCCAGGCCGTCGACGGAGG
>JABEUV010000224.1 GCA_013044195.1 Elusimicrobiota bacterium | reverse complement strand
TGGAGAGGTGGGTGAGCGGCTGAAACCGACGGTTTGCTAAACCGTTATACTTGTGCAAACGGGTATCGAGGGTTCGAATCCCTCCCTCTCCGAATCTAACATGAACGGCCGGTACTCGACGCTGAACGAGTTCTGGCCGTTCTACGTTTCCCAGCACCTCAACCCGGTCAACCGCCGTCTGCATTTCGCGGGAACCACCGTGGGGCTGGTCTTGCTGGCGCTGGCCGCGGCCGCGCGCGTTCCGGCGCTATTGGCTGTCGCACTGGCGGTGGGCTACGCGCCGGCGTGGGTGGGGCATTTCTTCTTCGAGAAAAATCGCCCGGCCACTTTCCGTTATCCCCTGCTCTCTCTGCGCGCGGATTTTCGGATGTATGCGCGCATGTGGCGGGGGGAGATGGACGCGGATATTGTCCGGCTCAAGCCGGAGTTGTCTCGTCTGCGCGCGGAGTAAAGAAGGCGGCCAGTTCGTCCAGGCTCTCGATGCGGCGGCACGGCGGCAGGGACGAAAGAAAGGCCTTGCCGTAGCCTTTGCGCAGAAGGCGCGAGTCCAGGCAGACCACGGCGCCGCGGTCGCGGCCGGAGCGGATGAGGCGGCCGAAGCCCTGGCGGAACTTCATCACCGCCTTGGGCAGGGACCAGTCGCGGAAATAGTCGCCGCCTTCTTCCACCAAGTAGCGCCGCCGCGCTTCCTCCAGCGGCGAGCCCACGTTGGAGAAAGGAAGCTTGACCAGCACCACGCAGGACAGCGCCGGCCCGGGCACGTCCACGCCTTGCCAGAACGTGTCCACGCCCAGCAGAACCGCGTCGCCGGCCTCGGCGAACTGCTCTAAAAGGGCCTCGTGGCCCGCGGTGCCCTGCGCCCACACCGGGCGGTTTTTGATTTTGCGGCGCAGCAGCGCGTGCACTTTCTTGAGCAGTTTCCAGCTGGAGAAAAGCAGGAACACCCCGCCGGGCACGCGCGCCACGATCTCCGCGCACGTCGCGGCCACGGCCTTGGCGTGTTCGGCCTCGTCGGTGGGGTCGGGCAGGCCGTCCACGCACCACAGGGCCGCCTGCGTGCGGTAGTCGTAGGGAGAGTCCAGCGCCAGCTCGCGCGCGTCGGGCAGGCCCACGCGCGTCTTGAAGCCCTTGAGCCCGTCGCCGGAGGCCAAGGTGGCGGAGGTCAGCACCGTGGGCACGCCGCGCGAGAACACGCCCTCGGCCAAGCGTCGGCCCACGTCCAGAGGAGCCGCGCGCAATTCCGGCCCGCGCCGTCCCCACGCCACCCAGCGCGCGGTCGCGGGCGCAGGCTTCAGAATCGCGGCCAAGTCCGCGTCCAATTGCGCGGCGCGCGCGTGCAGAGAGCGCAGATCGGCCTCCCAGGCGCGGCCTTCCGCCGCGGCAGCACCCGCCGCCAGCGCCAGTTCCAGCGCCAGCAGCGCACCAGGCGCGGACGCCGGCGCCGATTCCAATAAACGTCCCGAAGCTTCGTCTTCCGCGCCGGTCAGGCCGTGGTCCTGCGCTAGGTCGCGCAGAAATTCCGCGCCCGCCGCTTCCGCCGCGTCCGCCGCGGCCGAAAGTGCGGCATCGCCGGACAGGCGCGCCGACAGCCGCGCCTCATCGGTCAGCGCGACCACGCGCCCCAGCGACGCTTCACTGCCGTAGCGCGACGTGGCGGCCTCTTCTAAATTGTGCGCCTCGTCGATGATCAGCGCGTCGAAGGGGGGCAGGCGCGCGCCGGACAGCAGGAGCGCGTGATTGACCACCACGATGTGCGCTTTCTCCGCGCGCTCCCGGTCGCGCCGCCACAGACAGCGCTCCCACGCCGGACCCGAGGGACCCAGGCACACGTCGGTGTCGCGCGCCACCCGCTCCCACAGACTTTGCGGCAGGACTTCAGGCAAGACGGAGCGATGGCCGCTTTGCGCGCCGCGCGACCACGCGTCCAAGCGCGTCAGCGTCTCGGCCCATTCGCCGGACGCGGCGTCCGGACGCAGGCGAAGGTTGGTCAGCCTCTGCACGCACAAATAATTGTCCGCGCCCATCAGCATGGCGGACTTGAGCGGCAGGCCCAGCTCCGCCAGCACGCGCGCCACCACCGGCAAGTCCCCGCCGATGAGCTGTTCCTGCAACGCCCGCGTGTGCGTGGACACCAGCACGCGCCGCGCCCCGCGCACCGCCCACAGAGCCGCCGGAATCAGGTAGGCCAGGGACTTGCCCACCCCGGTTCCGGCCTCCACCACCAGGCCTTCCTCGCGGTCCAGCGCCAGCCCCACGGCCCGCGCCATCTCTTCCTGCGCCGCGCGCGGCTCCCAGCCCGGCAACACCCGAGCCAAAGCCCCGTCCGCGGCGAAGACTTCCTGGAGGGCCATGGGCGATGATACCAATTCGGCCGTCACGAGAGACGCTGCGACCATACATTTATGGGTCCAAAGGCCCAGAAATAGCGAAGGTCGCGATAATGCCGGTGCCATGCTTTAGAATATAGTCTCCAGAGGGGAATAATATTCTAAAGACTGGCACCGCTATGACGAAACGATGACTATCCCCGGACTTATCCACTTGTCCACACCCCCGGAGACGCGCGCTTGACGGCCCGGGCGGGACCTGCTAAACTGCCCGAGGATGGACGCCACCGCCGAACCCGTCGCGCGCCTTTGGAAGGCCGCCGAGCATCTGCCGCGTACCGTGCGCCTGCTGGGCACGCGCTACCGCGCGCTGTTTTTGGCCTACGCGCCGCACTCCCAACCGCGCGGAGCCGCGCCCACCGTCGCCGACGCGCTGGCCTTCGTGGACTTCATGGCCCATCAGGAACGCGTGGGCCTTTTGGAAGACGAGCGCGACGCCCTGCGCGGCGACGGCCGCGCCCTGCGCCGCCGCTTCCGCCTGCGCCGCGACGGCCAGAGCATCGAGGCCGTCGAAAAATGGAAGCC
>JABEUV010000223.1 GCA_013044195.1 Elusimicrobiota bacterium | reverse complement strand
GGCGCCGGCGCCGGCGCCCCGTTCAGGGCCGTCGTGGCTCCGTTGCCGCTCGCAACGGGAACGCTATTTCCGCCAAGAGCCGCAGTCCCGGCACCCAGCGGCGTAGAATCATTAGGTACCGCGTTGGTCCCGGAGGCGGCGCCCACGACGGCACCCGCTCCGGCGACCGTTCCCGCGGCCGCGGCTGCTCCGTTTGTGTTGGTGGAAGAGCCGTCGCCGGCATGCGACTCCGGTTTTGAAGCCGTGTTTCCATTGCCATTCGATCCAGTATCTAACTGCATCGCAGTAGCTGCCGTCGACGAAAAAAGAAAAACGAAAAAAGCGAGATATCTCATAATGGGAATAAGCCCGAGTGTAACCCCGGCTCCCAAAACTGTCAAGGTCGCGAATTGTCATTAGGTCCAACGTCAAAAAAATACAGGTCCAAATGTCCTCACGCGCTTAGGCCTCTCGCCTCATGACGCCGACAATACCGGCGGGTATCATTCAGCAGGTCCGGACACAACCGAACCAAGGAGACCTTCTGATGCTGAGCCGCAAAAACAGCGCCATGCTTTCGTTCGTATTCTCGTCCATGCTTTCGGCCGCGCTTCTCTCCACCGCCCCGCAAGGCTTCATCTCCGCCGCGGCCGGACCGGAAGCCCTCCCCGCCGCCTTTCAACAAGCGCTCACGACTATCCGCCAGGCAAGTCAGAGCGCCCAACCTCGAGCGGTACCGGCGGCCTTCGTCTCGGCATCGGCGCAAATGCTGGATCATGCCGTTTTGACCGCTGAGCAGATGAATAAAATCGATGGTTACAATAGGAAGATCGGCGCCGACATGGCCTTCGATCCGATCATCACCCAGTTCCTCGGCCTGACCCGGCCCGGAGAGACCATGACTTTCCGCCAGTTCAACGGCAGCGACGATGGAGACACCGTCCATTTTC
Source organism: Elusimicrobiota bacterium (assembly GCA_013044195.1). Lineage (GTDB taxonomy): Bacteria > Elusimicrobiota > Elusimicrobia > UBA1565 > UBA9628 > GWA2-66-18. The sequence goes on along the minus strand of JABEUV010000223.1, from coordinate 6,797 downwards.
ACTATTTCAACCGGAGCGAGACGGATCCGAACGTCATGATCTTCTACTTTCTCGACAAGAACAAGGGCCTTATCACGGGCTATGTGACGAATCCGCAGTTCGATTACATCAGCGGCTATGTGACCGACGGGACCCCCAGCGCCGTGTCCGCTCAAGCCGGGGCCGCCGGATTGGCGGACGAGATCCGCTGGTGGGCAAAATCAATAGACTCTCTTCCCAATCCCTGACGAGCGTTCCGATTCAAGCCAAAGGAGGGCGCGCGATCACTCGCGCGCCCTCCTCTTTTTGAGCGGGATTTTCGCGACGCTCGCCGCCGCTTAAGAGTTCGAAGCTTCCTCGGCGTTGGGAGCGTCCGGGGCGTCGGTCATTTCCGCCGCGGCGACCAACGGCGGCTCCTCGGCGACCGCCGGTTCCGCGACGGCCACGGCGTCCGACGAGGCGGCCTGCGGCTGCGGACCCGCGAACGGGCCCTGGGCCTCGACTTTCAGAGAGTGCGCCTCGCGGTCGGGGACGGACTTCTTGCGGAAGTCGATGGAGACCAGCTGGCTGACGCCCTTCTCTTCCATGGTCACGCCGTACATCACGTCGGCGGCTTCCATGGTGCGCTTGTTGTGGGAGACGATGAGGAACTGGGTCTTCTTCTGGAACTCGCGCACCAACGCGGCGAAGCGCTCGATGTTGGCGTCGTCGAGCGCGGCGTCGGCCTCGTCCAGCATGCAGAACGGCGAGGGCTTGACCATGAAGAAGGAGAACAGCAGGGCGATCGCGGTCAAGGTCTTCTCGCCGCCGGAGAGCAAGGTGATGCTCTGCAGCTTCTTGCCCGGCGGCTGGGCCACGATCTCCACGCCGGTGGTCAGGATGTCCTCGGGGTTGGTCAGGACCAGGTCGGCCTCGCCGCCCTCGAAGAGCACGCCGTAGAGGCGGCGGAAGTGCTCGCGCACGTCCGCGAAGGTCTGGCGGAAGTTCTCGCGCGTGGCGCCGTTGATCTTGGAGATCGCGGCCAGCAGATCGTCCTTGGCCTTGAGCAGGTCGTTGATCTGGTCCAGCAGGAAGCGGTGCTTTTCCGTCAACGCCGCATACTCCTCGGGCGCGGCCATGTTGATGTTGCCCATGTTCGTGATGCGGCGGCGCAACGTGTCGATCTTCTCCACGTCGGCGACGATGTCCTTATATTTTCCCTTCGCCTCTTCCAGCGTGATCTGCCAGTCGTCCCAGAGCCGCGTCTTAAGCAGGTCGGACTTGCTCTTGAGCGCGGTCGCGTGGACCTCGTGCTGGTGCAGGTCCGCCTGGGCCTGGTCGTGCTCGGCCTGCAGCGTCTTCAGGCGCGCGTCCAGCGCGTCCAGCCGGTTCTGCAGGTCCTGCAGGCGCTCGGAGACGGACTTGGCCTCGTTTTCGCGCGCGGCCAAGGTCTCGCCGTGAGCGGCGATCTCGGCGCGCATGCGCTCCCGGGATTCAAAAGTCTCGGCCTTGCGCCGCTCCAACTCCGCTGCCTCCGCGGCCAGGCGCGCGGTCTGCGCCGCAAGTGCTGCGGCCTCGTCTTCCAGACGGCGCCGTCCGTCGGCATGCGCGGCCAGCTCCGCCTCCACGCCGCGGCGCCGGTCCTCCACACCCTGATGCTCGGCGCGACGTCCGGCCAGCGCCTCGCGCGCGGCGGACAGCGCCTCGGCGGCGGACGCCTCGGCGGCGCGGGCGGTCGCGGCTTTTTCCTCGGCCTCGGCGCGGCGCGTCTTGGCCTCGGCGATGCGCTCCTTGGCCAAAGAACCCTCGGCCAACGCGGCGGCCGAATCCGTGGTGGAAATCTCCACGTTGCGGCTGTGGTTTTCCAGGGACTGCGTCAACTGCGCGGCGCGCGCCTCCAGTCCATGGAGACGTCCGGACTCCGCGGCCAACGCCTGCGCGGCCGCGCGGGACGCGGCCACGGCCTCCACCAGCGCCGCGTCCGCCTGGGCGCGCGCGGCGACCAGCTCCGCGCTCTGCGTCTCCAGCGCCGCGGTTTTCTGCTTCAGGTCCGCCAGGTCCGCCAGGGAAGGCTGCACGCCGTCCTTCGGCGCGGCCCCGCCGTAGACCCAGTGCTCGCCGAACAGCTTGCCGTCCAGCTCATAGGCGTCGGCCAGCAGGAAGCGCAGAACTTTTTCGTGGCGCGGCTCATAGCGCAGGCGCTCCAGCACGGACTTCGCCTCGGCGGGCAGGGCCTTGGCGGAAATCTCCGGCACGGCGGAGAGCACCAGGAAGCGCACGCGTCCGGCCCCGGAGGCCTCCACCAGCTCCACGCCGGCGCGCGCCGCCGTGGAGTCCTCGACGACGACCGCGAACTGCCGCTCGCCCAGCACGTCCTCCAAGGCGGGCTTCAGCGTATCGTCGACGTTCAGCAGGGAGCGCACCGTGCCCACCACGCCGGGGATGGCCGCGCCCAGCACCGCCTGCGCGCCGACCCAATACGGGTTGCGTCCGCCCTGGCTTTCCAGCGCCTGGACGCGCGCCGACGTCTGCGCGGACTCGGAGCGCAGGCGCGAATTTTCCTCGGACAACTCAGCCTGACGCGCGCGCAACGTCTCGACGGCGGACTCCGCGGCCTCCGCGGCGGCTTTCGCTTCGGCGGCGCGCACGGCGCTGGCGTCGCGCTGGGCTTCCGCCTCCGCAATGCGGCCGCGCGCCTCGGCGGCGGCGGCCTCGTCGCGCTCCAGGCCGCGCAGAGCGGCGCGGGCGCGGGCCTCGGCGCGGGTGAAATCGGACTCCGCGGAAGACAGAGCGCGGCCCAAATCGTGGACCTCTTGCTGCAGGCCCTGAGCCTGACGCGCCAGGCCGTCGCGCAGGGACTGCGCCTCGCGCATGCCGCTCTCGGCCGCCGCGAACTCCGCGGCGGCGGACTCCACGCGCGCCTTCGCCTCGGCCAGCGCCGCCTCGGCCGCCGCGATGGCCGCGGCCACGCGCTCGCGCTCCGGCTCGATCGACGCCGCGCGCGCGGCCGCGGTCGCCGTCTCCACGCGGCAGGACTCCAGACGCGCGTCCATGCCCGCGACGGCGGCCTCGGCGGCGCGAACGCGCTCGTCCAAGCGGCCGATCTCGGTCTTGATCTCGGCCACGCGGGCGTTGGCCTCGATGAAGCGGTTCTGCTCGGACGCTTTCTCCAGGTTCAGCGCGGCATAATTGGCGCCCTCGGCGCCGATCTGAGAACGGCGCTCCCCCAAAAGCTGCTCGACGGGGCCCACGCGTTCCTGCATGGCCGCCAGTTCCGTCTCGATGGACGCCGCCTGCTCCAACACGTGCGCGGCTTCCATGGCCGCCAGCTCTTCTTTATATTTGGCGTACAGCTTGGCGCGGCGCGCGTCGCTGTCCAGCTTCTTGACCTGCTCCTCGATGAGCACCACGGAGTCCTGCAGGCGGCCCAGGTCGGAGTCCACGCGCTCAAGCTTGCGCAGGGCCTCGTCGCGCTTGGCGTTGTACTTGGCCACGCCCGCGGCCTCGTCGAAGAACGCGCGCCGGTCCTCAGGCTTGGCGCGGATCATCTGATCGACGCCGCCCTGGTCGATGATCGCGTAGCCGTCGCCGCCCAGGCCCGTGTCCAGGAACATCTCGCGGATGTCGCGCAGGCGGCACTGGGTCTTGTTCAGGAAATACTGCGACTCGCCGGAGCGGAACAGACGGCGCGTGATGGTGACCTCGGAGTAATCGACGGGCAGAAGGGAGTTGGCGTTGTCGAACGTCAGCGTGACCTCGGCCATGGACAGCGGCGGGCGCTTGGAGGTGCCCGCGAAGATCACGTCCGTCATGGAGTCCGCGCGCAGGGACTTCCACGACATCTCGCCCAGGCACCAACGCACCGACTCCATCACGTTGGACTTGCCGCAGCCGTTGGGCCCGATGACGCCCGTGATGCCGGGCTCCAAGTCCACGTGGGTCTTCAGCGCGAAGGACTTGTAGCCGGAGATGTCGATCGATTTCAGGTGCATGGGGCCTCGCGCAAGGACGGGATGTCCATCTTTTATCGTCTTTTAGCGTTCCTGGGTGGAATGCTGTTGGGTACTATAGCATTTCTCGTCGAGAGAATCAAGTTTTTCCGACGTAAAACAGAGACTGGACATTATTGAACGATCAGTCTATAATACCTTCATGGCCCGTCCGCGCGGATTCGATTCCAAGTCGGTTCTCGACAAGGCCGCGGAGGTGTTCCGCGCGAAGGGCTACGCGTCGGCGTCGGTCGATGATCTGGAAAAGGCCACCGGCCTGCGCCGCGCAAGCCTGTACGGGGCGTTCGGCGACAAGCACGCGCTGTACCTGGCAAGCCTGCGGCGCTATGATTCCACGCGCGCGGCGCGCTTGCTGGCCGAACTGGACGCGGCACCCACCGGGCGCAAAGCCCTGGAGCGCTTTTTCGCGTTGGCGCTGGCGGAGTGCGCGCGGGATCCTTCGGGCTGTCTCTTGGCCAACGCGGCGATGGAGCGCGCCGCGGTGGACGCGGCGGCCGCGCGCTGCGTGGCCGACAACCGCCGGCGCCTAGAGGGCGCGCTGCACGCCGCACTCCTGCGCGGCCGCGCGGACGGCAGCCTGCGCACGCGCCGCGACGCGCGCGCAGCCGCGCGCTTTCTGTTCGCGGCGGTGCTGGGACTGCGCGCGCTGGCCAAGTCCGGCGGCACGGCGGCGCAGCTGCGGGAGGTCGCGGAGCTGGCGCGAGAGGCGGTGTAATTTTTTCGCCCTATTTTAAGACTCAACATTTAAGAATCAAGGAGGCGGTATGAGCGAAATCAAAGTGACGGACGCGACGTTCGAAAAAGAAGTGCTGGGGTCGGACAAGCCGGTGCTGGTGGACTTGTGGGCGCCGTGGTGCGGCCCGTGCCGCGCGCTGTCGCCAGTGGTCGAGGAGCTGGCCAAGGAGTACGCGGGCAAGGCGGTGGTCGGCAAGCTGAACACGGATGAGAATCCGGGGACCGCGGCGGCCCTGCGCGTGTCGGCCATTCCCACGTTGGTGTTCGTGAAGGGCGGCAAGGTGGTGGAACAGATGGTCGGGGTTCAGTCTAAAGCGGCCATCAAACAACGGCTCGACGCGTTGATCGCGGCCTGACAACGCGGCGCCCCCGGCCGTCCGGCCGGGGGCGCGTCGGCGTTCAGGCGTTTTCGACCACCCGGGCGACGGCGATGCGGTCGCGGCCCGACGCGTCCTTCTTGATCAGGACGCCCTCGAAGCCGGCGGCGTGGAGAAGCTGAGACACGGCGGGGCCTTGGCGCGACTCGATTTCGAGCGCTAGAAAGCCGCCGGGCTTGAGCATTTTCGGCGCCACGGCGACGATGGCGCGAATCGCGACTAGGCCGTCCTTGCCGCCGTCGAGGGCCAGGCGCGGCTCCATGAGGACTTCCGGCTCCAGGTCGTCCAGGTCCGCCGTGGGGATATACGGCGGGTTGGAGACCAGCAGGTCGGCCCAGCCGCGCAGGCCGGGGCGGCCGGAGAACAGATCCTCGCGCACGAAGCGGATGCGTTGGTGGGAGTGCAGGGCGATGGCGTTTTTCTGCGCCAGCGCCAGAGCTTGATCGCTGACGTCGGTGGCGAACACCGTGGCGCTGGGAATGAGCTGGGCCAGCGCGATGGCCACACAGCCGGTGCCCGTGCCGATCTCGACGATTTTCGGCGCGGGAACTTGCGACGCCTGGATCAGCCGCTCGCACTCGATGACCAGTTCCTCGGTCTCCGGACGCGGGATCAGGGAGTCGCGCGTGACCTCGATGCGCAGGCCCAGGAACGGCTGCCAGCCCAGGATGTAGGCGATGGGCAAGCGGCGGCCGCGCTCCTTGACGTGGCGCCAGAAGCGGTAGCCCTGCTTTTCAGAGAGGTCCTGGAGGCCGCGCGACGCCGCGCTGGCGCGCCCCACGCCCAGCACGTCGCCCAGGAGGAACTCCGCGCTGGCGCGCGCCTCCGGGACCTCGCGCTCCTCAAGGAAACTCTCCGCCTTCGCCAGCCAAGCGGCGACGTTCACGAAGCACCCCGGCCGCTCACCCCGCCGCCTCCAGCTTCAGGCGCCGCTGCTCCTCGCGCAGGGCCTCGAACACGGGACCCAGGGCGCCGTCCATGATCTCGGCCAGATTGTGCCAGGAACGCTCCAGCCGGTGGTCGGTCACGCGGCTTTGCGGGAAATTATACGTGCGGATCTTCTCGGAACGATCGCCGGTGCCCACTTGGGAGCGGCGCGCGGACGCGTTCTGCGCGAAGGCCTTCTCGCGCTCGATGTCGGCCAGCTTCGCGTAGAGACGGCGCATGGCCTTCTCGCGGTTGCGGCCCTGAGAGCGTTCTTCCTGGCATTCGACGATGATGCCGCTGGGGAGGTGCGTGATGCGCACCGCGGTCTCCACCTTGTTGACGTTCTGACCGCCCGCGCCGCCGGCGCGGTAGGTGTCCAGCTTCAACTCATCGGGACGGATGACGATCTCGCCGGTCTCCTCGACTTCCGGCATCACCGCGACGGTGACCGTGGACGTGTGCACGCGACCCGCGGCCTCGGTGGCGGGCACGCGCTGGACGCGGTGCACGCCGCCCTCGTGCCGCAGCCAGGAGAACACGTCCTTGCCCTCCACGAACACGACGGCCTGCTTCAGACCCTTGAGCCCGGTCTGCGAGTATTCCTGCGTTTCCACGCGCCACTTGCGGGACTCCGCGAAGCGGGTGTAGGCGCGCAGCAGTTCGGCGGCGAACAGCGCGGACTCCTCTCCGCCCGCGCCGGCGCGGATTTCCAGGTAGACGTTCTTGGCGTCGGTCGGGTCCTTGGGCAGAAGGTCCAGCAGAATTTCCTGCTCCAAAGGCCCCACGCGCG